>CAZDTG010000013.1:1435-47032 GCA_964508005.1 uncultured Steroidobacteraceae bacterium
GCTGGTTGCCATCTCCCCACCACCATCACCGGAAGTCCTTGCGGGCGCACGAGCGAACGCGGCGCGTCTTCCATTCACAACGCTGATCGACGAGGGGATGAAGGTGGCCGTCGCATACGGGGTCGCCTACTGCCTGCCAGCCCGACTCCGACCTATCTACCTCGAGCGCGGTTATGCACCGCCCCGCAACGCCAGAGCGGGCGAATGGCTCGTCCCGATACCGGCGACTTATCTGATCGGCACGGACGGCACGATCGTTTTGGGTGCCGTCGATGTCGACTACCGCAACGGACCTCACGCCGACCAAGTCGTCACGGCGCTCAAGGCGATCCGTCGTCGCGGGAACGCCTGAGGCGCTGCTCGGAGTGTCGCGGTGTGCGGCCCGGCTCGAGCCGTCGGAACCAGGCAACTCGCGGCCGTTAGTTGATCCGGTCGACGCGGTCAGGGTAGAAGGCGACGTAATCCTTGATCTGTGCCATCGCTTCAAATGGGGTCTCATACGTCCACACCGCATTGACGGAGCGATCCCCGCCGGCCGGAATGCTGTAGTAGGAGGCGTTGCCTTTATAGGGGCAATACGTCGTGTGTTCGCTACGCGTGAGCGCGGCCATGTCGACATCCCGACGAGGGATATATTGAACGGCTGAATAGGAGGCCTCGCGAAGAGTCAACGCATCACGGGTGTCGGCAATCACTTTTCCGCCGACTGTGACCACGACGCGAGAGGGGTTCGGAGCGATCGAAATGGGGTGGTCGGGCCCCGGAATCTTCATCGGCTTGTCAGTCATGATCTACATCCTTCTGAAATGCTTGAGCCGCGATGGGCTGCAGAGTAGCCGCTTACGGCAGAGTTGAAAAAGACTTTGTAAGCTGGAGGCATACCTGTCAGGCATGCGCTGGGGTCGTTCATTCGTCGCACTGCACGGGGTCGCATCCGATGGAGCTAAGCTATCTATTCCACCGCGCCGGCAGAAGGCGCAGAAGGGGATATGGCTTATTCCAGAGGAGCCCTAAATGACGTGCCGCTTTGGAAATGCTGTGAGCGCGTCTGGACGGTCGAGCCGAGCCGTCATCGGGGCGCCAGGCGGTCCCTTCATCGGTGCATCGGTCATCGCTCACTACCGGCGGACGGCCTGCATACCGATATTCTCAGGCAGGCGTTTAAGAAATAGTGCGCTTCGCTCGCTACCCTGGCCGGCAGTCTTCTACCCCTGAGCTAGGCTTCTTTGACCTGCAAGCCAAGATCCAATAGGGATTGCCGAGCATCGCCGAACAACATCGATGTCTTGGGGTCCACGAAGAGCTCATTCTCCACGCCCGAGAAGCCTTTGCCTTTGCCACGCTTGAGGACGAGAACGCCCTTCGCATCGGCTACCTTTAAAATCGGCATTCCGAAGATCGGGGAGGCCGGATTGGTGCGAGCGGCAGGATTGACTACGTCATTCGCGCCGACAACGACGGCGACATCAGTCTCGACAAATCGCTCGTTGATCTCATCCATGTCGATGAGCTTGTCGTACGGAACGCCGGCCTCTGCCAGCAGGACGTTCATGTGTCCCGGCATTCTTCCTGCGACAGGGTGGATCGCGTATCGAACATCGCCCCCGCGCTTCTCGATCAAGTCCCCCAGCTCGCGCATCTGATGCTGTGCCTGCGATACAGCCAGGCCATAGCCCGGAACCATGATGACGTGCTCGGCGTAGGCGAGCCGCAACGCGGCGTCCTCGGCGGTCGTGGAGGACATTTCTCCCTCGATGGCCGTCACGAGGGCCGCGTCGGTGTCAGTCGCACCGAACGCGCCGAACAGTACGTTCGCGAATGAGCGGTTCATCGCTTTGCTCATGGCGATCGCCAGGATGAAGCCACTCAGACCGTCCAGCGCTCCGACAATAATCAGGATGTTGTTATCAATGGCGAACCCGGTCGCGACGGCAGCAAGTCCCGCATATGAGTTCAGGAGCGAGACGATGACCGGCATGTCGGCCCCACCAATCGGTAGTACGAAAAGGACGCCTAAGAGGACGGCGCTGGCAACCATGGCGCCGAAGACCAGCACCTGGGTGGGGAAAATGATCAGCCAGGCCAGACAGGCGGCGCCGACAGCGAGCAGTAGAGCATTGATGGCGTTTTGGCCCCGGAATACTAAAGGACGGCCCGGCAGGATTTCCTGTAGCTTGCCGAAGGCGATCAGACTGCCCGTGACGGTCACACCACCGAAGAGGACCTCGAGGCCCAGCGCCGCTACGTTCGCTCGAACGAGCGTACCCGCCGATAAGCCGTTGGCGTATTCGCCTACGCCCACGACGGTTGCCGCAAGCGCTCCGAACGCATGGCTGAGCGCAATGCGCTGTGGCATCGCGGTCATCGGCACCCACATCCCAAGCGGATACCCGACTGTCGCACCAACAGCCGCGCCGACCACGATCCACTCATAGGAAACGATACGAGCCTGAAAGAGGGTCGCTATGACTGCAACCGCCATGCCGAAAGCCGCCAACTGCATACCGCGCCGGGCACTGTCAGGGCGACCCAGGGCACGAAGGGCGGTGATGAATAAGAACGCCGCGAGCAGATATGCGAGCTGGATGAGTGTCTCAGTCATGACGCTTCGGCGCTCGAAGCGCTGTCCTCGTCCTTATCGGCCAGACCGGTTTTCGTACGCTTGAACATCGACAGCATCCGATCGGTTATGAGAAAGCCGCCGACGATGTTCGCCATGGCGCACGCAACGGCGACCGTGCCGAGGGTCGTTGCCAGAAGGCCGTCGCCGCTGCCGGCGAGTACCAGCGACGCAACGAGCGAAATGCCCGAAATAGCATTTGTAGCCGCCATCAGCGGCGTATGCAGCAGCGGTGGTATTCGGTTAATGGTTTGCACACCGACAAAGCCGGCGAGCATGAAGACGAATAACTGGATGATAGTCGTTGTCGCCATTGTCGATATCCTCAGGCCGCGGCCACAGACGCTCTCGCCACATTCTGACCGGCAAGCAACGCACCGCTGATGGGATCTGAAGCGTCAAGATTCAGTCGGCCAGCCCCTTCCAGTAGATAGGCCAGCAGAGAGCGGATGTTGCCACTGAAGAAGCGGCTGGCGTCGCTTGCTATGAGGCTCGGCAGGTTTGTCGGCCCCATGACACGCACGCCATTGAACGCGATAGTTGCATCAGGCTCCGTAACCTCGCAGTTTCCCCCTGTCTCCACGGCAAGGTCGATAATGACGGAGCCCGGTTTCATCATGCCGAGTGTCGCGCGATCGATCAGCAATGGCGCCGGGCGGCCGGGGATCTGCGCGGTGGTTATGACGAGTTGCATCGTCGCCAGATGAGTCGAGAGAGCCCGGCGAAGCTGCGCCTGCTGATCGCTCGATTGCTCCCGGGCGTAGCCGCCGCCCTCGCCTGCGCCGATGTCGGCATCCACCGAAATGAATTTGGCGCCGAGGCTCTCCACTTGCTCGCGAGCGGCTGCCCGAACATCGAAACCGTGAACCACGGCGCCAAGCCGGCGGGCGGTGGCGATCGCCTGCAAACCGGCCACGCCTGCACCGAGCGCAATCATTCTCGCGGGTTTTATGGTACCGGCCGCCGTGGTCAACATCGGGAGCAGGACGCCCGAGGCGCGTGCACCTTCGAGCACAGACGCATAGCCCGCGATGGACGCCTGGGAGGACAGGACATCCATTGCCTGAGCGCGTGTTGTTCTCGGCATGCGTTCCAGAGCGAGATGGATAACCGAGCGCTTCCGCAACGATTCGGCAACGTCGGGATCGGGCCCCGCGAGCGAAACCAGGGTGCGGCCAGCAGGCGGCATTTCGTCAACGCGGGGCGGCCTCACCTTGATGACAACATCAGAGCTTTCGAGAATTTCCCGCAAGGTTGCGATGCGGGCACCAGCGTCTACGTAAGTGTCGTCTTCAAAGCCGGCCCCGCAGCCGGCGCCGCTCTCCACAGCGACCGTCGCTTTCGAGATCAGTTTCCTGATGTCGGCCGGGATCAATGCAACGCGGCGCTCGCCGCTCGTCCGCTCCAAGAGAACACCGACCTTGATACGATCTGAGTTACCGATGGGCATAAACTTATTCCTGGTATCTGGGCTAATGCAGGACGCGCCCGGACAGATCAGTGACTCTTACCTCCGTCGACGTTGAGGATGTGTCCGGTGATGAACGACGCTCCGTCCGAAGCGATGAAGACGATGGCGTTCGCCTGCTCCTCCGAAAGGCCAAGGCGGGCCATCGGAACGGTAGACACCAGCGCGGCCTTGTTTTCCGGCGTAGCCGTAAAGCGCGTCAACATGCCGGTGTCCACAGGACCAGGTGCTACGGCATTCACTCGAATTCCCGAGCTGACGACCTCAAGTGCCACCGACTTGGTGATCCCCTCGACGGCGTGTTTGCTCCCGACGTAGACGGAGGCCCCGGCCGCACCCTCGTGTCCGTAGGTCGAGGAGATGTTGATGATGTTACCGCTGCGCTGCTTTTGCATGACGCGCACTTCGTGTTTCATGCACAGGAGCACGCCCAGAACATTCGTGTCGAAAGTCGCGGCATAGCTCTCCGCGGTTTGCTCGGCGATAGGGCCAACCCGGCCTTCGGTGGCAGCATTGTTCACCGCGACATCGAGACGGCCAAACCGTGCCACGGTCTTATCGACCATTGCGCGGATGTCATCCTCCTTGCGGACGTCTGCGTTGATGAACTCGGCTTCCGAACCGAAGGAGCGCAGCTCCTTGGCGAGCGTCTTGCCCGCCTCATCACGCCGGCCGGCAACGACCACCTTCGAGCCGTTCTTGGCGAAGGCGATCGCGGCGGCGCGCCCGATGCCGGTGAGTCCGCCCGTGATCAATACGACTTGAGTGCTCATTCTACGATCCTCTGTTGGGCCGCCGGAGTGTCGGACGGCGTTTGGTCGGAGCCAAGCTAGCTATTCCACCGGCAGGGTGGAAGGCGCAAAGAGGGATATGGGCTATTCCAACAGAGCGCTAGATGCCGGCCCCCGGCGTCCCAGCATTTGGGCTAGACGCCCGATCGCCATGACGGCGGCTCGATCGCAGGGCCATCGCCGGTAATGCCGCGGCCTGCGTCATTGGTGCCGAGGAAGCGCGCAATGACCTCCGGCGCGGCGAATTCGAACGTTAGTACTTCCTTCATCCCTGGGGCGTTTGTTCTACTTCTCAGCAAGATGCTTTCTGGCTTGCCGCAATATGGCGCCCGAGAGGTCAGGGTTCTTGACTATTCTCGCCATGGTCGAAGCGCCAATTATGGTGCACAGCATCACCAAAGCCTCTTTCTTCGCGGCAGCCGGCGGCAGATCGTCCAAGTGACTCGCAAACACCTCAACGAGCCTGAGGAAACCGGCTGTGGCGGCTTCACGGACGTCGTCACTTCCTCGCGCGAGCTCGCTCCCCAGCGTCACAAATGGACAACAGCCAGACTCGTTCTCCCTGTGTGCCGTCGACAAATAGTCGTGAATGGCGGCCTGAATGGCAGCGCGTCCAGGGCGCTCCGCGATCGAAGTTCCGAGCGATGCGACCACCGAATCGACGGCCGCCGCGCAAGCTTCCTTGACCAATTCGTCCTTTGAATCGAAGTGTCGGTAAAATCCACCATGGGTCAAACCGGCAGCGGCCATCACCTCCGACAGACCCGTCCCGGCGATACCGTTGCGGCGGAATTCGGCGGCCGCGGTCGCCACGATCCGCTGGCGCGTCTGCGCCGTTTCCTGTTTCGATTTTTTCATAGCCTGCTGAACCTCTCTTCTGCCTCACTCTGCTTGCGCTGGCCCCTGCAGATTCCTTGACTTTAGATGGTATACGACATCTAACTGGATTACGACACAAAGTGTAACGGATACAGCCCGCTTCGGGGCTGTCGAGCCAGTGCCGCGACTCTTCCCCGCGCTGATCGGTGCCTCGCGCCGGCAAGGCGGAATGCATATGGATATAACTCATCGATCCAAGCAGGCGCCTGCATTTGGCCTCCAAACTGCGGGAAAGTGCTTGACAGTTTACATGTCGCCCGTAATCTATCCGCACATTAGAGGTTCACTATCATCTATAGTGATCTTGCTGTGTGGCCAGATGGCTGCGGCGAGGTCGATGGTGCGCGGACATTTCGGGCCCACACGGGACGACTGCATCTGGAGCGGTTGCGGCGCAACGAGCAAGTAGTTTTTCGATATCTGGGGAGTGGCAACGTGAACGAACATAGCAACCGGTTGGGCGCTTGGGAACAACGGTCGCCAGCCAAACGGTGGATTGTTGCCGGGATATCCATCGCGGCACTCGGAGTCGCATGGCTGGCCTATTCCCATGCCCACAGCGGTGCTACTGCGGAGGCCACCCCAGCGGGGCCTCCGCAAGTGGTGGTGAGCAAGCCCCTCGTGCGCGAGCTGGATTCGAGACTGGGCTTCCTGGGCCAATTCTCTGCGGTGGACCAGGTCGAGTTGCGCGCTCAGGTTGGCGGCACCCTTACGGAAATCCGCTTCAAGGACGGGGACATCGTCCATAAAGGTGATCTCCTCTTCACCATTGATTCGCGTCCGTACGAGATCAAGCTCGCCCAGGCGACCGCTCAACTCGAGACAGCAAGCGCGCGTCTCGCACTGGCTGACCGCGAACTCGAGCGTGCTCAGGCGTTGCGGCGTGAGGACGCTGGAACGGCGCAGAACGTCGACCAGCGTACCTCCGAGCAACGGGCTGCCCGGGCTTCAGTGGACGATGCCAAGGCTCAAATCCGCGATGCTCGGTTCGACCTCGAGCATTGCCGCATCACGGCGCCTTTCACAGGCCGCATCGGCACGCATTTGGTCTCCGTGGGCAACCTGATTGCCGGCAGCCGTGCGGGAACAACTCCGACGACGCTGCTCGCGACGCTCGTTTCGCTCGATCCCATCTACCTGGATTTCGATATGAGCGAGTCAGATTTCATGACGCTCTCCCGGCACCGCGAACGGCTCGAGGGAGGTCTCGCCGACAAGGTCGAACTCGCCTTGAGCGACGAGATGCAGTTCACGCGCCAGGGCAGGCTCGACTTCGTAGATAACGTGGTCGACCGATCGAGCGGCACGATTCATGCCCGAGCGACGGTTCCGAATCCCGGCCTACTCCTGACGCCCGGCGAGTTTGCCCGCGTGCGGCTGGCTGTTGCTCCCGCGGCACCGACTCTCCTGGTCCCGGATGCCGCGGTAGTGCATGACCAGTCCCAGCACCTCGTGTTGACCGTCTCGGCGGATGGAACCGTCGTGCCCAAACAAGCCGAGATCGGGGACATACGGGGCGGTCTACGAGTCATTCGGTCCGGCCTTGTCGCGAACGACCGGGTGGTCATAGACGGACTTGTGTACGCGACGCCGGGGTCAAAGGTCGCCGTGCAGGACGGGACGATCCACTACCTCGCCGCCGCAGGTCAGGACTAGGACCGAGCCCACAACATGCGCCTGGCACATTTCTTCATTGACCGCCCGCGCTTCGCAACCGTCCTGAGCTCCTTCGTCACATTGCTTGGTCTCGGAGCGCTCTTCGTCCTGCCGGTCGCCCAGTATCCGGAAGTTGTCCCACCGACGGTGCAGATCACGACGTCCTATCCGGGTGCGTCCGCGGAAACAGTGGCGCGTACCGTGGCGACGCCGCTCGAGCAGCAGATCAACGGTGTTGAAAATATGCTCTATATGAGCAGCCAGTCGACAGGAGATGGCAAGCTCACCATAACCGTTACGTTCCGCATTGGCACCGATCTGAACATCGCGCAGATGCTCACGCAGAATCGCGTCCAGGATGCGTTGCCTCGACTCCCCGAGGATGTGCAGCGTCTCGGCGTGCAGGTCAGGAAGGCAACACCCAGCATCCTTCTGGCCGTGCACCTCTACTCGCCGGACAAATCGCGCGACACTCTCTACCTGTCCAATTACTTGACTCTCCACGTGAAGGACGAGCTCGCGCGGCTGCGCGGCGTTGGCGATGTGCAGTTCCTGGGCGGTCGTGAATATGCCATGCGCATTTGGCTCGATCCGGACAAAGTTGCAGCACATGACATAGATGCCAGCGAGGTGCTCGCGGTGCTGCGTGCCCAGAATCTGCAAGTCTCGGCTGGGATACTGAATCAACCACCGACCCCCGCAGACGAGGCCTATCAGATCAATGTGGAGGCGCTGGGGCGGCTGTCCACTCCCGAGCAATTCGCCGATATCGTCGTGAAATCCGATCACCAGGGACGACTAACACGTGTACGTGACATCGGTCGCGTCGAGGTGGGCGCGGCGGATTACGGCTCCACGGCGTACATGGATCGTAGCAACTCTTCGTCCCTGGTGATCTACGCCGAGCCGGGCGCGAACTCGCTCGCGGTTGATGGTGAAGTCCTGTCGACCATGCTGGATCTCAAGAAGGATTTTCCTCCGGGTGTCAAATACAGGATCATCTACGATCCGACAATATTCATCGCCAAGTCGGTCAAGGAAGTCGTCGTCACTATTTTCGTCGCCATCCTTCTGGTGGTCGGGGTGGTGTTCGTGTTCCTGCAGCGCTGGCGCGCGACGATCATTCCGGTCATCGCCATCCCGGTTTCGCTTGTCGGGACGTTTTCGGTCCTGACAGCACTTGGAATATCGCTGAACAATCTGTCTCTGTTTGGCCTGGTACTGGCGGTGGGTATCGTCGTCGATGATGCGATCGTTGTGGTGGAAAACGTCGAGCGCAATATGCGCTCGGGAATGTCACCATCGGAAGCCGCGCACCGGACGATGGACGAAGTCGGCGGGGCACTCATCTCGATTGCGCTCACGTTGTGCGCCGTCTTCGTTCCATCTGCCTTCCTGTCCGGTATCTCGGGACTGTTCTTTCGCCAGTTCGCGGTGACGATAGCCGCTTCGACTATCATTTCCTGCTTCGTCTCACTGACGCTGAGCCCTGCTCTTTGCGCCGTGCTTTTTAAGGCGCACACCCCACGGGACCACTCGCGCACCGGTCTCGCTCGCCGCTTCCTGGATGCGGGCTTCGATCGCTTCAACCGCGGTTTTGAAGGACTGTCGGTCCGATACGGCTATCTCACCCGTCGTCTTGTGCAGGGATTGACCGTAGTCCTTGGGATTTACGTGGCGCTGGTCGGCGCAGCGGGCATCGAGCTCTCGACGACACCGACCGGTTTCATACCCGAGCAGGATCAGGGCTACCTCATCACGGTCATACAGCTCCCGCCTGGGGCCACTTTGGACCGAACCGAGAAGGTGATCCGAAGGGGGATCGACATCATCCTGACGACACGAGGCATCGAGCATGTGGCGCCGTTTGCCGGACTTGACGCCACGACCTTCACAGTAGCCTCGAACTCCGGAACGATCTTCTCCGGTTTACCCTCGCTCTATAACCACTCAATTTCGGGAGTGACGGCAGAGACGGTATTGGCGGACCTACGCAAGCGCTTGTCTGTTATCAAGGACGCCTATGTGCTGACGATCCCGCCTCCACCCGTACAGGGCCTTGGTAATGCAGGCGGGTTCAAAATGATGTTGGAGGACCGCGCAGGGCTTGGCTCGGCAGCTCTGGCGCACGCCGCCAATACCTTGGTCGCTGCGGCCAACAAGGACCCGGACTTTGCTGGTGTATTCACGCTGTTCAACGCGGGCTCCCGGTCTGTCTACGCGGATATCGATCGCGTGAAAACTGAGAAGGTTGGCCTCATCCCGACCGACGTGTTTTCTACGCTGCAGGTCTATCTGGGCTCACAGTACGTCAACGACTTCAACTATCTCGGCAGAACATACCAGGTCGTCGTCCAGGCGGATGGGCAGTTCAGGCGCAACTCGCAGGACATCGCTCGACTGAAAGTACGCAACACCACCGGTGAGATGGTGCCAATCGGGACGGTGGCCCAGCTTAGGGACGCTACGATTCCGTACCGTGTGCCGCGCTACAATCTTTTCCCCGCTGCCGAGGTGCAGGGGGTCGCGGCTCCGGGTGTGGCCACTGGCACGGCGTTGCGCCGTATGGAGGAGCTTGCCCATCGGGTTCTTCCCCCGGGCATCAGCTTTGAATGGACCGACCTCGCGTTCCAACAGCAGCAGCGCGGTACCCCGACCCTTCTTGTCTTCGGGGCGGCCGCTCTGTTCGTGTTCCTTGTTCTAGCCGCGCAATACGAGAGCTGGAAGCTGCCGATGGCGATCGTCTTGATCGTGCCAATGTGCCTGCTCGCCTCCGTAACCGGCCTGCTCGTGCGCGGCATGCCGATCGATATCCTCGCTCAGATCGGCTTCGTTGTTCTGGTGGGCTTGGCGGCTAAAAATGCAATCCTGATTGTCGAGTTCGCGCGGCAAAAGGAAGAAGAAGGCGTAACCCCCGGTGAGGCGGCCGTTCACGCCGCGCGTACGCGACTTCGCCCGATTCTGATGACCTCCTTTTCGTTCATCTTGGGAGTTGCCCCGCTCGCGGTTGCAACGGGAGCCGGTGCCGAAATGCGGCGTTCGCTGGGCACGACGGTACTGTTTGGAATGCTGGGCGTCACCTGCTTTGGCCTTCTGTTTACCCCTGCCTTTTACACGTTCGTCCGTAAGATGAGCCGGAAGGTGCGGACGTGACAGACACGGTCACCAAAGCACTCTCGGTGTTCAGTGCTTCCGAGGGATCCAAGCCTAAAGGACGGCGAAGCATGAATCGCGCTAGGGCAGCGACTGGCTTTGCCATAGGCTTGAGTATCTCCGGCTGCGCTGTAGGTCCGAACTACGTCGCGCCCGACACCCGTCTCACCCCCTTTCACAACCAAGGTGCACTCAGCACTGAAAAGCCGCCGAGGCCCGCACCCCATCTCGACACCTGGTGGACGGGCTTCAACGACCCAGGGCTCGTCACCGTCGTCCAACGCGCCCTGGATGAGAATCTCGATCTCGCGGCGGCGTTTGCCCGCGTTCAGCAAGCCCGCGCAACAGCGGCCGGGGCGGGTGCGCAACTTCTGCCGACGGTCGACTTGGACGCGACGGGCACCGCAGAGCGGCAAAGCCTTGTTAGCCCAATCGGCTCCATCGCAAGCACGGTGCCGGGCTACAACCGACAGCAGCGGGAGTATAACGTCGGAGCCGTGGCGAGCTGGGAGCTTGACCTTGCGGGGGGTTTGCGGCGCAGCGCTGCTGCTGCACGGGACGAAGCGCAAGCAGCCCAGGCCGAACAGGTCGGGACGCGGATCACTGTCGCGGCCGATACGGCCGATGCGTACCTTCAGATCAGGGGCTTTCAGGCCAGGCTGGCCGTAGCGCAGGACCAGATTGACACCGACGCACGTCTCCTGCATCTGGTTCAAGTCCGTCACAGTGTAGGAGTGGCAGACGACCGGGAAGTCGCCCAGACAGAGGCGCTTCTCAAACAGGCCAGATCCACCGTGCCGGCGTTGCGCATTGCGCTGGAAGCGCAGCTCAATCGGCTCGATGTGCTCATGGGTGCACAACCGGGGACATACGCTCGTGAGCTCGCCGAGCCCACTGCAATTCCGGCGATCCCGCCGGTCGACGCCGGCAGCGAGCCCGTCGATGTCCTTCGACGCCGACCCGACATCATCGCCGCCGAGCGCCGACTCGCAGCCTCGAATGAGCGCATTGGCGCTGCGATCTCGGATCACTACCCGAAGATCTCTCTGTCCGGCGTGCTCGGCTTCGACAGTATGAGCGTCAACCACCTTTTTGCCGAAAGGGCCTTTCAGCCCATCGGGACGGGAGCCATCCGGTGGCGCCTGTTCGACTTTGGCAAGGTCGACGCAGAGGTCGCGGAAGCACGCGGCGCCAATGCCGAAGCGCTCGCCCAGTATCGCCAAGCCGCTCTAAAAGCCACCGAGGACGTCGAGGACGCTTTCATGGCGCTGTCGCAAACAGAGGCGCGCGTCCAGGAGGTGCAGGGCGAGGTTGCCTCGCTGACGCGAGCTCGCGATCTATCCGAGCGGGCGTACCAGGCGGGGTCCATTCCATTGACCGATGTACTGGACGCGGATCGTCAGCTGCTTGCGGCGCGGGATGATCTGGACAGCAGCCGAGCGGATGCGGCGCGTGCGGCCGTGCGCACATTCCGTGCGCTTGGCGGCGGGTGGGATGTACACGCCAATAGCAACATTGCTCGCAGATGACGCCGCGTTATGCGGTCGACGGATCAACTTCAAGCCCAACATGGGAGATTCAGATGATGAATAGCAGCGCCACAACTTCGTTCGATCATCACTTCGAGTAAGGCCATGGGAAAGCTACAGGGTAAGGTGGCGGTCATCACCGGCGGCACGACGGGGATCGGCTTGGCGAGCGCGAAGCTCTTCGTGAAGGAGGGCGCTCATGTCTTCATTACGGGCCGTCGCCAGAAAGAGCTCGATGATGCCGTCAAGGCGATCGGCGGGAGCGTCACGGGCGTTCAGGGGGATATTGCCAAACCGGCCGATCTGGATCGCCTCTATGAGCGCGTCAGGAAGATGGGACGAATCGACGTCCTGTTCGCCAACGCCGGAATTGGCGGATTCGTTCCCCTGGAACGAATCACAGAGGAGTATTTCGATCAAACCTTCAACATCAATGTAAGGGGGACCCTGTTCACGGTACAAAAGGCGTTACCCCTGCTGAATGACGGAAGCTCAATCATCCTCACCGGATCCGTTGCCGGTGTCAAAGGTACTCCCGACTTTGGTGTCTACGCAGCTTCCAAGGCCGCCATCCGCTCCTTTGTGCGAACCTGGACCTCGGAGTTGAAGGACCGTCGCATCCGCTCCAACGTCGTGAGTCCTGGCCCCATCAAAACACCAATCATAGATCTGCAACCTCCAGAGACCATTGCGCGGATTGTGTCCACCATTCCGATGGGACGCATGGGAGAAGCCGATGAAGTTGCCAAGGCCGCGCTGTTTCTGGCATCCGACGATTCCAGTTTCGTCACGGGCATCGAGCTATTTGTTGATGGCGGCAGGGCGCAAATCTAATCGGGAGGGCACTCAAGCCCTCTGGCGGTGGCATTCCCGCGCCGGGATTAAACGCGTTTGCATTTGGGTCCATGGAGCGCAGGCAAGGTATAGAGATTTATAGGGTAATATAGGAGATATATCCCATTTATGACTATTTCCATCTATGACCCAGGCCATCTCTATGACCCAGGCCATCTGGCAGCAGAAGGAGGCTGAGGAAGGTTGAGTCGCGGATTCCGGAGAGTGTGCTCCCGTCGGCTAATACCGCGCCGGGAATCCTGCGCTGGTGGGAAAATTGCGTCCGGCCTGGCGTCAGGCACGCCCTACCCCCGCTCGCGCAGCACCAAGGGCCGGTTTTATAGGTCCCAGTTCAGCGCAACGCGCGCCCCGGATAGCCAATTTCCCGGGTTTCTCGTTCAAATTCAGAAAACTACGAGAACTATCCCGAGTTCGCGCGGACTAACCACCGCGTTCCTCTCTGCTACGCACAAGCTAAAACAAGAGCACGCGGCTTTAGCCACTGTCCATTACCCTGACACCTCGAGATAGCAGCGTTTTGCGAGACGGGCCTTCACACTCGCGCTCGAGGCTTCCTCTCGTTCCGTCAATCGCAAGATCATCAAGAAGGATTTGCGCTAAATGAATCAAAAAGCTGCCCCGGCCGTGGGCGAGCAGGTTCTCAACCAGACGTATCAGCCTGCCCAAGGCACTATGCAGGAGCAGCGTGTGGCTTCGCTGATACCGGGATCTGAAACGCGCGCTTCGCGCGAAATGGTTACAGAAAGTTCAACTTGGATAACGCCGCTGCGGGAAGAGATGGGCCGGGTCATCGTCGGTCAAAGGCATCTTCTCGACCGGCTGTTGATCGCACTGCTCACCAACGGTCACGTGCTCCTGGAGGGCGTCCCCGGCCTCGCGAAGACCTTGGCTTTGAAGACTTTGGCCAATTGCATTTCCGTGCGTTTCAAGCGTCTGCAATTTACGCCGGACATGCTGCCCGCCGACATCGTCGGCACCATGATTTATAGCCCTCAGGACGGCGCGTTCCGTACCAAACATGGGCCGATATTCAGCAATCTCATCCTGGCGGACGAGATCAATCGTGCACCTGCAAAGGTCCAAAGTGCGCTCCTGGAGGCCATGCAGGAGCGCCAGGTCACCATCGGCGATGAAACTTATCCATTGCCGACGCCGTTCCTGGTTCTTGCAACGCAGAACCCTCTGGAACAGGAAGGTACCTATCCTCTTCCGGAGGCGCAGATCGATCGGTTCATGATGAAGGTGATCGTCGACTACCCGACGCGGACTGAGGAGCGGGCGATTCTCGATGCGATGGCGACCACCGAGCCAATGATCGTGCCGCGCACGGTAGTCAGCGCCGAACAAGTCGTCGCTGCTCGGCACGCGGTAAATATGCTGTTCGTCGACGAAAAGATTCGCGATTACATCGTCGATATCGTGCTGGCGACGCGACCGCCCAATGCGGCAGGGGTTGACCTGAACGGCTATATTCAAACCGGCGCTTCGCCCCGTGCGACCATCGCGCTCACGCTGGCTGCACGCGGCATGGCATTTCTCAACGGTCGGCACTTCGTCACTCCGCAGGACGTCAAAACGGTTGCGCTGGATGTACTGCGCCATCGCGTTTCGGTGACGTACGAGGCTGAGGCCGAGAACATCACTTCCGCGAATATCATTGAAAAAATCTTGAATACGCTGCCGGTGCCCTGAACGCGGAATTCTTTCGGATGGCGGACGTGAAGAAATCGACCAAGACGATGCGCAGCAGCATGCGTGAGCTGGAGATCCGCACTCGCCGCATGGTCGATGACAGTATGGCGGGCGCCTACCACTCGGTGTTCAAGGGCCGGGGAATGGACTTCGACGAGGTACGCGAATACAGCCCGGGGGACGAGGTTCGGACCATCGACTGGAACGTTACGGCTCGCGCCGGACGTGCGTTCGTCAAGAAGTTCACGGAGGAGCGTGAGCTCACCCTATTTCTGCTGGTTGACATCAGTGCTTCCGGAAATTTCGGATCCGGCGCGATGGCCAAGCGCGATCTGGCTGCGGAGGTGGCCAGCGTGCTGGCCTTCTCCGCCATTCGAAACAGCGATAAAGTTGGTCTGATTTTGTACACAGACCGCATCGAGCTCTATCTGCCGCCAAAGAAAGGTCGCAGGCACGTGCTGCGCGTCGTGCGAGACATTCTTTACCATGAGCCTCGAGGCGTCGGTACCGACACGGTGAAGACTCTCGATGTCGTGAATCAACTGCTGCATCGGCGCGCAGTGGTGTTCCTCATATCGGATTTCGAGACGAGCGGCGATCCCACCGCAGCCCGCGCGCAACTACGCCGGGCGGTCCGCCAGACCAATCGGCGTCACGACTTGATTGCGGTCCATATCGAAGATCCGCGCGAGAAAGAGCTCCCCAACGTCGGAATCATCGCGCTTGAAGACGCAGAAACCGGCGAGATCATCGAGCTCGACACAGCGCGCGCCACGGTGCGGAAGCGTTTCAACGAGCTTTCATTGGAGCGTGCGCTGCGTCTGAGGAGCGATCTGCGAGCCGAAGGGGTCGACACCGTGCAACTACGGACGGATAAGCCCTACATCCCTCCACTGCAGCGATTCTTCAAATCGCGCGGCCGCCCACGCGTATGAAGGCGATCGTTTGCTTCCGCCGCGTCGCACGATGCTCCGCGTGGTCCGCGTTACTGTTAGGAGCCGCTTTAGCCGAAGCCGAAGAGGATATCCGCGACATTCGCGGGCCCAAGGCAGTGCCGGGGTCCTGGGTATTGCCCGCCGTGCTTGCGGGCGCGATCATCGTTGCACTTTGCGCCTATGCCGTCTGGCGCCGGCGCGATCGCCGAGCTCGCCGCCGGAGTCTTACGTTATCGGAACAAGCCCTCGAGCGTTTGGAGAGCACCAGACCTCTGATGCGTCCCGCCACGGCACGGGAATTCGGGATCGCTGCATCCGAAGTGATACGAAACTACATCGAGAAGCGTTTCGGCGTCATCGCAACTCAGCGAACCACTGAGGAGTTTCTGCAAACTCTGCTGCAGAGCTCGAATGAAACGCTCGCGCGTCACCGCTCGCTGCTCGAGGAGTTCCTGCGCCAGTGCGACTTCGTCAAATTCGCGGGGGCGTCGTTCGCAGTCACGGATATGGAATCACTTTTCCGAAGCGCGCGCGGTTTCGTGCTGGAGACCGGCGAGGCGCCCGTCGCATGATCCGGTTTCTTCAGCCCGAGTGGTTTTGGGCGTTGGCCGTGCTGCCACTCATCGTTTTGTGGAGAGGCCGCCGGGGACCGGTCGCCGCGGTCGAATATTCCGATGTCAGTCTCGCGCGAGACATCGCGCGCCGCACTCGGAGTCGGATCGGTGGGGTAGTCTGGTTGCTGCCGATCATCGCGGCGGCTCTCATGATCGTTGGGTTGGCACGGCCGCAGCGCACCCACAGTCGCACTGAAGTCACGGCGAATGGAATTGACATCGTTCTCGGACTGGACGTTTCGGGTTCGATGCAAGCGCTCGATTTCACGGTCGATAACACCCGCGTCAACCGCATCGCCGTGGTCAAATCGGTCGTCTCCAGATTTATCGACGGGCGCCCCAACGACCGCATCGGTCTCATCGCTTTTGCCGCGTCACCGTATATCGTGAGTCCGCTCACCCTGGACCACGACTGGCTGCTGCAAAATCTCGAGCGTATCAACGTCGGCATCGGAGACGACGGTACGGCAATCGGCTCAGCCATCGCCGCAGCCGTCAATCATCTGCGCACGACGACGGCAAAATCCAAGGTGGTCATTCTTTTGACGGACGGCGTCAACAACAGCGGAAAAATATCCCCGCTCGCCGCAGCGGAAGCAGCCCGAGCCTTGGGCGTGAAGGTGTACACCATCGGCGTCGGCGTGCGCGGGAAGGTGCCCATTCCCGTCAGTGACGAAGCAGGCAAGCTGCACGTGATCATGGCGAATGTGGACATCGATGAAAAGACACTGCAGGCGGTAGCCAGTGAAACCGGCGGCCTGTTCTATCGAGCGACCGATACGGATTCGCTCCAGAAAATCTACGAACAGATCAATCATTACGAAACGTCGGCGCAGGCCGTGCAGAAATTCGAGCACGTGGAAGAGCTCTATAGGTGGCCCCTGTTCCCATCGCTGGGCTTACTCGGACTGGGGCTGATCTTGCAGCAAACGAGGTTTCGCAGGTTACCGTGAGGTTCAGCGATCCGAACTGGCTGCTGGCCGGGCTGCTGACGTGCATTGTGCTGATCGCGATGTGGCGTCGGTACGGGGTTCGCCAGCGAGCGGCGCTCGCTCAATTCGTCGCGGCGCACCTGCGACAGAGGCTCACCGGCTCAGTGTCCAGAGTGGGCCGCTTCGTGCAGCGAGGCCTGTTCTCAGCCTCCGTCCTGTGCCTTTTCGCGGCGCTCGCGGGTCCTGAGCTCGGATATCATTGGGAAACAATCAGCCGCCGCGGCAACGAGGTCGTCTTCGCGATCGACACGTCGCGCAGTATGTTGACTCCCGATGTAAAACCCAACCGATTGACGCGCGCGAAGCTGGCGATCAATGACATGGCAAGGCAATTGGATGGCGACGGGATCGGCATCGTGGCCTTCGCGGGCAGCGCTTTTCTCGTCTGCCCGCTGACGCTCGACTATGGCGCTTTCCAACAGTCACTGGACGCGGTCGATGTTCACACGATTCCGCTAGGGGGCACCAACATCTCGAGCGCAATTCTGGCAGCGCGCGCGGCGCTTCGCCTCCGTCCTGGAAGCGACAAGATCCTGATATTGGTAACCGATGGCGAGAATCTCGAAGGGGACGTCGCAACCGCGGCCGAAGCGGCAGCGAAACAGGACGGCCTCAAGATCTACACGGTCGGCATCGGTACCGCGGAAGGCGATCTCATCCCCTTACCGGCGGATCAGGGGGGCGGCTTCGTCAGGGATGACAGGGGTGCCTTGGTAAAATCGCATCTCGACGAGGGCGGGTTGAAAACTATCGCCTCCGCCACGGGCGGCGCATACGTGCACCTTGAAGGCCAGGGTGAGGATTTTGAAGCTTTTTTGAAAACAGTATTCGGCGCGGTGTCGAAGCATGACCTGGTCTACAGACAGCAGAA
The DNA here is from genome assembly GCA_964508005.1 of uncultured Steroidobacteraceae bacterium. Lineage (GTDB taxonomy): Bacteria > Pseudomonadota > Gammaproteobacteria > Steroidobacterales > Steroidobacteraceae > 13-2-20CM-66-19. Next base: position 19,491 of record CAZDTG010000013.1, read on the forward strand.
GATTTACACACAGCGCTATCAGTGGCCCCTGGCAGCGTCCTTAGTCATGTTGTTGGCTAGCCTTGTGGTGGGGACGCGTCGCTCCGGCAGCCGGCGAACGGCACCGGTGTCTCGCGCCGTCGCCATGTTGACCGTGATGGGAGTGCTGGCCATTCCGATGCGTTCCGAGAGCGCCGACCAGACTGATACCCCGGCCGCAAGGGCCGATGCCAAGACGCCACTTGTCCAATATAACGCGGGTACGTCTGCGTATAGAGCTGGAAAGTTTCCCCAGGCAACCCAGGCCTTCCAAAAATCGATTTCGTCCGCACCCGCGAGCGACGCAAAGCGCCTGTTGGATCAGGAGGATGCTTACTACAACCTCGGCAATACGCTGTATCGCGCGGGCCAGCAGCTCGAAAAATCCGCTCCGCAGGAGGCGATACAAAAATGGACCGATGCGGTCAAGGCATACGAGACCGCGTTGCAGCTGCGCGCTGATGACGCCGATAGCAGATACAACCGCGACTTCGTCAAGCGGAAGATTGACGCGCTCCGGCAGCCACCCGATCAGGGTGGGGGTGGGGGCGGCGGCCAAGGTGGAGGCAATGGTCGGGGAGGCGGCCAGGGACAAGATCAACAACAGGGCCGCGGTCAGGGGCAGGCTCCGCCGCAAGGACAACCTCCACCGCAGGCGCAGCCGCCCCGGTCGCCGCCGCAGAGCTCGGGGAATGACTCACCGCCGCCACCGCCAGGTCAGCGTGCCGGCCCGCCGCCGAACGCCCCAGCGCCAATGGGTAATCGACCGTCGCCGGATGCGGCGCAGGGATCTCCGCGACCTGCGCCATCGGCTTCCATGCGGGCCGACGACGGCAATGGCAATAATGAAGAGCACCCGGCAGAAAATCAGCGCGCGCCCGGGCAAATGAGCGTTGCGGAAGCCCGCGAGCTTTTGGACTCCGCCAAATCGGACGAACATCACTCGCTGCTCGTGCCATCAGGCCCGCGGGCCCCCGACTCTGCGCCGGACAGAGCATTCAAGAATTGGTGATGCGAACCCGACCTATGCACTGGAGCAAGGTGATTGTCGCAATCCTGGGCCTTCTTGCTCCGCTCGCGGTCGCGAACGCGCTGGCGATGGCCGATGGGATGGCGGACGCGTCGCTAGCCTTTGAAACCATAGAACCTTCGCGCATCAGACTGGGCGATTCGGCGTTGATCCGGGTAACGAGCTTGGACGGTTACCTGAAAACGGTGCCATTGCCGACCGTCCCCGGACTGACGTTTGAGCTGCTGGGACGCTCGCAGGGCCTCGAGCTCGTCAACGGTAAATCGATCCCTTCGACGTACATCCTGATCCGTGTCACACCGCAATTCGCGGGGCTATTCAGCATTCCCGGACTCACGCCGAAATCGCCTTCTCTCGGACTCGAGGTTGTCAGCGGCGATGAACCCAATCCTTACGCCTTGCACAGTCACAATCAATTCCCCAAACCGCTGCCGGTGTCGCCTGCTTCGATCCCGAAAGGCATTCAGCTGAAAGCCGGCGGCGCGGCTTTCGTCCAACTGGTCATTCCATCACGCGCCGTCTATGTGGGCGAAAGCGTGCCGGTCGATATCGAAGTGGGCGTACGCCCGGGAGTCGTCACCTCGATGAATGGCCTGCCCGCGCTCACTGGCAGTGACTTCACCCTCAACAATCTCTCAAAACATCCCAAACGCACCGAGCAGGTCGTCGCAGGCAGCCCCTTCGTGGTCATGACCTGGCACAGCGTGCTTGCAGCGGTGAAGCCGGGCGATTTTTCTTTGTCGGCGGAAACGCCGCTCAGCGTGAAAATCAACACGCATTCGGCCGAGGATATCGCAATCGCGGCCAGGATGGGTTGGCCATTCCTGCAAAGTATGTACAACGGAATCACTCCAAAGGACATCACGATCGCGAGCCCCTCGTCCGACCTGAAGGTCTTGCCGCTGCCCACGCAGGGGCAGCCCAAGGACTTCAGTGGAGCCGTCGGCGACTTTCAGGTATCGAGCGACATTTCGCCCGCCCGTGCAGCGGCGGGGGATCCGCTCACTCTGCGCCTGCACATCAGCGGTGCCGGGAACTTCGATCGCGTTGCTTCGACGATGTTCGATCGTCTCGATCATTGGAAAACCTACCCGGCGAAATCCTCCTTTACCCCGACTGATACGGTCGGATACAAGGGTGAGAAAGTGTTCGAACAACCGCTTATCGCGGCGCAACCCGGTGAGCAAACGATTCCCGAGCTCGAGTTCAGCTATTTCAATCCAAACACGCAACATTACGAGCGGGCGCACACACAGCCGCTCAAAGTGATGATCGCCGCCTCGCTGGCCGATAGCTCACTCAGTGCGCTGGCCGGGACCCAGAGCCTGAAAAGCGCCCCCACCACGAATCCATCCGCCCGGGGCTTGCGCCCCGACCACCCGCAGCCGCGAAGCTCGGTGAGCGAGATGAGACCGCTCTATTTCCAGGCACCGTTTCTGGCTGTTCCGGCAACACTTGCTTTGATTCTGGCGGGGAGTTGGTTCGCTGTGCGCCCCAATCCCGCGCGCGCCATCTCGAAATCAGCCGAGCGTGCGCTCGCACAGTTGGACGCGGCAGCGCAATCCGGTGATTCTTCCTCATTCTTCGAAGTGGCGCGAACAGCACTCCTGCAAACATTCGCGGCGCGGTGGCAGATATCTCCCGATCAAATCACTGTGGCAGAGCTGAAGGTGCGGCTGGGACCCGCAGGCGAGGACATCGAAAGGCTTTTCGCGCTCGCCGACGAGGCAAAGTATTCGGATTACGAGCCGGGGAGCACGGATTTTCAGCGTTGGCTCAGAACGATTCGTGCCCAGCTCACAGGCGAGAGGGAGTAAATGCGCGCGCCGAAGATAGCGATGCTCATCGTAGGTCTCGCGCTTTGGTGCGGGCCGACGCTCGCGCAGCCATCGCAGCCGCGGTACTCGGCAGATGGCCTTTACAACTTGGCTAACTCGTACGCACGGGCTGGAAAGCCGGGATTGGCAGTGCTCAACTATGAGCGCGCCTCCCTGCTGGCGCCCGATGACGCGGACATCAATGCAAATCTGGAGTACGTCCGTGCCTCCGCGCATGTGCCCACGGAGCCGCGCAGCCGTTTTGCGCGAATTGCCCAAGCCGCAAATCCCACCTTGGCGGCTTGGATCGGCGTCCTGGGAATTGCTCTTGTCGGGGCGGGACTGCTGGCGAGCAAGCTTGCGCCGCGATTTCAATGGTTGCGGGCCGGCGGTATCGTGGTCGGCGTCGCACTGATTGCTCTGACCGTGTCCAACGCGATACTGCTGTGGCCGCGAATGCACGAGGCGGTCGTCCTCATCAACCAGACGCCGGCGCGCGTATCCCCAGTGCCAATGGGCGACACGGCATTTGTATTGCGGGAAGCGGAGACTGTCACGATGACAGCGGAGCACGAGGATTTCATACTCATTCGCACTGGCGGTGGCCTCTCAGGGTGGGTCGCTCGTGCAAATCTCGGCATCGTCCTGCCGCAAGTTAGCGTCTACCCCCTTCAGCCGAAGCGAATCCCGCGGTAGACGCGTTGCGAGCCTCGACACGGCGACGTCGGCGTGGCGCAGCTATCACCGACTCAGAACGTTAACAGCGCCCTCGTGTAGTAGAACCCGCCGTTGATTCCGAATGGCGAGAACGAGGGGTAGGCTTGTACACCCTGATTGTCACCATATGCAAAGCTGTCGTAGTGCGCCAGCAGGTTCCCGTTGAGCTGGGGCGGTTTGCGATCGAACAAATTGATGGCGCCGATGCTCAGCCTCAGGCGCTTTCCGAAGTCATAACTCACGTTGAGATTCGTGATCGGCGTAGCGGGAATGGTCGTCTTGAAATACTGCAGCTTTCCTGTCGGGTTGTCGCCGTCGTCGTTCTCGTATTCGGATGAGCGCCCGTAGATCTTCTCCATGAGATTCAGCGAGAGACTACCGAACCTCCATAGTGCCGAGAGGTCGAGCACGAACCTGGGACTTGCCGTGCTCACATCGGAGAGCGCAGTGGCGTCGAACAGCGTGGTCTCCCCCAGCTCCGCCGGAGTCGGCCGGATGCGCGTTACGAAAGTAGCGTTGTATGTTCCAGCAATCCCGTACGTGACATCGCCCCAGCGATACGCGACGGGGAAGATAACGGAGAGATCGGCGCCCCGCGTCCGCGTGTCGATACCGTTGGTGAAGAGTTGCAGGCCCGTTTCGGTTACGTTGTCGAGCGAATTGCCGTTGGCGGCGATGGCATCGAGCACCGGTTTCGAGATCACCACCCCCTGACTCGATCCAAGCAATGAGCCGCTGCTGACGATGCGATCGGTGATGGTGATCTGGTACAGATCCAGGCTCATGTTCAGTGTCGGCAGCGGCCGGAGCACGAAGCCCAGGCTGTAGGCGACCGACTTCTCGGGCTTCAGCCCGTTACCCAGGCCGAGCAGTCGTCCACCCGCCGAGTCAGGAGGTAGTTGCACGAAGGCGCTGTGTGGCGTGACGTTGGTGGAGGAATAGAATTCCTCGGCCAGCGTGGGGGCACGGAAGCCGTTGTTGACTGTGCCGCGAATCGCAAATTCAGGCGTGAAATCATACCGAATGGCCAGCTTTCCGATCGTCGTGCTGCCAAAGTCGCTGGAGCGCTCGTAGCGGCCGGCGGCGTCGATGCGCAGCCGCTGGGTCGGCTTGAGCGCAAAGTCGACATACCCGGCATAGTTCTTGCGACTGTTGCTCCCCGCATCCGTCGGCGTGAAACCTGGATACGACTGAGCACCACCGTTGAGATACGAGGCAGGCACACCAGGTCCGATCGAATAAGTCGCCCGCCGGTACTCCGCGCCGTAAGCTACATTCAGAGGACTGGAGAGGCCGACGTTGAAATCGCGATTCAAATCGAGCGTCGTCGTCCACTGTGTTGCTTTCAGGAGGCCATCGTAATAATTCGAGGGTGTCGGTGTGCCGCTGAGCGCGAACTGGCCGGCGTTGGCCGAGTTCAGGGTGAACAGGAGGATGCGATCGACGCCATAGGTGCTGAATAAATCCCACTTCCATTGTGCAACCGAGCCCTTCAGGCCGGCCGTGACTGCATAGTCCCGCTCCTCCGTTGCTTCCCTGGGATCGAAACCGAATGGGAAAGGGTAGATCGTGACGCCCGTGGTGGGGTCGGTATATTGGACTTTGCCCGGCAGCCTGTAGTTCTCGTAAGAGTCGGCCTTCTTGTCGCCGTAAGTCGTGCATGCGTAGATCCTGGTGCCATTGGCGGTGTCAAAACCCGCGTTGATGCTCAGGAGCTTGAGATGCGTTTCAGCATCTCCTTCGATCATGTTGAGATACGGGTAACCCGGCACCTCCGTCATGTTGGAGCCCGGATACGTCGCCAGGTTGGCTGGATTGACGACGCGCTCATCGATCGCCCCCACGTTGCTGTGTCCGTGATTACGCACTTCACCCGTGACATTGATGTACGCGCCGCTGTAAGGCTGGAGGCCTACATTTGCGCTGACTGCGCTCGTTATTCCGCCCCCACCGTAGTAACTCCCGTAAGTCCCGCGGAGACTGCCGCCGGACGGGCTCTTTTTCAGGATGATGTTGATCACGCCCGCGATTGCATCGGTACCGTATTGGGCCGCCGCGCCTTGGGTCAAAACTTCGATGTGATCGATCGCATCGAGCGGCACGAAGCTCAAATCGACGCTGGCCCCTCCTTGGTAGGGGGAGCCCGAGGCCACTGCCAGATTGGCCGTCGTGTGGCGGCGTTTGCCGTCGATCAACACCAGGACGTCATTGGGGCTCAAGCCCCGAAGCTTGGCTTGCAGTGTCTGGGCTGCCATGTCGACACCGTAGGCCTGCAGGGTCAGCGACGGTACGACCTGGGCGAGGGTGCTCATGAGATCCTGACTGCCGCCCGTCTGCTCCAGCGCCTCGGCGCTGAGGATCTGGATGGGTGCCGGGCTGGCTACAACCTGTAGTCCAGGTTGACGGGTACCTGTTACCACGACCTCCTCGAGACCTGACCGCGACAGGGTGGCTGCATCCTGAGTGCAACTGATTCCAGCCATGGATGCGGAGCCGCAGACGGCAAACAGCTCGGCAATTCTGGCAAACAGGCCCCGATGATTTGTGTTCTGATCCCGCCCGTCTGAGGTGTCCGGGTTGGCATCCCTGCCGCGCGCATCGGCCTCGGGTCTCGTATCCGGCCGATGGGGCGCCGGCACTGAGGCTGAGTTGGAACGGCCGGCGCGCGCCGTTGATCTCGAGATCACGATCGTTCGACTGTTCACGAAGGAGAACTCGAGATCGGTTCCGCGCAGAATCTGGCGCAGGGCCTCCAGCGGCGGTGTATTCGGGGCAACTCCGCCGGATGTCAGTCCGGCAGTCAGGTCCGCGCGGTACACCAACTGATAGCCGGTCGACCTGGCGAACGCCTCCAGGACATCAGCGAGAGGTTGCGGGGCAGGGACCCCGGCAGGCCCCTCGGCGCACACGTTTGAAAACAGCACAGTCGTCGCGAGGACCGCCGCAACGAGCCTCAGGCGCAGCGGGATGCGGCCGTCCTTCATCTGCCGCCCATTTGGGGACAAGAGACCCGCTGTCCCTCTACCCCGAGGGTATTGATGAGCTCGCCCCGGGCGCCCTCATTTCCTTGCGTGGACGCCAGCGGGACCTCGCAACAGATGCTGGCTGCCGTCGGTCTTGCGATCGACCTGAACAGTCTCATAGGCCGCAAGATAGGCAATCAGTGACTCCGTGTCACTCAGGTCGAAGACTCCGCTGATCTTCACGGCGGCAAGGTCCGGATCATCGAGCACCAACGGTTGCATCCGATAGCGATTGAACTCGCCAATAACCGCGATCAAGGGCTGATCCCGGAACACGAGGCGCCGCTCCGTCCACGCCATGACAGACTCGATGGGGGGTCCGGTATTGGTCTGTATCCCGAGGTTCGTCACCGCGGCACGTTCTCCCGCCGCGAGCCGGACGCGCGAGACTGAGCGGGGCGGGACTGGCTCAGATCCTCCTTGGGGCGGAGGCTGCGCTGGGACCACAATTTCCCGAGCTGGCGCAGCTGTCACCTCAACCTGTCCCTCCAACACTGCAACCTGGGTGCTCGCGGGGTACGCGCGTACATTGAACACTGTGCCGACGGCGCGGACCGCAGCCGTCTCGGTAGCAACGGTGAACGGACGACCGGCATCCTTGGCAACCTTGAAGCGGGCCTCGCCGCGAACGAGGTCGATGTGCCGCTCTGTCGAGAACCATCCCACACGCACCTTGGAGTTGGTGTTGAGGAAGACAACCGATCCGTCCTGCAGCGTGAAGCTACGCTGCTCTCCCACCGTGGTCTGGAAAGTCATGAGGGAGTGCCAGCTCAGATAGGTGACCCACAAGGCGATGCCCAACAGCAACGACGCGGCGAGAGCCCTCCACCCGTCTTTTCCGGAGAGCCGGCGGCCCGAATCGCCGTTGTCGGGCAGGCAGCGCCGGCCGAAACGACGCGGCAGGCGCACGACGTTGTCGGTCTCATGGTGTTTTTTCGCTTCCGCAACCAACGCATCGGGCTCGAGATCTCCTTCAGCTCCGATATCCACCATGCACCACGAGCTGGAAACCCGCAGATATTCCTCAACGTGTGCCGGTGATCGCAGCAGCCATTCACTGAATGCCTGCCTGTCCTGCCCGGTCCCCGCCCTTTCCTGAAACTGCAGGAACCAGTCCACGGCTTCAGCGGAAATCTGTTTGCGCGTTCTTCGCGTAATTCCCATGGCGCAGCTCAACGTAATTCGGAGAGATGCTCGCGACAGTGCCGTAGACCGCGCGCCAGATATTTTTTGACCATGCTCGTGGAGATCCCGATTCGCGTGCCAATCTCCTTATAGGTCAGGCCATCCCGCCGGTACAGAATCACGACGGCCCGGCACCTGGGGGAGAGCTGACCCAATACCGCCTCGATCCGCTTGCGCGCGAGCAGCGCCTCCACATCCCGCTCCGTGTGACCGAAATCCGCCTCGGCCACTTGATATGCGGCGCAGCGCGTCAGCCCAATGGCGTCAGCTCTTCTCTTCAGCTCGAATTCGTACAGGACGTTGGCGGCGATGCGATAGAGGTAGGCCTGCGGGTCTCGGATCAGGTCCCTTCGCTTGACGCGGAGCAGCCGGACGTAGGCTTCGTGAGCCAGATCGCGCGCGTCGGCCACGCTCCGAAGCCGTCTGGCAATGAAGCGGACCAGGTCGTTGCCGCAACCCTGGGCAAGGCCCTCCACGAGCTGGTTCGTCTCGTTTTCGTTGCGAAAATGATTCATGTGACGACCCGCAGGCGCTTGCTCGACGCGATCCCTATCCCCACTGACTAAGACAGGGACTCGACCGGAATTGGGTACCCGCGCCCTTCAATTTCCCCCTTGACGTGTGCGCCCAGCGGCGGCGCACTCCCGGCAAGGTTACGCCCAAGTGGCCGGGCGCACCATCGCCGGCTGGTGCCGCCGCTCCATGTCCGGTGTGGACTGACCGTTCGTCGCGTAGAAACAACGAATGGAGGTGCCCATTTCTTTAGCAAGTCCTCTCTTTTGATAGACGGGGGTCTGGATGCGTAGGAGCGGCCCGGGTGATGTCCGGCTCATCCCATCCGGATCGCATCGGAATGCGCAGTCAACAATCAATCAGGGGGCACAAATGAAACCATTTCCACTGCTTGCGGCCGCAGCCTGGCTGGCCGCCGCCGCGATCCATCCAGTCGCGGCGCAACAGAGGTTGAGCGCCGCCGCCGACACCGGCGCGGCTCCGTCGAGCGAGCTCACAGAGGTGATCGTTACCGGTACCCGGCGCGTGGATCGCACCGCGGAGGAGTCGTCAGCGCCGATTGACGTGCTGAGCGGCACGGATCTCGAGTCTCAAGCCACGACGAACATGCTGGACACGCTGTCCAGCGCGGTGCCCTCGTTCATCGTCGGACAGAACTCCATTTCTGACGCTTCCAGCTTCGTTCGGTCCCCTTCGTTGCGCGGGTTGCCGGGGGACGAGATGCTGGTCATGTTGAACGGCAAGCGCATGAATCGGTCCGCCCTGGTTCAGGTTTTCCAAGGCGGCGAGACGGAGCTGTCTTTCGGCTCGCAGGGACCCGATCTCGCCTCCATTCCCTCCATCGCGATCAAGTCACTGGAAATTCTCCGTGACGGCGCATCGGCGCAATACGGATCGGACGCGATCGCCGGCGTCCTCAACTTCCATTTTCGTGATAACCCCTCGGGAATTGAGGTGACTTCGCGATTCGGCGAATACTTCCCCGGACACGGTTATTCCAAGGACGGCTGGGACCGGACGGTTGCGGCGAACGTCGGCTTGCCATTGGGCGGACAAGGCTTCTTCAACATCAGCGCGGAATGGGCCAAAAATGACCAGACCGTTCGCAATGCCACACGCCCCTCGGCACTGGCATTCGCTGAAAACTATCCCAGTATTGCTCCCCAGTTGCCGCATTACCCGGGGCCGGTGCAGCAATGGGGAACGCCCCCGTCGGAAGCCGTCAAGGTGGTTGCCAACAGCGGCATCAAGCTCGATAACGGGGACGAGCTCTACTTCTTTGGCAACTACGCCAACATCCAGACGAACGAGAGCTTCAACTACCGTCTGCCGAAGACGGTGACTGATACGACCGGAGCCACGTTCGGTCACCACCCGGCATTCAGCGATATCTATCTGGATCCCTGCACGTCCGCCCATACCGGTTGCCCGGTTGGTGGATGGATAATGGACAGCAACACCTTCAACTTCGCCTCCGTGTATCCGGCGGGGTTTACGCCGCGCTTCTATGGCACGACGCAGCAGTTTTTCGGGACTGTTGGGTACAAGGGAGTCACGAGCTTCGGGATGAATTACGACATCTCCGGCTCGACGGCCAGCAACACACTCGCCCTGTCATTGAGAAACTCGCTCAATCCGTCGCTGGGCCCGCTCTCGCCCACTCGTTTCTATGACGGAAAATTCGCGCAGCGCGAGTCGACTTTCAACGTCGACCTGAGTTATCCCTGGACGGTGCCCGGACTGGCGAGTCCGCTATCGCTGGCCGGAGGACTCGAGTGGCACGATGAGAACTACCAGCAGCTTCTGGGCGATCTGCCCTCCTATATAGCCGGGCCGTACGCAAATCAGCCGCTTTACACCTGCGCGGGTACCGCCTGCACGCCCGCCCGGGATGCAAAAGGCAATCAGATAATCGCCACGCAATCGAGCGCATCGAACGGCTATGGCGGTATCAGCACGGGGACCGACGCCTCTCAAGTCAGCTATGCCGGCTATCTGGATCTCGAGGCAGACGTCCTGCAGAACCTCACGCTCGGGCTTGCGGGACGCCAGGAACACTACGCTTCGTTCGGCTCCACGACCCTCGGCAAGTTCTCGGCCCGCTGGAAAGTGATTGATGCGTTGGCGCTGCGCGGTACCGTAAGCACCGGATTCCACGCGCCCACGCCGGGCCAATCGAACGTCGAGACGTTGAGCACCACGTTCATACCCGGTACCGCGACTCAAGTGCAGATCGGTACCTATCCGGTAACCAGCTCAGTCGCGAAATACTATGGAGCCACCGCGCTCAAGCCGGAAGAGTCGACGAATCTCAGCGGCGGCATAGTCCTGACACCGATCGAGGACCTGCTCGTGACGCTCGACTGGTACAGCATCGAGGTCCGCCACCGAATCGGTATTTCCCAGCAGTTCAATGTAACTCCGGCGGACATCGCCAAACTCAGTGATCTCGCCTACGTCGGAGCGGGCGGCACCGTGCAGTACTTCACGAATGGATTCAACACGAAGACCAAAGGTGTCGACCTGGTGGGCACCTACCGCTTCTATCTCGGTCCAGGCCGGCTGGCGACCACGCTGGCCTATAATTATAACAAGACCGACGTTACGAGCTTCGATCCGACCGTCATCAGCAAGGCGCGCATCATCGACATTCAGCACTATGCCCCCAACCACCGCGCAAACCTGAATCTCGACTACCAGCTGGGTCCGTTTGCGGCGGTACTGCACGAGAACTACTACGGCACGTTCCGTGACGAGAATGACTACCCCGGGCAGCTGTTCTCGTCGAACTGGACGACCGATCTCGATCTGTCCTACACGTTCTGGCGCAACATCACTGCAGCGATTGGCGGCAAGAACATCTTCAACGCCTACCCGGACAAGATCGCCAATAGCGCTACTAACACGGTTTACCCGCAAACGCACAGCCTGATCGACGGCGAGGTATACCCGCGCACAGGCGGTCCATTCGGCTTCAATGGAGCATTCTTCTACGTCCGATTGGCTGCAAGGTTCTGACAGCTCGAGGGCCCCTCGCGTCGAACGACGCGAGGGGTTTTCACGCAAGTGCGGGACGGATAACGCTGCTCACGGGATTTCCCGTTGGGCGCTCCCGTTTGGTGCGGCCGTCGCCGCGTTGCTGGTACGACCTGCCGGCGCCCAGACCGTCGTGTCCGGGGTGAGGAATGACGTTGTATTTACCGAATACACCCCCCTCTCCAGCACTGCAGAGCTGGTGCGCCGTTTGTCGAGCCCGTTGACTGCACTTCGGCTCAACCAGGAAGCGGAGCGCGCGGGGCAGACTTTGCGCGGCCAGCCGATCGATCTGGCCAGGGAGCGCTATTCGATCAATGTTCCCGCCAGCCCTCACTCGCCGTCAGGCACCTACTCATTACTGGTGTTTGTCCCACCCTGGCCCAGGGCGGAAGTACCGCGTCATTGGATCTCCGTCCTGGATCGTTACCACACAATTCTGGTGACAGCGGCAAACTCGGGCAACGATGCTCCGACCATCGATCGCCGTGAACCGTTGGCACTCCTTGCCGCACATAACACCATGAAGCAGTACCCAGTGGACCCACAGCAGGTGTACATCGGCGGTTTCTCCGGTGGCGCGCGGGTTGCCTTGCGACTCGCGCTGGGATATCCCGATATCTTCCATGGAGCGCTGCTCAATGCGGGCAGCGATCCGGTAGGTACCGCGGACGTGCCGCTGCCGCCGGCTGACCTGTTCCACCGCTTTCAAGAATCAACACGCCTCGTATACGTAACTGGCGAGCGTGACGAGGCACATCTCATTGACGACATGCAGAGCCGGCGGTCCCTCGAGAAATGGTGTGTATTCGATGTGGTCACCGAGGCTGAACCGCGCAAGGAGCATGAAGTGGCGGATGCCTCAGCCTTCAGCCGATCGCTTGACGCGTTGCTCAGCCCCCGCCAGACTCACCCGGGCAAGCTCGCGGAGTGTCGAGCACGAGTAGATCAGTTGCTGAGCGTACAGTTCGAGCGGGTCGAGAGCGCATTCGCGCGCGGTGAGTCGAATTCGGCCAGAGAACTGTTAGTGAAAATAGACGTTCGGTACGGCGGGTTGGCCGCGCCCCGTAGCGTCGACCTTGCGAGCCGCTGAGAGGGGCTCAAACACCCTCGCAGGCGCCACTCATCATCCCATGTAACTCAGCACCACCTGCTCCAGATCTGATGGATCGGCCACTCGCAAGCCGCGGCGCGTGAACTCATCCCATTCCTGGGCTGTCGGATGGGAGTAGTAGCTTCCCTCACCGCGTTGTTGAACGGAGCTCGAGAGTTCGCCGCCGTGCTCCAGGGTATGCAGGGCCGTGCACAGCATCTCGATACCTGCCGGATAGAGACTCAAAATATTCCGCAGGAGAGAGTCTTGGCGTTGCAATGGGCGGCATCGAATCGCAACGATATCGCCAATGTCTATGCCCGCATCTCGGATGTAATGAAGTGTGCAGCCGATTTCGGTTTCCTGGTTCAACATCGCGCGGAAGGTTGCGAGGATCCCCCGGTAGGCAGGAAGGATGCCCGAATGCAGGTTGAGCACCCCCAGTTTGGGGACTGCAATCACGGGAGCCTTGAGGATCGCGCCATACCGGATCGTGACGATCAGATCCGGTGCAAAGGATTGGACGAATTCCAGGCCTGCAGCGCAGTTCGGATCCGATAGTGAATCCACTGGAATATCCCGCATCTGATGGATCTCGGCGAAGGTCAGATGGCGGCGGCCACTGTCGCCGCGGGCGGCGCGCTCGACCAGCGGGAAGAGCGCCAGGTTGGGAAAGGTCTGCTCCGCGGTCCGGAGCTCACGCCGCTGTCGGGGCTCATCGGCAAGGGTACGGCCGACCTGCTCTGTCAATCCGACACGGACCGTGTGCCGCGCAAGCGTCGGCAGCAGCAGATTGAGAGCGAGGTTACTCGCCAGATCTCGGTTCAAACAACACAGAATGCGCATGGAAAAGCCGCCACATTGCCGGCACTATGGGGAGCTTGTACGCTGTGAGCGATTGAGCTCGGTAACGGGAGCACCGTGATGTTGGTCATGCCAACACCTGAGTGAACGCTCGCGCCAGGAGTTCGAGCCCGAGATCGATCTCGGCATCGCTGACCGTCAGCGGCGGCGCGATACGGAATACGCCGCCCATTCCCGGCAACTGCACGACATTCATGCTCAGACCCAATTCCATGCATCGCCGGGTCAGGGCTGCTCCAAGTTCCGGGGCCGGCGTCTTCAATTCTCGGTCGGCAACAATTTCCACTCCCAGCAGCAGTCCTCGGCCACGTACGTCGCCGATGCAGTCGAAGCGCTGCTGCAGCATGCGTAACCCTGCCTCGAGCCGGGCCCCTGCGTTCTGTGCCCGCTGTATCAGTCCGTCGCGGTGGACGATGTCGAGCACTTTGAGGCCGACGGCTGCTGGCAGCGGGTCCGAGACATGCGTGGTGTAGAAGAGAAAACCCCGTTCGTGGCACTTCTCCTCGATGTCTGCCGTGGTCGTCACGGCGGCAAGAGGCAAGCCCGCGCCAAGGGTCTTCGACAAAGTGAGAAGATCCGGCGCCACGCCATCCCGCTCGCACGCGAACATCAATCCGGTGCGCCCGACGCCGGTCTGTGCCTCATCCAGGATCAGCAGCATTCCGCGCTCGCTACATTTGTGCTTGAGCGCCGCCAGATAACCGGCCGGCAGATCGATCAAGCCGCCGGAGCTCAGGATAGGCTCGGCAATAAACGCCGCAAGACTGCCATTTGACTGCCGATCGAGCAAGTTGAATGCATCGTCGAGCTCGGCTTGCCAATCGCAAACGCCGTCGCGCACAAAGCGCGGTCGGTACGCGTACGGCGCAGGTATCGCGAACGAACCGACGGCCGACGGCCCATAGCCTTTTCGCCCGGCGCTGTACGTCGCCGATGCGGCGGCTGAGGTCATACCATGCCACGATTGCGCGAAACTCACGATTTCGTAGCGTCCGGTGACGAGTTTGGCCATTTTGATGGCCGCCTCGTTCGCTTCCGCGCCCGTGCTGAGAAGCATGCTGCGCTCGAGCGTCCCGGGTGCAATTTCGGCTAACCGGCTCGCCAGGTCGACCACTGGCCGCGAGAGCATTGCGCTGAAGAGATGATCGAGATGGCCGGCGTGATGTGCAATTACGTCGCGGATCTCGGGGTGTCCGTGACCCAGGATCGCACTCATCTGACCGGAGGTGAAATCCAGAATGGCACGGCCATCGGCGTCGTACACGAAGCTGCCCTGGGCGCGATCAATGATCACCGGTGCGAAGCTTCCCCCGTAACGAATCAGGTGTTGGTGCGCCCGGTTCCAGAATTGGGGATCTGCATTTCTCGACATGCGCGCAAACATAGCTGGCCCCCGGCGTTGATGGTGGATATTATCTTGATGAAAAGCATGAGCGGGATCTATGGCCATGGCCATTCGCCCGCTGGCGGCCAAGGCCAAATGAGAGCTGCCGCTTGCGAATTCGATGCGCCAACCCGATTCCGGCAAGCGTGATGGCTGCATTTCCGTGTCCGGCGAGCAGGTTTCAATTATCTTGAGGGTATGCTAGGAGGATCGGCAGGTGCATGCTATCGTGGCGCCCGTGCGAGAAAACCAACGTGATATCGGATTGGTCCGCGCAGTAGGACCTTGGGCGTTCGCAGCCAGTATTGTTAGTATGATCGTCGGCGCCGGCATCTTTGCTGTGCCGGCAGCTCTCGCGGCATGTGTCGGCCCGTATGCGCCTCTTGCCTTTCTGGCTTGTGGGTTTGCGGTCGGAGCGGTGGCTATTTGTTTTGCTGAGGGAGGCAGCCGGGTCCCCACCAGCGGTGGCGTCTACGGTGTCATCGAAGCCGCCTTCGGGCCTCTGGCAGGTTATGTCTCCGGGACCCTGCTTTGGGTCTGTTGCGTGCTCGCTTGCGGCGCAGTGGCCGCCGCTCTGGCCGACGTAGCGGCGAGCTTGGTCCCGCAGACGCTCGCAGGACCCGTACGTGGTGCGGTCATCGTTGGCGTCATCGGGGGTATCGCGCTAGTCAACATCGGCGGAGTTGCACGCGGCGCGCGACTGGTCAGCGCCACCACTACGCTCAAATTGGCTCCGTTGGTGATCTTTATCCTCGCCGGCGCGAGTGCAATCCATGGCTCGAACTTCGTACTGAGGGTGCAGCCCGATGCCCAGGGCTTCGGTCGCGCACTGATTCTCGCCGTGTTTGCACTTGTTGGTATGGAGACATCTCTCTGTGCAAGCGGTGAGGTGATGCAACCCAATCACATCATTCCCCGCGCGCTGGCCATAGCGATGTTGTCAACGACGATTCTGTATGTGGCTATTCAGGTCATCGCGCAGGGCATCTTGGGTTCTTCGCTGGCGACCTCCAAGGCGCCGTTGGCCGATGCGATGGCACACATACATCCGGCGCTGCGCGCACTGATGCTCGCGGGCACCGCACTCTCGATGTTTGGTTGGCTGGGCAGCGATATTCTGGGCAGTCCGCGACAGCTATTTGCGTTCGCGCGGGATGGCCTGCTGCCGCGCGTCCTCGGGCGGCTCCACCCCGGTAGCCACGCTCCCTACATTGCAATTCTGTGCTATGCCCTAGTTGCCATCGTACTGGCGCTCACGGGAACCTTCGCCGAGCTGGTTGTGCTCTCAACACTGGCCATCGCCGCACTGTACATCGCCGGTTGCGCAGCGTCGTGGGTGCTTGCTCGCCGAGGCGTAGCGCTGTCCGGCACGCCTCTGAACTTCCGCTTTCTCGGGGCTGCGACCGTCATCGGCATCAGTAGTATGTTGGCTCTGATCGCTTTGGGTTCGCGCCAGGAGATCATTGGCTTGGCGACGCTCATCGGTCTCAGCGTCCTCCTTTACCTAATCCAGGTCCGGGTCGCTCTCGCCAGGCCGCACTAATCAGGATGGCGCGTGCTATTGCACGACGTACGATGCTTCGTTCGATGTCCACTGTTCGTCCGGCGCGCTGGCGTAACTGAATGATGGCAGGTGGCTCCGTCACCGTGCCACCCACCCTATGCCGTAACCGCCACATTCTCAGGGACCGCTCACCCGATCGCGGCGAATGGCCGCTCGATACGCCCCCGGGGGAATGCCCAACCGGCGCGAGAAGGAACTCGGCTTCGACGTCTGTCTCAACCGCCGCGAACCGCGGCTGGCCGAGCGCCTCGCAGCTGCCTGTCCGGGCGGCATCGACATTTATTTCGAGAGCGTAGGCGGCGCGGTGTTTGATGCAGTGCTGCCGCTGCTCAATCGCGGCGCGCGCATTCCGCTGTGCGCAGTGATTGCGCATTACAACGACGACACCCCACCGCCCGGGCCGGACCGTCTGCCGAAGATGATGTCGACGCTGGAGCAGAAGCGCATCCTCTTGCAGGGCTTGATCATCCTCGACCACTATGCCGACCGTTTCGATGCCTTCCGCCACGACATGGGCCAGTGGGTTTCTGCGGACCGGGTGAAGCTGCGCGAGGATGTGGTCGACGGGCTGGCGAACGCACCGGCGGCGTTCATTGGCCTGCTCGAAGGGCGGAACTTCGGCAAGCTCGTGGTACGCGTCGCGGCCGAATGACCGCAGCGCCGCACGCTGATGAGGCCAAGGTAGAGCGGAACCGATCTCCGCGATCTTCATGGGATCCAGCACTTCGCCCCGCTACGCGGGATCGGCGACTCGAGGTAGCCTTCAAATTCAATAACTTGCCGAGGGGCGCCCGTTGCAATTGGCACTAGGAAGCACTGAGGACCGTCTTCCGCAAAACTCCCGCACAGAAATGGGGGTCAGAAATGCACCCCCTAACCGCACGCACCGGCGACTGCACTTGCCTCATGATGTGGTATATGATGTGGATCGACACCCACATCGGACTCCACAGCCGTGAAGACGATCCAGATGACAATCGACGAGCGGCTCCTGAAGCTTGTAGACAAGATGAGCCGGGCTCGAAACACGACCCGATCGGCGTTCATTCGCAACGCACTCGAGGCGGAGATTCGGCGACAGCGAATTCGCGAGGATGAGATCCGTCACGCTGACGGATACACGCGCAAGCCAGTCGCCCCTGGCGAGTTCGACGTCTGGCTCGGCGAGCAGGACTGGGGCGCATCGTGAATCGAGGTGACGTCCGCTGGTACACGTTCAGGGCACCTGACAAGAAGCGACCGGTGCTGATCCTCACTCGCGATTCCGCCATCGCCGTGCTGAACTCGGTCACCGTTGCGCCCATTACCTCCACGATCCGGAGTATCCCCACGGAAGTCGTCTTGACGGAAGACGACGGGTTACCGAATACCTGTGCGGCAAATTTCGACAATCTCCAGACCGTCCCCAAAAGCAATATCGGAGATCGCATTGCCCGATTGACGGCGCGACAAATGAAACAGGCACACGCGGCCGTGTCTTTTGCGCTCGGCTTCGACGATGAATGAGTCTACGCCGTGCCACGCACCATTGCGGAAGCCGACTGGAAGGTGCTGAGGCGCGTGCACCCGCTCGCGCTCGAACGCTACTGCGAACGCGTGCTTGCCGAGATCGAGCGTGTCACGCACAACAGCGCCCAGAGCACTCATCAGCGCTACCTTGATATCTTCAAGATCATCGAACAGCGGGACCGAGAGATGGCAAGCATCTTCAATGACCCGAAACGTTCGAATGCGCTGACGATGCTGGCCAGGATTCACTCGGAGGGATTGCTGACGGAGGATGAATTCTCCAGTTTGAGTCCGGAAACGCGCAGTGCCATCGAATTGTTGCTGGGCGCCGGGTGAATCTTCGGCATGATCACACACTCGCGATTTTCAACCTCCACGATCTTCGACTCGGAACGCCTCGTTCCCTGGTTGGCCGCGCAAGGCCCCTTGGCCTACAATCCCGAGGAGCCGCCGGCAAGAGATTACTTTTTCCAATACAGCTGGATCCTGCCCGGAATCTTCGACCCCAAGGTCAATCTGCGCGAGCACCGCTACTTCGGCAGTTACCTAAAAAGCAGCGCGCGATTTCTTTTCGACTTCTGGGGTGACGCGCGCAAAGGCCGCGGAGCAACGCTGCAACAGTACTGCGAGCCAGGGGTTTTCTCGGACAGCGAGGTCAAGGCACCGCTCGCCGCGTATCACCACGTCCGCAAATACTACGACACGGCGGGATCCCTGCTGATTCAGCACGGCAGCTATCAATGGATCTCCCGTGAGGACCAACCACACATCGAACAAGGACAGGTCCTTCTCTACCGGGGTATTGGGCAGAGCACCGTTTTCCGCTACCTGCAGTTCGAGCCGGACGACCTCACCGCTGCGAATCGGGAGACTTGGCGAAAGTACCTGGGCGTGCAGGCTGAGATGCTGTCGGACTCGGTCCTGTCGTTCAACACCATTCACGATCGCGTCAAGCGCAGCGAGACCGAGGGGCTGCGCCATGGAACGTGGTTGGGCGACGAGATGGCGGTACAGGCTGGACTCGACATTGAGTCGCCGGGCTTCGCCAACGATCTTTGGCACGCCGCACAGCAGGCGTATTCTCTGGATCCCGTGATGGGTGTGCGGAAATTCGGCCCTCACCATGTCGTGGTGAAAACCTCGCTCAGTAACATCCGGCTCACGACATTCTTCGCGGGCGAGTCCGAGGTGAAGATAATCGACCCAAGCCGGATCTCGCTGGTCGAAGCCGTCGGCTGCCAAGTGGAATTCGTCCCTCCAATGGAATGCACAACCACATAATTTCCGACATCTCATGCTGACAAAGCCAAGCGCCGAGCTGACACTGTTCGACACGCTTTCGCGACTGACATTTGCCAGGGCGGCGAAGCTCCTGGGTGCCGACGGCGATCACCTCATCGCCGCGGGCGGCAAGCACGACATCGACATCACCACTCAGGTCGAATTCGATCGGGACCGATTTCGCCTCGCCGTGGACTCGGCCACCGTGACGCTGGCCCTCAGCCCGGCTGCACGCGACCGCCTCGAATGGCGCTGCAGCGCCTGCGGGGTGCCGTGCGAGCATGCTGGTGCCGCTTTCTCACTGATCCTCGAAGAGAAGCTTGCGCTCGGCCTGGCCGATGCGCCGGCCGAACGTAAGCCGATCGAGAGCCTGAGTGAGGAGGCGCTCGGGGCCCAAGCTCTTGCGGAGCGTGAGGAGCGCGCGCGCACGGAGAAGATGCGCCTCACCTCCATGGCCCCGCAAGAGATCTGGACGGATTACACGATCACAAACGCCGCTTCCGGCAAGTCCTATCGTGTCGCGTTGCGGGGATGGCGGCCGGGCGAGTCGTACTGCTCGTGCCCGGATTTCCGCAAGAACACTCTCGGAACCTGCAAGCACATCCTCCACGCGCTGGAGAAAGCCCGCCGGCGCTTCCCCCACCCAGTGCGCAACAGGCCGTACCGACAGAGCGACATTGCCGTGCACCTCTCCTACGGCAGGGAGTTGGAGCTGCGCCTGCTGCTGCCGAATCGACTCGATGAGAAGACTGACGCAATCGTGCGTCCGATCCGGGACAGACCCATCACCGATCTGGGAGATTTGCTCAAACGTATCCGGCGACTTGAGGCGCACGGCCTCGCGGTGACGGTCTATCCCGATGCTGAGGAGTACATTCAGACCCGGCTCTCGCAGCTGCGCATTGCGGCGACTGTCGCCGACATCAGGCGCGATCCGAAAGCGCACCCGCTGCGCAAGACGCTGCTGAAAATGGAGTTGCTGGCTTACCAACTGGACGGCATCGCCTTTGCGGCGGCTGCCGGGCGCGCAATCCTCGCCGATGACATGGGCCTCGGAAAGACCATTCAGGGCATCGGCATGGCCGAGTTGCTCGCGCGGGAGGCCGGCATCCGCAAAGTCCTGATCGTGTGCCCCGCCTCGGTCAAATCCCAGTGGCGCAGCGAGATCTTGCGCTTTTCGGAGCGCGACTGCCAGATCGTGCTTGGTGGCGCCGGACAACGTGCTTCGCAATACGAGAACGGGTACTTCTTCACGATCTGCAACTACGAGCAGGTGCTGCGCGATATCCTTGCAATCGAGCGCGCGAAGTGGGACCTGATCGTTCTGGACGAAGGCCAGCGTATCAAGAACTGGGAGGCGAAGACGACCCAGACCATGAAGAGCCTGCGCTCGCCATTCGCGCTCGTGCTCTCCGGCACTCCGCTCGAGAATCGGCTTGACGATCTCTTCTCTGTCGCGGAGTTCATCGATGACCGGCGGCTCGGCCCTGCGTTCCGGTTCTTCAACCGCCATCGCGTCACCGACGAGAAAGGCAGAGTCCTTGGCTACAAGAATCTCGAGCGGCTGCGCGAGAGCCTGAAACCGGTCCTGCTGCGCCGCACGCGCGCCGCGGTGATGAAGGATCTGCCGCCGCGTACCACGGAGATCGTACGCATTGCGCCAACCGGCGAACAGCTGGACATTGACGGCGCGCAGATGCAGGTCGTCAGCACGATCGTCCGCAAGCCATATATCTCAGAAATGGATTTGCTGCGTCTGCGGAAAGCGCTGCTCCTGGCGCGCATGAGCGCGGACAGCACGTATCTCGTCGACAAGCGTGCACCCGGCTACTCGAGCAAGCTCGAGCGGCTCGAGGAGCTGTTCGAACAGCTCGCTGCCGAGGAAGCGCGCAAGATCGTTCTCTTCTCCGAATGGACGACGATGCTCACGTTGATCGAGCGGCAAATCAAGAGATTCAAACTCGGCTACGTGCGGCTGGACGGATCCGTCCCGCAGAAGAAGCGTCAGCAGTTGGTGCACCAGTTTCAGCGCGATCCGGCATGCCGGCTGTTTCTTACAACGAACGCGGGCTCGACGGGGCTCAACCTTCAGGCGGCGAATACCGTCATCAACGTCGATCTGCCGTGGAATCCTGCTGTGCTGGAACAGCGCATCGCACGCGCTCATCGAATGGGACAGAAAAATCCGGTGCAGGTCTACCTGCTCGTGACGGAAGGGACGATAGAGGAGAAGCTGCTCGCGACGCTCTCAGCCAAGCACGACCTGGCACTCGCGGCGCTCGATATGGAATCCGATGTGAAGGAGGTCGCACTCGCATCGGGCATTGAGGAGCTGAAGCAGCGCCTTGAAGTGCTGCTCGGTGCAAAACCCCACGCCGCGGTGGACGAGACGGAGAAGCAGCGGCAGCAGCAGGAGGCGGAGCGCCTTGCGCGCCGCTCGCGTGTGGCGGAGGCCGGCGGCCAGCTCCTTACCGCGGCGTTCACGTTGCTCGGCGAGATGATCCCGCAGCGGGAGCCAACGAACGGCGCGGCGCAAATGGCAATCGATCTCAAGGCTCGTCTCGACGAGTGCCTGGAGCGTGACGAGCAGGGCCGGCCGCGGCTTACCGTCACGTTGCCGAACGAAGCCGCGCTCGAGAATCTGGCCCGGTCAGTGGCCGCGCTGCTCACGAGTTACCCGACATGATCTCGAAGCCTACTCGTATTCCCGATCACTTGATGGCATGGATCACAGCGCGTAAGCGCCACGGCCTGTCTCACGCTCACGTGCAAATGGCGCGCGAGCTCGGTATGAATCCGAAGAAACTCGGCAAGCTCGACAACGCCGACCAGGAACCGTGGAAGCTGCCGCTCCCAGCCTTCATTGAATCGCTTTACCGAAAGCGCTTTGATAAGGATCGTCCCGATGTGGTGCATTATATTGAGGAACGCGCCCGTCTTCCGGAAAAAAAGAAGGCAGCCCGACGCGAAACAAAGCAGTTACGGTGCGAAGGATCTCGCTAAGACTATCGGCGCCACAAGTTTCCTGGTGCGGACCACCAGTACGATGGCGTTAGGCCACTGGCGGACGAACCTGGCGACAGAGACGCTGATGCTCAGTCAGGTTGTACACCAAGTTACCGAGAAGCGCTCTCCGCCGGTGATGTTGTATTCGCACTGATGCGGCTCGACCCGACTTGCCCGGTCCTGGACGAGCCTCTCTCTCTATCGAGGATCACCACGTTGCTGGGTCACAAGGCTTATCACGTCACAACGCACTACTCAGCGGCGGATATCAAGACGCTGATTTCGCAGGGGGTGGTGTTCTCGGACACGTATCCGATCACCAAGGCAGTCGCCGGC
Organism: uncultured Steroidobacteraceae bacterium; assembly: GCA_964508005.1. GTDB lineage: Bacteria > Pseudomonadota > Gammaproteobacteria > Steroidobacterales > Steroidobacteraceae > 13-2-20CM-66-19. The sequence continues at coordinate 41,864 of CAZDTG010000013.1, forward strand.
CTGCCTGGCTTTGGCATGCCCAACCCAAAATCGCCGATCACGCCAGACCAGTTCATGCAGCGCCTGGGCACCCTGCCTCTGATGGCTCAGCCCGGCGCGCAATGGCTCTACACCGCAAGAGAGCGGTCGACAGTCGATGCGGGGTGCTTGCGAGTCATGGCCTCTCAGCTCCATGGGAATCGCTCACTCGCACGTTTTCAAGTAACGCGGGAGGCGACCCGAGCAGGAGCATGCCATCCTCGCGCGCCGCATCGACCACGGATGCTAGCCTGGGAGAGTGCAGCTCCGCTTCCGTGACAACTACAGCACTCACCGGTGTACCAAACCGCCGCCGCACTGGCGCGGGAGACCTAACCCACCTGGGACTCCCCGACGCGCTAACCACCTGGTTCGGACCGCCTGGTGTGTGAGCTCCGGAGGTTCGTTATGGGTCGCAAGTCGATCACCGGCGGTGTCATGCCTGCCGGAATCAGTCGGATCAGATTCGATTTCAGCATTGACGGACAACGTTTCCGTCCAACCCTTCCCTTGATTCCCAACGAAACCAACCTCCGGCGCGCGCGTAGGCATCTCACGCGCATCAAAGCCCAAATTGACGCCGGCACGTTCTGCTTCGCCGACGAGTTTCCGCGATACCGTGGCCTGCAAAACCCCCACGCGTCCTCCAATCGCGATCATGTGGCGAAGTATTCGATGTATTGTTTGACACGAGAAGCGCTGTTAGGGGGAGAGGCCACAATGCCTTCCAATTCGCCAAATAGGTCAGGTATGGAGGCATCGGGCTATACTATCGCGGTGGCGACAGGCTAGCGTGGCGCAGAAGCGGCGGGAGGCGGAGTCGGTCGGTTTTTCGCTCTGCAGGCGTGCGTACAACTCGGTTCTGATGCAACTACTCAATCCGGCTAGCTCGACCGTTGTGAGACCTGAAGGATCTTTCGCGAAGGCGGCAGCCAAATCGCGACATGGGTCGGCTATGGCGAGCCTAGCTCCGGATGACTGAGGCGATCGAAGAGCAGCTGCTGCCTGGTGCCGCGCTGGCGACGATTGTTGCGCAGATAGGTTAATTCACGTCCGCGCTTTCAAGGTCGACCTGCTCGCGCCCTTTTTGTTGGAGGAATTGTGAAATACACGATTTTCGCCCCGGGGCACAGCTTCAAGTCGTTTGCGAAACGTCTGCTGCCTTCCGTGCTCTGACCGCTGGCATTGTTCAGCGATGCCGGCCACAAGAGTCTGTTCAAGGGTGTTTAAGGGCTTTCGATCTACCCAGGAGTCTGACAATGCTTAGAACAATTCCCGCCATTGGTTTGCTTCTGTGCCTCACGGGGTGCGGTTTCCGTACTGTAGAAACTGGCCACCGCGGAATTCTCACTCGATTCGGACAGGTGGAGGGGGATGCCCGCACGGAAGGGCTGTACTTCTACAATCCATTCACCGAGTCCATGCATCAGATGGATGTGCGCCTGCAAGCTTGGGATGGCAAGACCGAGGCATACACCAAGGACGTGCAGGAATCGACCATCTCGTTCACGCTGAACTATCACCTCCAAGCCGATGCCGCTGGCATTATCTTCCGTACGGTCGGAGAGGACTGGGCTCAGAAGCTCGTAAGCCAGTTCGTCTATCAACGCGTCAAAGAGGGAATCGCTCAATGGGATGCGGTGGATCTGATCTCGCATCGCCAAGAGGCCAATGTGGCGGCGTCCAAGGCGATCACCGCCTCCCTGGCAGATAAGAGCGTCATCGTGACGAACTTCTCGATCACGGATATCGAGTTCTCCAAGAACTTCAATACGGCGGTCGAAGCAAAGGTGATCGCCCAGCAGAACGCCATCCAGGCTCTCAATAAGACAGAGCAGGTAAAGCAGGAAGCTGCGCAGGTTGTGATCCGCGCCACGAGCGAGGCGCAATCCATGAAGATCCGGGCAGACGCGCTGACACAGAATCCCAAACTTGTATCGTGGGAGGCCGTCCAGAAATGGAACGGCGTGTTACCCACTTACATGCTGGCCGGTGTGATGCCGTTTCTGGACGTCACAGCTACCAAGTGACTTTCTGATGAATGCAGAGCGGTGCATGACTAACGGTCAATCGCGCATGGATCGCTCCACGGAGAGACGCTCCAAGTGGCCGCCTGCTCGTGGGGCGGCCTTTTTGCTTGGGGCCTGAGATATTACTGCACAGCAGCAGTACCAGCGTGACTCTCCCAATTCAGCGCAACCGCCATGCAGACGGTCACGGTCTACTACTTCACCATGTACGAGATATGGACCGACGAGGAAGTGCGGTCAAAAGCGGCCCGCGACCCGTGAGACTATCTTCCGGGCCGGGCCTTCTCGCGGCACTGACGGCGAAAACAACGTTCGACCAAGGCGCTGCGTACGTTATCGCACAGCGGAACGTTGCCGCCCTGCCTATACTGCAACGGTGTGGCGCTGTCTCGGTTGCGCCCCACGGGTGCTCTCCATGTCTGGCCTAATCACCCTCGCGTACGGATCTCGCGGTCATGTCACCAAGGAGGACCTCTATGACTCTTGTGCAGATTCTGGCACTCGCCCAGGAACGCATTCGGTCCGGGCAGTTGTCCTCAAGCCTCCCCTCGAAAGTCTGGACAGGTCACGGTAAAGGGCAGCGCTGCGCTGTCTGCAATCAGGCAATCAACTCCGCAGAGCGACTGTACGAATTCGCGCTCCCGACACTCAGTGGGCACAGTTACTACTGCTTACACTTCGCCTGTCACGAAGCGTGGATCGGATGCCAGAGCACCGCATGATCGACTGGTACGAGCGTTGCCGTCTGTAGTGCACCGTGTTGTATTGGCCGAGTTAGTACTGCTATAAGGTAAGGAGACAGTCCCATGCCTGACGATACCGTTACAAGCAGCTGGAAGCGGTTCACGGACAAAGTGAACGGACTGCGGGGAGAGCCTGCCGACGATCACTGCGTGGACGTTTCTGCGGCGCCCTTTTTGCAGGACACGGACGGCGCCCACTGCGCTCCGGGATCTTCTGCGTTGCGCTTGGCGGAACTCCGTTTCAGAGTGCGGCATCTCTTACTTGCCTGGCCGGGAGCGTATAAGGGAGACGATTCCGTTACTATAGATAAAGGGCATTTCCGGCGCCGGCGGAATGGACATGAACTCAACTCTGTCCCAAATCTGCAAGCGGGTATCAGGTCGGTCTGCGTAGTGCGTCTCCCGCGTCTGCGCGATCGTCCCACCGCATTTGCGAGCGCGCCGCGACGGCTCATTCCATAAGATTGACGGCAATGCCGCGGCTCAATCTGGAAGAGCTCGACGCCCTGATCGGCGAAGTGCTCAACAAATCGGCTATCGATGATCTCCTCGAGAATGCCAACAAATATGCCGAGCTCTAGCGTGGGCGCGCGGCCGATCGTTCACTGGACCGAGGGCGGTGAGGCACGCTCCGCGCGCTGGCGCTCGGAAAGTGGTGCGCCGCCTGCCAGGCGCGTGGTTATCGCCGATGACCACATCACTGCCGATGATGCGTATGGCCTCGCGTGCCAGGGCACCGCGCTGCTGTGGCGGGGCGACTTCCAAAACGCACGCCAATTGCTGCTTGCGTTGGCGAGTCGCGCCGACCGCCAGCCGCGCAAGCCGAACAAGTCGGCCGCATCCTCGATGCCCACATCGCCTGCCGAGGCCTTCCATCTCCATCGCCAGGCCCAGTCACAGCGTGCGCGCACGTTGGGCAAGCTGCTGGTGCCGCTCGACGCGGACTACGGCATTCCGTTGCGACGTGCGCCCGACGTCCGACAAGCCTGCTTGGAAGCCTACGGCCCGGGAGAGGGACCGTCGGTCGTCTCGCTGCGAGCGTTACTGGGCCTGATCGGCGCGCACGAGTGGCGCACCAAGGGAATTGAAATCGCGGCGCTCGGCGGCCGAATCCATCCGCACTACGGGGTGTTTGCGCCGATTCGCCGTGAATACATCGATTTGGTCGCCACGGCGCCTCTGCCAGATTTTAGGTCTTCGTCCAGCGTTGCCTTCGACATCGGCACCGGGACGGGCGTGCTGGCAGCCGTGCTCGCGCGGCGCGGCATCAGGCGTGTGGTCGCCACAGACCGGGATCCCCGCGCGCTGGCGTGCGCTCTCGAGAACCTCGAGCGTCTCGGGTTGGCGGCGCAAGTGGAAGTCGTGCAGACGGATCTCTTTCCCGAAGGGCGGGCCGCCCTCGTGATATGCAACCCGCCCTGGGTTCCCGCGCGGCCGAGCTCTCCCATCGAGCGCGGGATCTACGACCCCGAGAGTCGCATGCTGCGTGGGTTCCTGGGCGCGCTGTCCGCGCACCTGGAGCCAGGGGGCGAGGGCTGGCTGATTCTTTCGGACCTCGCGGAGCACCTGGGCCTGCGGCCGAGGTCGGAGCTGCTCGCTGCGTTCGACGCCGCAGGGTTGAAGGTCGTGGATCGAAGCGATGTGCGGCCAAATCATCCTCGGGCGTCCGACGATACCGACCGGCTCCACGCGGCGCGCGCAGCCGAGGTGACATCGCTCTGGCGCCTCGCAGTGAGCTGAGTTCCGGCTTTGTCCTTAGTCTTGCCCCGCTTTCCTGCCTCGACTCAACGAACAAGTGGCGTAGCGTTCGCCATCGTACCGCCTTCGGGACGCATTCAAACGGACTGCTCCGCCGGGGTCGTCTGCCAACGTCGCGTGGGTAAATGTGCCCGAACAAATCGCTCGTCGCGACGCTGTGGACCAGGCGCAGGCCGCCACAGGTCTTCCTTTCGGACCCGCCACGGGATCCTGAAGTCAACTCGCCTGGTTCTGTGCTTGAGTGGTCCATCTGCCGCCCTCATGTGTAGAACCGGCGTGGCGGCTGAAACTCATCGGTGCGGGCCAGAGACATCATTTCAATTCCTCACGATAGGTTTCGCAGATGGATATTTGGCGCTGGAAGCGGTGGTCCGCTCGAAGCGATACCAATGACAGATGCGGCTCGACCCGACTTCCCCGGTCCTGGCCCTCCTGACCGACGGTTGAGAAGTACCTGGCCGAGAACTCGCGACGAAATCGATCGATCGTGCAATGCATGCCGCAACACGACCCGCCGACAGCTATCGGGGCCGAGCCTTCCTCCGGACACCGCCGCTCGAGCTCACAGCGGTGATGGACTCCAGTCGCTCGCCGGCGTGCGCGATAAGGCGGTCAGCCAA
>CAZDTG010000014.1:0-11398 GCA_964508005.1 uncultured Steroidobacteraceae bacterium
CCAAGCCGAAACCGCAAGTCCATGCGCTGCGGCCCCCCGCCCTCGCGCACGTGCGTATGCAGGAACCAGTCGCTGACGGCCGCGCCCAGCTCGTACCCGTGATCGCGCGTGATGAGCGCAACCATCATGTCGAGCCCCGCAACCCCGCCCGAACACGTGATCCGATCACCATCGAGCTCGAACAACGAGCGTGTGAGCTCGACATCCGGAAACGCCTCCTGAAACGCCGGGACGTGCTCCCAATGGACCGTGCAACGGCGGCCGGCGAGCAGGCCTGCCTTCGCGACGATGAAAGGGCCGGCGGAGACTCCGCCGATAGCCACACCCTGGTCCGCGAGCCGGCGTAACCAGTTGAAAGTGCGCCGGTCGTTGAAGGTTGCGGGATTGCCGCCCGCACACACGAGCATCAAATCCAGGTCATCGACCTTCGAGCCCAGCTCGAAGTCGGGCAATACCGCAGTGCCGCTGGACGCCAGCGCCGGCTGGTCGCCGGGTGCGGCATGCCACCATCGATACAACGGCTTACCGGCAAGACGATTCGCAGCCCTAAGGGGCTCGACAGCGGAGGCGTAGGACATCAGGGCGAAACCGGGTACAAGCAGAAATCCCACCGAGCGAATGGCCGGGACGCTCCCGCGGGCTTCTTTCAGTGCAGGCATGAATCGATGCCGGGGCTAAAGATCCAGTAGTGGCGCTAAATGTATACTCTCCGTCGCAAAATATCACATCAACGGTGGCAGCCTCGATAACATTGCGAGCTCGAGATCCGGGGCAATTGAACCCGCTCACCGAGGCCTCGCACGATGCGCTATTCCATTTTCAATCTCATGCGGCAGGCGCTGTCAGGTCACCGCAACTGGGCGCCGGCCTGGCGGGACGCTGACCCGCAAGCCGCTTACGACATCGTGATCATCGGCGGCGGCGGGCACGGTCTCGCGACAGCGCATTACCTCGCGAAAGTGCATGGTATTACGCGTGTCGCCGTGCTCGAGAAGGGCTGGATCGGCTCGGGTAATGCTGGACGCAACACCACGATCATCCGCTCCAACTATCTCCTGCCTGGCAACAACCCGTTTTACGAATGGTCCATGAAGCTCTGGGAAGGGCTCGAGCAGGACCTCAACTACAACGCGATGGTCAGTCAGCGCGGCGTGCTGAACCTCTATCATTCCGACGCCCAGCGCGACGCCTATGTCAGACGCGGCAACGCGATGCGCATGCATGGAGTCGATGCCGAGCTCCTGGATGTCGCGGCGGTGCGGCGCATGCTTCCCTTTCTCGACTTCGACAACGCGCGCTTCCCGATCCAGGGCGGCCTGCTGCAGCGACGCGGCGGCACGGCCAGGCACGATGCCGTCGTTTGGGGTTATGCCCGCGCCGCCAGCGACCGCGGGGTCGATATCATTCAGAACTGCGAAGTAACGGGTTTCGTACGGGAAGCCGGGCGCATCGTGGGCGTCGAGACCACGCGCGGGGAGATTCGAGCCAACAAGATCGGCATGGCGGTCGCGGGCAGCAGCTCGCGGGTCGCGCAAATGGCTGGCCTGCGGCTCCCGATCGAGAGCCATGCGCTGCAGGCTTTCGTATCTGAAGCCCTGAAGCCTCTCATCCCGGGCGTCGTGACCTTCGGCGCCGGCCACTTCTATGTCAGCCAGTCGGACAAGGGCAGCCTGGTCTTCGGCGGCGATATCGACGGATACAACTCCTACGCCCAGCGCGGGAACCTACCGACCGTGGAGGATGTCTGCGAAGGCGGTGTGGCACTGATGCCCGCCCTCGGCCGGGTCCGCATGCTGCGCTCCTGGGGCGGAATCATGGATATGTCGATGGACGGCTCGCCGATCATCGACCGTACGCCCTTCGAGGGCCTGTATCTGAATGCCGGCTGGTGCTATGGCGGCTTCAAGGCCACACCGGCCTCGGGCTGGTGTTTCGCGCACCTGCTGGCACGCGATGAGTCGCATGAGCTGGCGCGTGCGTATCGTCTCGATCGCTTTGCGACCGGCCATCTCATCGATGAGAAAGGCATGGGCGCACAACCGAACCTCCATTAGATCGTCAACCCGGCGACCCTATGCGTATTGAATGTCCCTTCTGCGGTGAGCGCGACCTGAGCGAATTCGCTTATCTCGGCGACGCCCATTTCAAACGCCCGGATCCCGACGCTCCGGATGCACAGACGCAATTCGTCGAGGCGGTCTATCTGCGCGACAACCCGGCCGGCCCGCATGAGGAGTTGTGGTATCACGCCTCAGGCTGCCGCAGCTGGCTGCGCGTGACCCGAAATACGCGCACACACGAGATACTGGCGATCCAGTTCGCGAAGCAGGTGGCTCGCCCATGAGCAGCACCGCGCAGCCGAGAACCGCTGGACAGCTGGACCAGGCGACAGGCCCGACCGCGGGGCAGCCAAACCGGCTCGCTGCCGCGGGTCTCATCGACCGCAGCCGCCTCCTCCCCTTCGAATTCGATGGCAAGCCTTACACAGGCTTTCACGGCGACACGCTCGCATCCGCCCTGCTTGCCGCGGGAGTCCGGCTCGTCGGTCGCTCTTTCAAGTACCACCGGCCGCGCGGCGTTCTCACGGCCGGCTCCGAAGAGCCGAATGCGCTGGTGGAGCTGCGCGGCGGCGCCCGGCGTGAAGCCAACACGCGGGCGACGGTGGCGGAGCTCTTCGAAGGGCTCGAGGCGCACAGCCAGAACCGCTGGCCTTCGCTCGCCTTCGACGTCGGCGCGATCAACTCTATCTTCTCACCGCTCTTTGTCGCTGGTTTCTACTACAAGACCTTCATGTGGCCGGCGGCGATGTGGGAGAAGCTCTATGAACCGGTCATCCGCCGCGCCGCCGGACTTGGTCGTGCGAGCACGGAGCCTGATCCCGATGGTTACGAGAAGGCACATGCCTTCTGTGACGTCCTGGTCATCGGCGCCGGCTCCGCGGGACTGGCTGCCGCTCTGAGTGCCGGACGATCCGGCGCGAGAGTCATTCTCTGCGACGAGGACTTTCTCCTCGGCGGACGGCTGAATGCAGACCGGCGGGAAATTGACGGCCGCAGCGGCAGTGCCTGGGCGCGGAGTGTCGAGGCTGAGCTTGCCTCCATGCCCGACGTGCGCATCCTCCGCCGGACGACGGTGTTCGGCGCTTATGACAGCGGCATGTTCACTGACCGCGCAACCCACGACAACGGCTTGCTCAAAGGCAAGTCCGGCGGCCGAACCTTCGGCGCTCTCGAGCGGGTTTCTGATCACCTGCCAGTCCCGCCAGCGCATCAGCCGCGTCAACGCCTATGGAAGATCATTGCCAAGCACACCGTGCTCGCAGCGGGTGCCATCGAGCGACCCATTGTCTTCGGAGGCAATGACCGACCCGGCGTCATGATGGCCTCGGCTGTTCGTGCCTACGTGAACCGCTTTGGCGTCACGCCGGGGCAACGCGTCGCACTCTTTACTACTACCGACGACGGCTGGAGAACTGCTTTCGATCTGGCCAACTCACGCGTCGCAGTGGAGGCTGTCATAGATGCTCGCGGCGAAATTGCACCCACCCTGCTCGCCCAAGCCAAGCTTATCGGCACTCGCGTCTTATGCGGGGCACAGGTAGTAGATGTACACGGCGCACGCGGGATCGCAGGGATCACTGTCCGCAATCGCTACAACCGCCTCGAGAAAGTCAATGCGGACACGCTGGCCGTATCCGGCGGCTGGAACCCGAGCGTCGCAATTTCAACCCATCTGGGTGGGCGCTCGAAGTGGTCGGATTACATTTCCGCCTTTGTACCTGGCGATTTGCCCCGCGGCATGGCTGTCGTCGGTGCTGCTGCAGGATCGTTCTCGCTCACGGACACACTACGCGAAGGTGCCGCGGCGGGAGCCGCGGCGGCTGAAGCCGCTGGCTTCTCCGTGCCTGCGCCGCAGCAGTGGCGCGCCGACGATGAGGCCACCGGAGTAACACCGCTGTGGCAAGTGAGTCAATCCCGTTCCAAGGCGTTCGTGGACTTCCAACACGACGTCACGCCCGAAGACGTGGCGCTCGCCGCACGCGAGGGCTTCCGATCCGTCGAGCTGCTCAAGCGCTACACCACGCTCGGCATGGCCACTGACCAGGGCAAGACCTCCAACGTCAACGGGCACGCGATCATGGCCGCTCTCACCGAGCGCGCGATCCACGAAGTGGGAACAACGACGTTTCGGCCACCCTACACACCCGTCGCCCTTGGTGCCTTCGCAGGTCCTCATCGCGGCAAGCACTTCAGGCCGACCCGGCTCACCGCCAGTCACGGCTGGGCGCGCGAGCGCGGCGCCACCTTCGTCGAGGTCGGTCAGTGGCTGCGCGCGCAGTGGTACGCCGCGCCCGGTGAAAAGGACTGGCTCGAGACCGTCGTGCGCGAAGTCAAGACGGTGCGCTCGAGCGTCGGCGTCTGTGATGTTTCGACCTTGGGCAAGATCGACATCCAGGGCCCGGATGCCGGGGTGTTCCTCGATAGAGTGTACATCAACCTGTTTTCAACTCTGCCTGTCGGCAAAGTGCGCTACGGATTGATGCTGCGAGAGGACGGGATCGTCATGGACGACGGCACGACCGCGCGTCTGGAAGCCGATCACTACGTCATGTCGACCACGACGGCGAACGCAGCCAAAGTGATGCAGCACCTGGAACATGCCCGCCAGGTGCTTTGGCCGGAGCTCGACGTGCAGATCGTCTCGGTCACCGAGCAGTGGGCGCAGTACTCCATAGCGGGGCCGAATGCGCGCCGGCTGCTGGAGCGACTTCTCGATGGCGCCATCGATGTGTCCAACGCCGCCTTCCCCTACCTCGCGTGCGCGAAATTCTCCTGGCGCGGCGTGACGGCACGATTATTCCGCATTTCCTTCTCCGGCGAGCTCGCCTACGAGCTGGCGGTGCCCGCACGCTATGGAGATGCCGCTATCCGCGCCATCATGACAGCCGGCGAAGAGTTCGGTGTCGCTCCGTACGGCACCGAGGCCCTGGGTGTCATGCGCATCGAGAAAGGCCACGTGGCCGGCAACGAGCTCAATGGCACGACCACCGCGGAGGATCTCGGGCTCGGCCGGATGATGTCGAAGAAGAAAGACTACATCGGGCGGGTGCTGGCCGGCAGACCAGGACTGACGGATCCGAACCGGGCGGTCCTGGTCGGCGTCAAGCCGGTCGACCGCAGCGCGCGGCTGTATGCCGGAGCGCATTTTCTGACGCTCGGCACCCAGCCGGCCCTGGAGAACGATCAGGGATACATCACCTCGGTCGCGTTCTCGCCGATGCTCGGACACTGGATCGGCCTGGGACTGCTCACGCTAGGTCCGCAACGCGTGGGCGAGCGCATCCGTGCCCACAGCCCGGTCCGGGGCGGTGATGTGGAGGTCGAGGTCGTTTCGCCCGTCTTTTTCGATCCGGACAGCGCGCGGCTGAAGGACTGATCGCACTTTCACTATCACCGACGAGTCCCTATGACTAACAGCGCACTCACTCCTGTCGCTCCCTTCGAAGGCCTGCCGGCTCTTTCCGCTGCCGGCCGCGGCGTCATCGCGACCGATCGCGATGGGCTGGGTCTAGCGACCGTCCTTGTCAGAAAAGGCCGAGCGGAGGCACTGAGCCAACGCGTGCGTGACCGCTTTGGTATCGACTTGCCACAGGGACCCCGACTCACCTCGGCAGGCGATCTCACATTTGCCGGCACCGGCCCGGGTGCGTGGCTCGCGATACGGGAGAGCGGCGGCAATGCATTCGCATCATCCCTCCGGGACGCAATTGGTGATCTGGCCTCGATCTCGGATCAGAGCGACGGGTATGCCATGCTTCGTCTGACAGGACCGAAGCTGCGGGACACGCTTGCCAAGATCGTTCCGATCGACGTGCACCCACGCGCGTTCGCTCCCGGCGACGTAGCCTCGACAGTGGCGTCCCACATGGGTGCCACACTCTGGCGTTTGCAGGACGCGGACGATGGTTCGCAGGTATTCGAAGTCGCAGTGTTCCGCAGCCTGGCCGTTAGTTTCTGGCACGCATTGTCGCAGGCGGCTGCGGAGTTTGGACTCGCCGTTGCCGAAGCCTAGGTCGGTGGGCGCCGCACTCAAACAGTTCGTGCCCGATGTCCCTGTAGGTCCGTCCTCGTCGTGATATCCGCAAGCTCGACTATTCGCAGACCCTCGCCGATATGGCGATAATCCGGGCGGCTCTTCAGCCGCAATGTGTCCAGTCGTGGCGCCGACAACGCACGCGCCACCGCGGCGACCTCGCCGTATCCGAGAACCCGGCCGGTCGAGAGGTGGCTGATCTGGTGATTGCGCGCGTAGACCTGAGTCACCTCGACTCCCCACAAGGCAGCCGCCGCCGTTTCGAGCATCTGGCGCACGGCCGCACCCATCTGGCGTACGGGCTGCAGAAGGCGACGCATGCTGCGGCAACCCTCCATGTTGTGCTCCCGGCGGGTGGATTCATCACCTACAGCCTGTGAGCAGTACACCCAAGACAAGTCAGCCTCGAGCTCGTCCAGGACGGCAATCAGGATCTCGGGGTGCATCACCTGCCCCCTCTCCGAGCGACGTGCCTCGATCGTGACGCGGCCCGTCGTGTCGACGCCGATGAATGTCGTGGGATTGAAATGAGGTAGATCGGTCTCGGCAGCCGCCGCCGGCGTAGCGGCGTTGCGGCGCGGTAACAGCTGCATGCCGACCACGAGGCCACCCATCGCTGCGGCACCATCGATGAAACCGCGCCGGCTGACATTCTCTACAATTGCTAGCACGGCATGCCTCCTTGCGGAAACCAGAACGGGGCTGTCAGCCTCGGGGCCGGTGGTTTCCGATCGGTTTTCACCGTGCCGCTCTTTCATTACAATCGAAATGCCGGAACCTGGCCATCCTCCATTGGGGGCAGGATTTCATCTGAAATCCGCACCGCGCGCGCTGAAACCATCCGGCAATACTCCGAAGAGACAGTAGACCCCTGATCGCTGACAGACTCCGCATAGATCGGTTGACGCGCCCCTCCTCGCAGAACACGCATTCTTCAGCTACTCCCCCCCAACAGGCTGGAACGCGTAGAGGAGGGGCTTTTTTTATGCGCGATGTTCCTTCATAGCAGCACGACGCATGGCATGCGGTCAAAAGTGATTTCACAGGGAGCCAGACTCATGTTACCGATGCCGGAATTCCCTCCGTTCCGCCTCGACGCCTGCAATCAGTGTCTGTGGCGCGTCGGCGAAATGAACCGCACGGAGCGCATCCAGGTGACGCCCAAAGCGTTTGCCGTCCTGGCGTATCTCGTCGAACACCCGGGACGGTTGGTGACGCACGAGGAACTGCTCGAAGGCGTGTGGGGCCACAGTGTGGTCGAGCCCCAGGCCGTGAAGAAGCGCATCCTGGATGTGCGCAACGCACTCGGCGATCGCCCCAAGAAACCCCTGTTCATCGAAACCGTTCCCAGGCGCGGCTATCGGTTCATTGCGCCAGTCCGCAGACACATCGCCCCCAACCCTTCCCTGGCGCCGAGGGCAACGCAAGGCACTCTTGTCGGGCGCAACCGCGCGCTGGCGGATTTGAGCGGCGGATTGCGGCAGGCAACCCGCGGCGAGCGGCAAATCGTCTTCATCAGCGGCGAAGCAGGCATCGGCAAGACCGCCCTGGCCCACGAGTTTCAACGCCAGAGCCTCGCGAGCACTCCCTCCGTTCGCATGGCAATGGGACAGTGCGTCGAGGGGTATGGAGGCAAGGAGCCGTACTACCCCATGCTCGATGCACTGGGTCGACTGTGTGCCGGCTCGCAGGAAAACTCGATCGTCCGGATCCTGGCGGCGCAAGCGCCGACCTGGCTGGTTCAATTCCCGGCGCTGCTCAAGCGCGAACACCGCGAGATGTTGCAGCGGGAAATCCTTGGCACCACGCGTGAGCGGATGCTACGGGAGATCTGCGAGGCGTTGGAGACCATTACGGGAGAATGTCCCCTCCTATTGGTTCTCGAAGACCTCCAATGGGTCGATCCCTCCACGGTGGATCTCATCTCCGCGCTCGCACGCCGCCAGGTGCCGGCCAGACTGATGCTCATCGGCACCTGCCGCCCGTTCGATCCGCAATCGCGCAACCATCCCCTGAAGGCGCTCAAACAGGATCTGTTGGTTCGCCGGCTGTGCCACGAGCTCGCGCTCGCGCCGCTGACCGAGGCCGAGGTGGGAGAATATCTCGCCGCCGGCGCCTCCGGCAGCAGCTTGCCGCAGGGCCTGTCCGCGCTCCTGCATCGGCATTCTGACGGCAACCCGTTGTTCATGGTGGCGGCCCTCGATCACATGACCAAGCGGGCGCTCATCTCCCGGGAGAGCGGAAGCTGGCAGCTGCGGGTGCCGCTTACGCAAATCGATCTCGCAGTGCCCGATGACCTGCGCCGGATGATCGAGGCGCAACTCGAGCGACTCGCCCCCGAAGAGCAGCGCGTGCTGGAACTGGCGAGTGTCGCAGGCAATTCGTTCTCGGCGGCCGTCATCAACTCGGAGGCCGCTGTCGACCCGCAGATGTTCGAAGAGCTCTGCGAGGATTTGTCCCGCCGGCACCAGATCGTGAGATGGACGGGCACCGAGCATTTTCCCGATGGGGCGATGTCCGAGCGTTACGAATTCGTGCATGCGCTGTACCGCCAGGTGCTCTACGACCGCCTGCCCGCCGGACGCAGGGCCAGGCTCCATCGGCGCATCGGCGAGCGCCTGGAAGCGCTGCACTCACAGCGGACGGACGAAGTGGCGCCTGATCTCGCGCACCACTTCGAAGCGGCTGCCGACTGGCCGCGTGCGGTCGAATACCTGCGGCTCGACGCTGACATCGCCACGCGGCGGTTTGCTCATCCGCAGGCCCAGTCGCTGTTGCAGCGAGCCCTGGAGCTGGTGAGGCGCCTGCCCGACGCCCAACGCTCCGCCAAGGAAAGGGAGCTCCTGGCAAAGCTGGCGGCAAACGGAGCCGCGCGCGCGGTCGAGACCTATGACGTGGTCCCGCCGCCGCGCTGTAACGCGATTACCTCACCTGCGTCGCCGGTGATGGAGAATGAGCCACGATCCGCCCGCTCGGCGCGGACGTCGTGAACTGCCTGACTGGGCTCTTCACTCCGTCCGCCCTGCCGTTGGCTTCCATTGAGTCGACCGTATAGTAGTACGTCGTCCGCGGCGCAAGGCCCTCCACCAGCACGCGAAAAACGGTGTACGCATGCTTCTGGTTCAGCCTGATGTGCGATTTCGCGGTCTGGCTGAGCTCCTTGGGGTTCGTGCCGTAATGCACGACGCCGTAATGCTCGTCACTGCCCCCGGGGTTGTTGCTTCTCCAGCGGATGATGGCCGAATTTTCGTCGGCCGACTCGAGCTCCGGTCCCAGAGCAATGCGTACGTGAGGTGCTTTCGTGGCAGGAGGAAGAAGCTCCTGGGCGGTGTAAGGATCCGAGTGAGCGGCGATCGGGCTCGAGATGAGCACGCCGGCGGCCGCAGCCGTCAGCGCCAGTTTCACATGCAACCTCTTCATGGATGGATCTCCGGCCAAATGATTCAGCTCAAATTGCCTTGCCAGGAGGACGCAAGGGGCATGGAGACCGGCCGGCTTCCCTGCACAGCCGGCCTCCATACACCGTTGCCGCCCTGACCTTCGAAACGACGCCCTACGGAATGGGCATCGGACCGGGCAGGGGCGGAACCTGGCAGATGTCCGCCGCGCACGCCGGAAGGTTGGGAGTCGGGATCAGGAACTCGTTACCTTGCGTCGCTGCCGTACCACCCTTCATGCAAGCTCCGGTAAAGGTGTCGACGTTGGCGTAGGGTGTCGTGAAACCATCCGTGAGCGTCTGCAGAAAGGCCACGATCTGGTCCTCCTCGTGATCCGACAGGCCGAGCCTTCCGACCGTCATGTCGAGGTTGTTGGGGACCTCCGGCATGGGCCAGCAGTCCACCTTCTCGGTCTTGCCCGCCGGGCAGTGCCCGGAAGTGACGTTGAACCTGTATACGTCGCGCGTGTTGTAGAAGTGCACGAGCTGCTTCAGGCTCTTGATGTAGCCGTTATGAAAGAACTCCTTCTGGAAGTACGGTCCCGGAGCTTCGGTCGTGGAGCACTGTGCCGGTGTCATGGCCACATTGCGCGCCGAAGAGGTCTGCATCTGGCCATCGCTCACGGGCGCAAATTGTGTCCAGCTCGAGTTCGGGTTGGGCGCGGCGACGCTTCTCAGGAAAGAGCCCAATCCCAGATCCCGGAAGCCGAAGCCTGCGGGGTTGGGGGTGAACCCGAAGGAATCCGGCCTCGTCTGGTAATAGATCGCGTCGCGGGGATTGAGCGGCAGGCCGAGATTGGCCGAGCCGAAGCACGTGAACAGCGGCCTCGTGTCCGAGGCTGCGCCCGTATCGGTGCTGCCCGGAGCGGTGCCTTCCGGCGGCGGCGGCGTAGGCGCGGTCGACCTGCCGTCGAGATGACATGAGTTGCAATTCCCTTTGCCCCGGAACAGGTCGTAGCCGGCCTTCTCGTCCGCGGTCAGTGTGTATTTGCCTGCCAGGAACGCGTCGAATTTCGACGAGAAAGCGCTGACCTGCACGGACTGCTCGTAGGCATCGAGAGACTGTCCCCAATGGTCATAAACCGTGTTGGCGCGGATGCGGTCTTCCTGACTCAGCCGCACCGGGGTAGTGTTCCCACCGAACGCCGCAGCGCCTCCGGGCGTTGCGCAGATCGACCCGGTATCGCTCGGAAATCTGATATCCAACGAGCCCGCTCCCCAGACCTCCTCGAACAGAGGCTTGTACACCGCGCGCGAAAGCTTGAAGGCGATACAGGCAGTGTCGGGGTTGCCCATTTCCTGGGTATCCACGGGAGGGTGCTGCGCCTGTTCGGCGTCGGCATTCCGCAGCAGATAGCCGGTCGCGCGCGAGTCCCAGAAGTTTCCGCCAAAGAAACCAGCCTGTTCAGCGTCATACTGCAGCACCGGGAAGAACGGCGCATACGTATACCGCTGCGCTGTCCGTTTGCCGGCCCGAAAGTGTGCCGTTCCGGGATACGCGATCATCGTCAGGTTCACCGACGGAATCGGTCCGCTGAAGCCGGCATAGGGCATGTGACAGGACGCGCAGGCCTGATTGGTGTTGGGCGACATGTTCTTGTCGAAATTCATGAGCTCGCCGAGTATCTCCACCGCCTCGGTTCCGGTGTTCTGCAGTGTGGGCGGCTGACCCGTCAGCATTGTGGGCGGCAGGGTGCGCCACCGTTGCAGGGCTCTGCCTTCGATGAGATCGACTTCCCGCAGGACCCTGAGGAGCTCTGAATCCAAATCCGCTGGGAGAATTCCCGGCGGGTACGGGTTGTAGATCGGCGCGGGGGGAGGTTCCTTGTTCTTGCCGTTATCTGCGTTGTTCCCGTTATCTGCGTTGTT
>CAZDTG010000014.1:11498-46206 GCA_964508005.1 uncultured Steroidobacteraceae bacterium
GGGGAGGTTCCTTGTTCTTGCCGTTATCTGCGTTGTTCCCGTTATCTGCGTTGTTGCCGTTATCTGCGACGGCATTGGTCGAGAAAATCGCGGTCGCCAAAGCCATCGCCAATGTGCCGCAAACTGTGGTGAATATGCGTCTGTGCATGAAGGGTCCCTCTTCCGATCCTTAGCCTCGAGTCCATCGCGGGGTGGGGTTCGCGCAACTACGCCAACCCCGCCGGAAGGCTAGGTGCGTACGAGACCGGAGGTCGTTCTTTCGAAGTCCCGTTTTGGTTCAGAAGCCGTCCCGGAGACCGCAACGAAGGTCGTGGGAACGAGCGCCCGCGCAGCGGGAACGACTCTTCCGGCATTTGCGGCTCGTTACGATGCCGCGCGCCATGGTCCGGATGCAGTCATTCTGCCAAGGAACTGGCAACTGCTGGCGCACGCCGCGTGAGGACAGGCTGCGGTTGAGCGATCCGGGTGTGCTCGAGGGCCCCGCGCGGGGCGTTGGCTTTCCAAAGGGTGATGCGTGCCAGCTCGTGAGCGATCTCATTCGGCCGCAGCACGAAATCCACACATCCGGTGTCAATAGCACTGATGGGCATGTTGGGAAAACGCGCAGATCCGGGATACTGAGCAAACGTAGTGCCGCCGGCCTGCCTGATCGCTCGTATGCCGGGGGCGCGCTCGGACCCTCCGCCTGAAAGGATCACACCGATCGCGTTGTCGCCAAATTCTTGCGCAAGCGAGATGAAGAGAATATCCGCGGGGCAATCGATCCTGCTTGCGGCAGGTGTCACGCGAATACGCCCACCGGTCACAGTCGGCATGGCATTCGGGGGTACGACGTAGATACGGCCGTGCTCCGCCACCAAACCATCGTGCGCGTGCATCACCGCAAGAGTCGTTCTCTCCGCCAGAGCCGCGGCGAGCAGTCTCTGGCGGCCCACCGAGCTTTGTTCAACAAGGATGAAGGCCGCACTACAGTCGGCCGGCAAAGCGGACACCAGCTCCGCAGGGGCTGCCATGTCGCCTGCAAAGCAGGCCACGGCGACAATCAGAGGAGGTGCGTCGACGGCCGCAGGAGGACGAAATATACGTTCCTCGATATTCATCGACGTTCTCGCGTTTCTTCACTCGGGCACGCACGCTTTTGCCTGCTTCTGAAAACCCTCGACACAGTGCCACTCGTTACCGGAGTAGTCGATGTAAGCGTTCGGCGGGACGTTCAATGGAACGCAAGCTGAGCTTTCCTGCCGAAATCCGCGCTCGCACACCCAACCGGCGCCGCCGCTATCCAGATAGCCGTTGGCCGGAACGGCCACGGCGACACAAGCCTCACCTTGCCTGGTGAAACCCCGCTCGCACTTCCACTCATCGCCCGCTCCCGCCAGGTACGCGTCGGCCGGGACCTTTACCGCCGCGCAGCGCTCCCCAACGATGCGAAACCCACGCTCACACTCCCAATCGCGACCGTATCTCGAGTCCGCGAGGTGCGCATTGGCCGGCAAGGTGATTGGCGCGCAAGCATCGCCCACCTTGCGGTATCCACGGTTGCATCGCCAGCCGCGGCTGAGCCACGAATCGTCCAGATAGGCGTTGGAGGGTATCTTGAGTTTGACACACTGCTGTTCGACCTTCGCGAAGCCGCGATTGCACTCCCATCCTTTACCGGAAGACTCCACATATGCGTCGGTCGGCGCCCTCACGGCCTCGCAATGATCCCCCACCTGACGGTAACCCCACACGCAATTCCAGCCTCCACCAAATGCGCTCGTGCGAGCGTTGCTCGGCACTGCGCCGCGGGCGGACGGCAGTGAAATGACTCCACAGGCGACGATCAATGCCGCGCCAAGCAGCGGACGCGCTGCCAATATGCGTGCCGTCCATCGAGTTTGTATGTTCACACCGAACTCCCTTCTATGTCGTATCGGCTGTCGGTTGCGTTGACCCCAGTGTGCGCCCGATGTCAACGGATAGATACCTAATTCGTCCGGAGTCCGCAATCGCCACTGTCATAAAACGGGCGGTGGGTACGGTAGCGCACGGAAGTCATTCACGTGCCGCGGTAGCGTTGGAAACATCGAGCCGATTGCCACGGCGTTGGAACGAACGCTCATGAGAACACTAACGTTACGCCACCGCACCTCGCGCAGTGGCGGTTTCGGCTATGCCTCGGCCGCGCAGGCTCCGCGCAGAAATCGCGTCGCCAGCGGCGGTCCGCGCAAGTCGCAAAAGTCAGCGCACGGCGCGGCGGCCCGATTCGAAGGCAAGATTCCGCTGACTACCACACTTTGGACGGCTACCGGCAGATCTGTTCGCTGCACATTGTGGCGAAAATCATCGCGGGCGCCTCTCGATTCGTAGAGCTCCCGGAACAGCTCAAGCTCGCCAACTCAGCTTGAACTCGCGTAGAGCGCATGCGCGAGCGCCCCTGCGTGCGCGAGCGTACAGACTGGAACGCCCAGCGCGCGCACGCTTGCCTACCATGGCACGAGAAACTCCCCTATCCAGGCAACCGCGACAACGCTCGGCGGCCACTGACGAACGTCTGCCCGCTCCGCTCGAGGTCTTCTACGTCGTGCAAACGACGGACGGCGTCATTGGCAAGCGGCATCACCGCGTGTGTCCGCCCTTGTACGAAACACGGCGCCAGGCACAGATAGAGCTCATGCA
This sequence comes from uncultured Steroidobacteraceae bacterium, assembly GCA_964508005.1. Lineage (GTDB taxonomy): Bacteria > Pseudomonadota > Gammaproteobacteria > Steroidobacterales > Steroidobacteraceae > 13-2-20CM-66-19. The sequence continues at coordinate 14,160 of CAZDTG010000014.1, forward strand.
CCTCGAGACGAGGAGCCCTGGCACGGGTACATACAGCATCTGGAAGGCGACGACGTATGTGGAGCCTGCCGAGTGGCTCTATGACGTGGTGGTGGCAGACGGCGCGGTGATTCGTCTCGGAGACAGCTGCCGCCCGTAGGCGGAAGTTTGTCCTGACCTGCGCGATTGCACACTCGAGAAGAACGCGGCTCATCGTCAGCTCTGAAGACTCTCGAGCAACGCGGGAATCTTCATTGTCGCGACGGTGCAGAACGTGTCGGAGATGGCATACGGCAAGATGACACGTTCGTTGTACCGCATACCGCCGCAGGTATAGACGACATTGGGCACATAGCCTTCGCGATCGGACGGTTCCGGCCGCACCAGCGGCTCACGCGAGCGTGCGAGAATCCTGCTGGGATTGGCCTTGTCGAGCAGTACTGCACCGATCGAATATCGGCGGACGGGACCGACGCCATGGGTCAACAGCAGCCAGCCTTCGTCGAGCTCGATCGGCGACCCGCAGTTGCCGATCTGCACGAATTCCCAGGGAAACCGCGGCCTCAGGATGGCATCGCCGCCGTTCCAGCAATAGAGGTCGTCCGAGTAGATGAGATAGAGATTCTCGTTGTCCTGCCGCGCGATCATGGCGTACTTGCCGGCAATCTTGCGCGGAAACAAAGCCATGCCCTTGTTACGCGCGGCATCGCCGCTGAGGGGAGTCATGCGGAATGTCGCGAAGTCGCGCGTTTCGATCAACTCCGAGCGGATGCTCCTGCCCGTGTACGCCGTGTAGGTGGCATAGAAGGTTTTAGTGCCCCTCTCGTCGAACTCGACGAAGCGCGCATCCTCCACTCCGTTCGACTGGGATGGGAGCACGGGAAAGATCACACGTTCGCTGATGTCCTCGTGCGGATCGAAGACCAGCTCGACGCGGTCCGCATCCGCCGCTGACAGGGCGCGTACTTTTGGAACCGATGCAAGGCGTGCGGGCGAATCGACACTGACGCTGCCGTCGGCCGCGATGAGACCCGAGCGGAAGGTGAGCGAGGAGACATGTCCCTCACCGACCGCACGCAGGCTGAGAATGAACCGCCGGGTACCCGCCGGAACACCCGACTGATCGGGGTGCGTCACGATGCTCGGATTGAACAGCGCAGCGGCTTCGAAGGAATACTCATGCAGGAAGTACGCGCCGATGAGCCGGCGCTGGTCCTGGGTGAAAGGCGGATGTCCGGCGAAAGCCGCTTCCATCTCATCCGCGCGCGCCTCGAAGGTCTCGAGCAGGTTGCGGTGGCGCCCGGTGAAATTCTCCAGGACCTCCGCCAGGAGGCTGGCGACGCCCGCGGCGTCCAGTGACATGACGCGATCGACGATATGGTTCGCGCGCGTCCTGTCGGTGGGATTGAGGTCGCGCGGCTCGGTCGCCGGCTTGAATGGGCGCACGACGACCCGCGCCGGATCCGGGCGCAGGTGGAATGCCTGCCTGTTGAAGAATACGTTTTGTGTCAAAGTGCCTCGGAGCGATGCCTGGCCGTCAATGGACTTGGGCGCGTAAAGCCCGCATCACCGCAGGCTTGGCGTGGATGCCGGTGAAACGAATGAGGGCCCGGATCTCTGCGAGCCCGAGAAGGTAGGAGACCACGGACTCACCGCCCCTGTTCTCGTTGGCGCGGCCAGGGTGCAGTCCGTCGCAACAGCTGCCGGTTTCCTGATCGACCAGCGGCGTCGCGAGATCGTTGCAGCCGAGAAACCACTCGAACGCCCGCACGGCATGGGCTTTCCATTTGAGATCGCCATCCGCGCGCCACGCGGCAAGACAGGCCGAGACGCTCGCGGACGCCTCGAGCGGCTGTTGATCGAACGCGTGCGGATGCCTGCGTATATCACCGAAACTGTGCGAGCCGACGGGCCGGAAGAATCCGCTTTCCGCCGTTTGCAGCGTCATGATCCAGCGCAGGGATCTCAGGCCGGCGGCGACGAACGCGGGATTGCCGACGCAAGCTCCCGTAACGATCAGGGCCTGCGGCAGACGTGCATTGTCGTAAGAGAGCCCATCCTCGAACCAGACCCAGCTCGGTGTCTCGATCGCGGACAGGATGGACAACAATCTGCCGGCCAGCAGATGCTGGAGCTCCACGGCCGGCGCGTCCTGCGCGAACGCAACGCGAAAGGCCTCCAATCCAAGGAGGGTGAAAGCCCAGGCGCGCGGGGACTGAAAGGATTCCGCAGACGGGGCCGCTTCTGCGAACAAGGCCGCTGCCCAACGCCGCCGCGACAGGTTGGAATCGCTGCGCGCGCATTCGCCCAGGGCCCACAGGGCGCGGCCGTGGCTGTCTTCCGATCCGGCCTCCTCGAGCCAGCGACGCTCGAAACTCATGAAGTTGCGAAACCGCCGCGTAACGGGGTTCCAGGCATGTTGGACAAAAGCCGCGAAACTCGCCGTCAGCCCTTCGGGCAAGCGCTCCTCGCCGGGCGTGTTCAGAGCGCAAGCCAATAACAGCGCTCTGGCGTTATCGTCAACGCAGTATCCGTGCGATCGATCCGGCACGGAATGGATCGCATGTTGGTACAGCCCCGTGTCGTCACACATCGAGAAAAAGTGGGTGAGCCGCAGCTGGGGCGGAAACCGGCCGCCGCCCGCCGGCAGTGCTTCGCTTTGCCGTACCACCGACTTGCCGTGGCTGACTGCTCTTTCGAACGCGCCTAGATAGCGTTCGGCGGTGCGCTCCCAGGTCATCGACCGGCTGTGGGCGTATGCGACCTCACGCAAGGCTTGCCGCCGCGGGTCATCGGTGAGCACAGCCGCGATCTCGGCACCGAGGGCTGCGGAGTCGCCGAATGGCACGAGAACGCCTCTACCATCGGCAAGCAGTTCCCGCGCGTGCCAATAGGGCGTCGAGACGACCGCTTTGCCCATGCCGAAACTGTAGGCCAACGTGCCTGAGGTCATCTGCGCCTCATTGAGGTAAGGCGTAACATACACGTCGCACATCGAGATGAAGTCGACGAGCGTCGCCTGGTCGACGAACTGATCGAGAAACACGACATGAGCTTCGATGCCGAGCTCCCGCGTGCGTTTCTTCAAAGTCTCCCGATAGCTCTCGCCTTCGCGCCGCACGAGATTGGGATGTGTTGCCCCGAGCACGACATACACGGCATCGGCGCGACCCTTGAGAATCCCGGGCATGGCATCGATCATGATCTCGATGCCCTTGTTGGGTGAGATCAGTCCGAAGGTCAGGATGACGGCCCTGCCGCCGAAGCCGCGGCGAAGTTTTGCCGCCTCCGGCTCCACGAAAGCGCAGTCGGGAATGCCATGCGGGATGATCTGGATCTTCGCCGCCGGCACGTCATACTCGGAACGCAGCAACTGCCGGCCTTTCTCAGCCATGACGATGACGTTCGCCGAGACATCGACGATCTCTCGCAGCACGCGGCGCTGCACCGGGCTCGGCTGCGCCAAAACCGTGTGCAGCGTAGTGACGATCGGCATGGCGAGATTTGCCAACAAGGTCGTGATGTGACTGCCCACGTCGCCGCCGAAGATGCCAAACTCGTGCTGCAGCGATACGACATCGAACTGCTCTGCGTTCAGAAAGTGGGCAGCCCGTTCGTACTCTTCGACTTTCTCGTCATGCACCTCGAGGCGAACGGCGGGTGGATAGTCGTAATGGCGGCCGTCGTCGGTCATTGCCACGATAGCGGTGGCCGAGGTCGCACCGGTGGCGGCGATAGCCTGCTGCAGATCGGTGGTAAACGTCGCGATTCCGCAGCGACGGGGAAGGGAATTGCCGATGAACGCTACACGGCGAGGTACTATCAATGATCTCTCCGGAGGATAAAGGGACTGCCGTGACCCTGGCCGCCAGGCGGTGCCCACCGGCAGAAATCGTCGCTCCGAAGAACACAGAACCAAATGGTCGGCCGGCGCTGGTGCACAGGCTCTCCCGGCGCCGCGCGCTCAAGGGCCGTCGGTCAGCACTCTACACGCATGCTCGGCGCGGTCTGTACGCCAGCGAACGTAAGCCCAACGCTCGGGCTATCTGCCCGCCCTGTCGGTAGTGCACCTGCTCGCGCCGCGGATGGAGCCGATAAAAGTCTGAGACCAGCGCCTGCGGCGGCTGCGATCAGTTGAAGCGCACGTACTCGCAGTCCGCCGGCTGTCCGTTGATACCGGCCGACGGCGGCGAAATCCAGTTCGCAAACTGGCCGGGCTCGACGACGCGCCCCATCAACGACTGCACGAATTCACGATCCGCGGCGGTGGGTAACCACTCGCGCACGTTGGCGTCCCATGAGGCTGGGGTGATGACGCGGCCCTGCGGCGAAATCTTCATGCCCGCCAGCGGGCCGATCTGGCGGTTGAATGCCTTGTGCGGGACGCTGAAACGATAGTCGACGTCGCGCTTCTGCAGCGCGATGTTCCACGCGTCAACCCCTGCAATCGAGTCCTGCACGAAGTCATCGCGCAGACGCTCATTGAGCGCGTTCAACGCGGGCGCGTCCCGGCCGAGCAACTCGCCATCGGCAACCTCGAGAATCGGATAGGTCGCCTCCGTGAGGACATGATCGTCCGCGATCCGCTCTTCGCGGAACCGGCCCTTCAGGCCTGTCGTATAGAACGTGGCGGCGTTCGAGGACAGATCGGAGCCGAACAGGTCGACCGTGACGCTCGAGTGAAAATTGAGGTAACGCTGGATCGTGGGGAGATCGATCACCCCGAGCGTCCTGAGACGAGCCGGATCGTCCGTCTTCTCTCGAACCATTACGTCGGCGGTGCGCTCGATGATGCGCCGGATACCGTTGCGGCCGACGAACATGTGATGGCCTTCTTCGGTGAGCATGAAGCGGGTCGTGCGCGCCAACGGATCGAACGCCGACTCCGCCAGTGCCGAAAGCTGGAACTTGCCGTCGCGGTCGGTAAAGAAGGTGAACATGAAGAACGACAGCCAATCCGGCGTGCGCTCGTTGAAAGCGCCGAGGATGCGCGGGTTGTCCGCATCGCCCGAGCGGCGCCCCAGCAGCGCATCGGCCTCCTCGCGCCCGTCACGCCCGAAGTAACGGTGCAGCAGGTACACCATGGCCCACAGGTGCCGGCCCTCCTCCACGTTGACCTGGAACAGATTGCGCAAGTCGTACATCGAGGGGCAGGTCAGGCCCAGGTGCCGCTGCTGCTCGACCGAGGCGGGCTCGGTATCCCCCTGCGTCACAATGATGCGGCGCAGGTTGCTGCGATATTCGCCGGGGACTTCCTGCCATGCCGGCTCGCCGCGATGGGCTCCGAAGCCGATCTTGCGGTCCGGCTCGGCTGGGTTGAGAAAGATGCCCCAGCGATAGTCGGGCATCTTCACGTAGCCGAATTGCGCCCAGCCTGCCTGGTCGACGCTCGTGGCCGTGCGCAGGTAGACATCGAACTTGTTGGCGCCCTCCGGGCCCATCTCGCCCCACCAGTCGAGGAACTCCGGCTGCCAATGCTCGAGAGCCCGCTGCAGGGTTTTGTCGCCCGCGAGATCCACGTTGTTGGGGATCTTCTGCTCGTAATCGATCTTCATCGGAAAACCCTCACGCGCCAGACAGCCTCAGACACGTTCCCAGTTGAATCGAGCCTTGTTGCCGGTGCCGAAGACCTTGAGAGCCCCGGCCTCACCCACCGCATTCGGCCGGATGAAAATCCAGTTCTGCCAGGCGGACAGGCGTCCGAAGATGCGGCTTTCCAGCGTTTCGGCCGCGCCGAATCGCAGGCTCGCCTCCATTCCGGTGAGCGCATCCGGGGAGAGGCTGCTGCGCTCCTCGACCGCGAGGCGCAGCTCATCGGCCCAGTCGAGCTCATCCGGCGCCGCAGTGATGAGACCCAGCTGCGCGGCCTGTTCGGCATTCAGAGTGCCGCCGATGCTGTCGCGTGCCTGCGAGATCGGCTGCGCATCCCCGTAGAAACGGGACTCGATACGACTCACGCGGGCGACGGTGGCGTACGCTGCGAAGTTCAGCGGCGACAGCGCAATGTGCGGAGCGTCCGCCCGCTCTGGCACAGACAACATGTAGCTGCGGTCCGCGGCAAGCGCGAGCTCCAGCAACGTGCCGGCAAAACAGGAGCCGCTGTCGATTACCGCAAACAGCGTGCGCGAGCTCACCTCCAAGCGGGCAAACGTGCGGCGGAGCATGCCCAGAGTCTCGCGCACGAACCAGTTGCCGGCGTGAGCCGCAAGCGCTGCATCGCCCGCGAGCACCCGCCCCCTGTCACCGCGGGTCTGCAAAATCCACGTGCCGATCTCGAGCTCGTTGCTTCTCAACATCAGAATGGCGTCGTCCAGCTCGCGCGCCATCGCCAGAGGCCACCAATCCGCGCCTGCTGACAAGATGCCCGCGAGGTCATCGGGTTGCTCGGCCGCAGGCGCGTGCACGGTAATCGTAGCTGTGCGTGCGGCTCTATCCACCTGCACATCGACGTGCGAATAGTGGTATCCGCGTTCGTCGATCTCACGCGCGAGCGCGGTCAACCTGATCCCCCGCGCGTCTCGCGGCCGATCGCTCTGCTCGGCGAGCTCGAGCGCACGGCGGCGGACCGTGTCCGCGAACTGCTGCGGCTTGGCGGAACCGTCGATCAAGCGCCATTCTTTGGCCCTAGGCGCCCGCACACCCTCGGTGAGGGTGCAAAAAACATCGGCATGGTCGCGCCGCACTTTGCGCTTGTCCGTCAGGCGGGTCAGCCCGCCGGTTCCGGGCAGCACACCCAGGAGGGGCACTTCGGGCAGACTCACTGCCGCCGAGCGATCGTCGATGAGCAGAATCTCGTCGCAGGCGAGCGCCAGCTCATACCCGCCGCCCGCGGTCGTACCGTTGCAGGCCGCGAGAAACTTCAACCCCGAATGCCGGCTCGAGTCCTCCATGCCGTTGCGGGTCTCGTTGGTGAACTTGCAGAAATTCACTTTCCAGGCGTGCGAGGAGAGGCCGAGCATGAATATGTTGGCGCCCGAGCAGAAGATACGCTCCCTGGCGCTGGTCAGCACGACGCTGCGCACCTCGGGATGCTCGAAGCGGATGCGCTGCAGCGCATCGTGGAGCTCGATGTCCACCCCCAGGTCGTAGGAGTTGAGCTTGAGCTTGTAACCCGGACGCAATCCGCCATCCTCATCCACGTTCAGCGTGAGTGTGGCGACCGGTCCCTCGAACGACAGTTTCCAGTGACGATAGCCGTCCGGGTGGGCATCGAACGTAACGCGTTCCCGGGTTTGCGGTGACAGCGATGCGGCGGCCTGCGCCATGACTTCAATTCCTCGTGACTGTTTGACTCAGCCGGGAGCGACCGCCCGCTGCAGGGCCGTGAAGCTCTTCTCGATGGAACATCCCGAAGTATCCACCACGGCGTCCGCCTTCCCATAGAGCGACTCACGGGAGGTGAGAATCTTGCGCAGATCCTCCATCGCTTCCGCATGCCCTGCCATGGGCCGCAGGTCACCTTGGGCCACGACGCGCGCCATGTGTTCCTCCGGCGCAGCCTTCACCCAAACCGTGTAACAGTTAGTCAGCAGCATGTTGTAGGTTTCGGGCTCGGAGACGATGCCGCCGCCGACCGTGAGCACGACGTCCTCCTGGCTGTTGATCACCCGTTCGAGACAGCGCCGCTCGATGCGCCGATACCCCGCCTGCCCGTAAAGGAGAAAGACCTCCGACAGGCTGATGCCCGCCTCACGCTCGATCTCCTTATCGAGCTCCACCAGCGGGCGGCGCAGTGCCTTGGCGAGAGCTGCCCCGAGCGTCGTCTTGCCCGCCCCGCGCAGACCCACCAGGGTGATGCGCTTTCTGCGCACCGTCTCTTCCCGACCGAAGTCCTGTGTCAGTCTGCGCAGAACCGCTTCGAGCCGCTCGGGCGGCAGGCTGTCGAGAAACCGGCGGATCAAGCGCTGCTCGGCCGCGGGCTCGGCGGAATCCACCAGGTCGGTCAGCTGCACACCCAGCGCCACAGCGACCCGGCGCAACAGAATGATGGAGGCGTTGCCCTCGCCCGCCTCCAACTGCGCCAGATAACGCTCGGAGACATCCGCGATCCGCGACAGCACCTTGCGCGCCATGCCGCGCTGCTCGCGCGCTTCGCGCACCCGCCGCCCAAGGTTCGCGAGGAAGCTCGGGTCGGACCCACTCACGCCCACGGGACCTCCGCGCCCCCCACCGGAGCCGGTCTGAGCTTCGAGGTCAGCATCATCCTTACGTGAGGCGGTGGTCTTCATACCCGGTCGTCGATCTCCATGCCCGCGCCAGGGTGCGGGCGGTCTCGCCTTACTTTATAGCGCACAATCTATCTCTCTTACAAGCATTATATTGCATTTCTGGCATTCAAATAGCCAAATATAGCGCCGATTCACATGCGGTATACTGCTTGTACATTGCAGGCACTGCTGTAAATTACCGTGCCGCCCTGTGCGCGTTCGAGAGGGGGATGCCAACCGTGCTTCGCCTGAGCTCAGCGGACCATCGTGTCAGCCCGCCGGTCATCGACATTCCGCGCGATTACAACGCGGCACACGATCTCCTCGAGCGCAATCTGCGCGCCGGCCGCGGCGGCAAGCTCGCCTACCTCGATGACTATGGCAGCTGCACGTATGGGGAGCTGGCGGAACGCGTCGATCGCTGCGCCAACGTCCTGGTGGGGCTGGGAGTACAACCCGAGCAGCGCGTGCTGCTGTGCCTGCAGGACACGATCGACTTTCCAACAGCCTTCCTCGGCAGCATCAAGGCCGGCATCGTGCCGGTCCCGGTCAACACGCTCCTCAAGAGCGCGGATTGTGAGTACATGCTGCGGGACAGCCGCGCCTGCGCACTGGTCGTGTCGGGGCCCTTACTGCCTGTTTTCGCGCCGCTGCTGGAGCGGATGCCGCACTTGAAACATGTCATCGTCTCGCACGGCGAGAGCGGCGGATTCCACTCGTTCACAGAGCTGTTGGCCGATGCGGCGCCTGGGTTTGAGCCGGCCGTCACCTCTTGCGATGACGTGTGCTTCTGGCTTTACTCCTCGGGCTCCACCGGCGCGCCGAAAGGCACTGTTCACGCGCACTCGAGCCTCATTCAAACAGCCGAGCTGTACGCGCGACCGATTCTCACCATGCGTGAGGATGACGTGGTGTTCTCAGCTCCCAAGCTGTTCTTCGCCTATGGGCTCGGCAATGCATTGACCTTTCCGCTCGCCGTTGGGGCGACGGCCGTGCTGATGGCGGAGCGCCCTACTCCGGAGGCTGTGTTTGCGCGATTGCGGCGGCACCAGCCCACAATATTCTGCGGTGTGCCGACACTGTATGCTTCCATGCTTTCCGCACCTCTGCCGGAGCGCGGGGAACTGAGTTTGCGAGCCTGCGTTTCCGCGGGCGAGGCATTGCCGCGGGACATCGGTGAGCGCTGGACGCGTTATTTCGGGGTCGAAATACTGGACGGCATCGGCTCGACGGAGATGCTGCACATTTTTCTGTCGAATCGTCCCGGCGACGTCTCCTACGGCACCACGGGCTCCCCGGTCCCCGGCTACCAGCTTCGGCTGCTCGACGATGAGGGCCGGCCGGTGCCGCCCGGCGAGATTGGCGAGCTGCAGATTGCAGGGCCGACCTGCGCCCTGGGCTACTGGAACAATCGCGAGAAAACGCAGCAGACATTCCAGGGAGGGTGGGCGCGAAGTGGAGACAAGTACTACGTCGATGAGGAGGGCCACTACGTGTACGCAGGCCGCAGCGATGACATGTTGAAGGTGAGCGGCATGTACGTCTCTCCGGCGGAAGTCGAATCCGCGCTGATAACGCATCCGGCAGTGCTGGAGGCCGCGGTAGTCGGCGGGCAGGACGGCGACGGGCTCACGAAACCGCTCGCCTGCGTCGTGCTTCGGCAACCGGCAGCGGCGGACACGACCATGGCCGAGCAACTGAAACAGCACGTCAAGTCGCTACTCGCGCCGCACAAATATCCGCGGTGGATCGAATTCATGCCCGAGCTGCCGAAGACGGCTACGGGCAAAATCCAGCGGTTCAAATTGCGTGCGCTATACGCACGCCGATGAGCCCCTCTGCCCGATCCGGGCTCCGGCGATCATTGCCCTGACAGCCCCCTGACGCCATGCCCTTCCTGACCATTGGCCCCGGACGCATCGAGTACGAGCGCATCGATGTCGGCGGCGCGCAAGCGCCGACATTCGTGATGCTCCACGAGGGCCTCGGGTCCGTCGCCATGTGGAGGGATTTCCCTCTCCAACTCGCCCAGGCGACGCGGGGCAATGTCGTTGTCTATTCCAGGCACGGTTATGGACGATCGGCGCCCTTGCGCGCACCGCGCGCCATTCGTTACATGCACGACGAAGCGCTCGCCGTGCTGCCGCAGTTATTGGATGCGCTCGGAATTCATGATCCGATTCTCTTCGGACATAGCGATGGAGGCTCGATCGCCCTCATCCATGCTGGCGGCGGTGGCCGTATGGTGGCTGGCATCGTCGTGCTGGCGCCGCATGTCTTCGTCGAGGACATGTCGGTTGTCAGCATTGCCGCAGCAAAGGTGGCCTATCAGACAACAACTCTGCGCGAGCGCCTGGCACGCTACCACGACGATGTGGATGGGGCTTTCCGGGGCTGGAATGACGTCTGGCTGCATCCTGATTTCCGCGCTTGGAATATCGAGGAATACGTGCCGCGGATCAGCTGTCCGATTCTCGCCATCCAGGGAGACGACGACGAGTACGGGACCGCCGAGCAGATCCAGCGCATTGCGCGTGCCACGGCGGAGGCCGAGGTCGTGAACCTGGCTCATTGCGGACATTCACCCCATCGGGATCACCCCAACGAGGTGCTCAATGCTGTAACCGACTGGATTGAGCGTCGCTGCGCCGCGCCTGGGCCGGTGCACACAGGAAAGCGCCATCGATGACCGGAACCGTCTGGGTACCCCCTCCGGGGCCGGATCAGGCGAAGCCGGCAACAGAGTGGGGCACGTAAGGCGCTTCGAGCTCGGCCACTTCTTCCGGCGTCAGCTTCAATTCCACAGACGCGATCGCATCCCGGAGGTGCTCCAGCTTCGTCGCACCAATGATCGGGGCCGTGACCTCGCTCTTCTGCAACACCCAGGCAAGGGCGACCTGGGCCATGGTCACGCCGCGCCGCTTGGCGATCTCTGCGACCTTCCGCACGATCAGGCCGTCTGACTCGGTGACCGAGCCGTAGATCCTCTTACCGAACACATCCTTCTCGGACCGGTTCGTCGTCGAGTCCCATGGGCGCGCCAGCCGCCCACGCGCGAGCGGACTCCATGGAATCACGCCAACACCGTCCGCCTTGCACAGCGGAAGCATTTCCCGCTCTTCCTCGCGATAGAGGAGATTCAGGAAATTCTGCATGGAGACGAAGCGCGTCCAGTGATTCCTCTCGGCCACGGCCTGCGCCTTGCCGAACTGCCAGGCAAACATGGTGGAGGCGCCGATGTAGCGCGTCTTGCCGGCCTTCACCAGGTCGTGCAAAGCCTCCATGGTCTCCTCGATCGGTGTCGAATCGTCCCAACGATGGATCTGATACAGGTCGACGTAATCCGTGCCGAGCCGCCGCAGGCTGGCATCCATCTCCATCAGAATCGCCTTGCGGGAGAGTCCGGCGCCATTCGGCCCGGGCCGCATGCGTCCCCATACCTTGGTGGCGAGTACGATGTCGTCGCGCTTGGCGAGCTCCTTCAGTGCCCGGCCCACCACCTCTTCGCTGGCCCCGAGCGAGTAGACGTTCGCGGTATCGAAGAAATTGATCCCGGCCTCGAGCGCATGCTGGATGAACGGGCGGCTCGCGCGCTCATCGAGCGCCCACGGCTGCGTTTTGCTCTCCGGCGACCCGTAGCTCATGCAGCCGAGACAGATGCGTGAGACCTCGAGCCCCGTACGGCCGAGTTTGACGTAGTCCATCGGACACTCCTCTTTGGAGTCGCAACAATCGCCGTGGACGCTGGTCCGCGGCTATCCGCCTTACGAGGGATTGAACCGTCCTCCACGGCCAGCCACAGCACCAGCCATGCCACGATGAACAGCAGCCCGATTGCGTGCAGAGCGGATTTCATGAAAGCTACCTCCCGAAGGCGCATTTGCGCACGCGCCGCCGGTCCACTCTGTAGGACCCTGACCGGGCAGGAGGTCGGAAAATATCCCGAAGCGCAGTTCCCGTGAGCGCGGGCACGGCAGTTACAGCGCAAGCGCGCCCGCATGCACGGCTGCGGCGCCGACTGAAAGGAGAGTCCATGCAGATACTCGTCAACTCGGATCACCACATCAAGGGCGGCGAATCCATCGCGGAACGGGTGGAATCCATCGTGCACGCTGCCGTGGACCGGTTCGCGAACCGCATCACGCGGATCGAAGTGCACCTGAGCGATACGAACGGGCCAAAACACGGCGACCACGAAAAGCGCTGCGTCATGGAAGCGCGCATCGCCGGCTCGAGACCGATCGCGGTCGCGAACGAGGCGCCGAACCTGCTCGAGGCCATCGAGGGCGCGGCGGAAAAACTGAAGCGCTCGCTCGAGCACACCCTCGGACGCCTGGACGAAACGGTGGGCCCATCGCCGCGCGAGGATCAAATCGCGAGCGTGGAGGAGCTGCAGGCGTTGGAGCGGGAGCCGCGGCGCTAGGCTCACACTCGCGGCATACTCGCCTCCATGACCATTTCCCCCTGACCCGAAAGACCTGAGCCTGCTCAGGTGCGCATGCGTGCGCCGCTCGCATCGAACGCCGCAGCGGCCAGACGCTCGGCCTTGCGGCGCTCGCCGATGAGCTCGATCTCGAAGCCGCCGCGGGCCTCGGCGAGGCTCGCCGGAATGTAGCCCAGCGCGAGCGAGCGCTGCACGCTGTGCCCGTAGGCACCCGAAGTCACCCAACCCACAACCTTGCCCTCGTGCCAGATAGGCTCATCCCCAATGGCATCCGCGTCCGCGGCATCCACCGTGAAGGCAACGAGTCGCAAAGCGCCGCCGCTCTCCTTCTCCTCGACAGCCGCGGCGCGGCCCACGAAGTCGCCCTTCTTCAGGTCGACGAAGCGCCCCAGTCCCGCCTCATAAGGCCCATAGATCGGACGATATTCCCGCGCCCAGCTCCCGAAGCTCTTCTCGATGCGCATTGCATTCAAGGCGCGGCCGCCGAAAGGCTTGAGGCCGTGCTCGCGCCCCGCCCCGACGAGCAGGTCGTAAAGCGCACGCTGATAGTCCGTCGTGACCCAGATCTCGTAGCCGAGATCGCCGGTGAAGGACACTCGCCCGACGTAGGCGGGCACCATCCCAACATCCATCCGCCGGAACGACAGGAAGGGGAAAGCGGCGGTCGAGAGATCCTCGCGAACCAGGCTTTGCAGCAGTGCGCGGGCCTTCGGTCCCGCGACCGACAATCCGACGTATTCCATCGCGCACGGGCGCAACGAAACGCCGGATGGCGGCAGATGTCGCTCGAACCAGCGTACGTAATAGGCCTCAGCGGCATAAGTCCCGATCAGAAACACCCGATCGGCGGCCGGCCGGCACATCGTGAAGTCGCCGATGAGTTTCCCCCGCTCATTGAGCATCGGGGTGAGGCCCATACGACCTATTTCAGGCACACGGTTCGCCATCACACGCGACAGCCACTCCACGGCACCGGGCCCGGTCACCTCGAACTTGCCGTAGTTGGAAATCTCGAGCAATCCGACCGCGTTGCGGACGGCTTTGCACTCTGCGGCGACGTGCTCGTGCGCGTTGGATCGCTTGAACGTGACGTCCTCGTTGGCTTGCGCCGCGCTAGGGGCAAACCACAATGGATGCTCGAGTCCGCAGTAATCCCCGAACACGGCGTTCTCGGCCTGCAGCCGCTCGTAAATGGGCGTGGTGCGCAAAGGCCGCGCCGCGCTCAACTCCTCGTTGGGAAAGCGGATACGGAAGCGCCGGGAGTAGTTCTCCCGCACCTTCGCGTTCGTGTATGCGAGAGTTGCCCAATCACCGTAGCGTGAGACGTCCATCGCCCAGACATCCGCGCCCGGATCGCCCTCGACCATCCATTGCGACAGAGCGAGGCCGACGCCGCCGCCCTGGCTGAAGCCGGCCATCACCCCGCAGGCTACCCAGAAGTTGCGCAATCCCTTGACGGGTCCGACGAGCGGATTGCCATCCGGCGCGAAGGTGAACGGGCCATTGACCACCTTCTTGATGCCGGCTTCGCCCAGCGTCGGGAAATGCTCGAAGCCCACTTCGAGGCTGGGTGCGATCCGGTCGAGATCGTTGGGCAACAGGTTCTGCCCGAAATCCCACGGCGTCTGCACCGGCGACCACGGCACACCGGCCCGCTCGTACGTGCCCATGAGCATCGCGCCGCGCTCCTCGCGCAAATAGATCTCGCCCTCGAAGTCGATGCAGTGCAATTGCTCCTTTTGAGCCTTGAGCGCGGGGATCTGCTCGGTGATGAGGTACTGATGCTCCATCGCGAGAATGGGCAGCTCGAGCCCCACCATGCGCCCCACTTCGCGCGCCCACAGGCCGCCGGCGTTGACTACGTGCTCGGCGTGGATGTTGCCGTGATCGGTGATGACGTCCCAGGAGCCGTCGGAGCGCGCCTTGAGATCGACCACACGGGTGTGCCGTACGACCTCCGCACCCCCGATCTGCGCCGACTTCGCGTAAGCGTGGGTAACGCCATACGGATCGACGTGGCCCTCGATCGGATCGAACATCGCGCCCACGAAGTGCCGCTCCTCGAGCAGCGGAAACAGCTTCTTCGCCTCCGCGACGGAAATGAGCTCCAGCTCCATGCCGAGATAGCGGCCGCGCGCCTTCGCCATTTTCAGCCAATCCAGGCGCTCTCGCGTGCCCGCGAGCATGACGCCGCCGGTGATGTGCACGCCGCACGACTGTCCCGAGATCTGCTCGATCTCCTTGTACAGCTTGATCGTGTACTGCTGCAGCTTCGCGATGTTGGGATCGCCATTCACCGTATGCATGCCGCCGGCGGCGTGCCAGGTCGAGCCGCACGTCAACTCATCACGCTCGATCAGCATCACGTCCTTCCAACCCGCCTTCGTCAGGTGATAGAGGACGCTGGCGCCCACGACGCCGCCACCGATGACCGCCACTTTCACATTGCTCTTCATAACCGTTGAAACTCCGTCAGATCGATCCGGTCGCCGCTGACACGACTCCGCGGCCCACCGCGGAATCGAGCGGCTCCCGCGTATAGGGGTGCTCGGGAGAGTTGCTGACGCGCTCGGCCGGACCGATCCCGAGGATCCCCGGCGATGCGCCGGCTGATGTGCGCCGCCACCGCCCGCGGCGGCTCACTCATTGGATACGGCCAGATGCACCGGCGGTTGGGCCGCAGCCACGCGAGTGCCGAAGCGCTCGATGAGCCACGAGCGGAACAGCGCGATCGCCGTATCGCTCAGCCCTTCCGGGTGAGTGATGAGGTAGTAGCCGTAACCGTCATCGAGCGTGACCTCGAACGGCCGCACCAGCCGGCCGGTACGGATCTCCTCGCTGAACAGGTTCGTGTCGACGAGCGCGAGACCCTGCCCGCTGAGAGCGTACTGCACCGCCAGCACCGCGGTGTCGAAAACCAGCCCGCGCTCGTAGTTGATCGGGCCGAGGCCGGCCTGTCGCACGAACTGCTCCCAGACATGGTGGCGGGCCAGATCGGCGATGCGCACGTGCACGATCTCGTTCGCCTCGATGAAAGCGCCCAGGCTCTTGCCGGCGTGTTGCGCCGCGATGTTGGGATGACACAGGATGCTCAGCCGCACGGGCCACAACAGGTCGGTGACGAGATCCGTCACGGTGGGCCTGGAGTAAACGACGGCCACATCGACGTCGCCGAGCGGCGGACCCACGCCGTACGGACTGATGAGATCGATGTCGACTTCGGTGCTGGCGCTGCGAAAATCGCGCAGGATCGGGACCGCCAGTTGCACCGCGAAGCTCGGCGGCATCTGCACCCGCAGGGTCCGCTGAGCGGGCGCGCCCTCGTTGCGGATGTCATCGAGCGCATACTCGAGGCGATCGAAGGATTTCATGACGGCCGGCAGCAGGTGCTGGCCTGCCTTGGTCAGGGCGAGAGCGTGCGGCTTGCGGTCGAATAACTGCACGCCGGTCAGCCGCTCCAGCGCAATGACGTGGCGGGACAAGGCGCTTTGGGAAATGAGCAGCGCGTTTGCCGCGGCGGTGAAGCTTCCGTGCTTTGCGACGCCCTCGAAGGCGCGCAAGGCATTCAACGGGAGCCAGCGTCTGTCGATCGGTTTCTTCACAATGGAACGCTCCTGGCGGATACGGAGTTGAGCCGCGACCGGGCACCGTCCTTGGAGCCGCAACCCAGCCCGCCATCCATGGCGGGCGCTCGGCCCCGGTGTGCGGGGGCCTCGCCCGGATCGGCCGCGCTGTGCCGCATTGTAGCCTCGCGCCGGGGCACCCTCGATTCCAATGCCTTTTTTCGATGCAGGTAGCCAATTTCTCGGCTTTGACTTACGGCCGCACAACGGTGAAATTCGCCTTCCCGGACCGGGCCCCAGGGGCTCGTACCCCTCTCGCTATGACTACCATTACACTCGATCGGGTTCCACGGATCGTCCAGGGCGCCGGCGCCTTAGCTACCGTCGGCAGCGTGGTCGCGGAGCTCGTGGGTCGCGGCACCCCGGTACTCCTGGTGGCGGATCCGGGCCTGCAGGGCACCGGAATGATCGACAGTGCCAGCGTGGCGCTTCGGGAGGCGGGCCTGGGCGTCCTGGTCTTCGATGACGTGAAGAGCGACCCCACGATGGCGCAGGTGGATGCCGCCGCCGGGCTGGCCCGGCGGGAAAAGGTCACCGCCGTGATTTCCATGGGCGGCGGGTCGGCGCTGGATGTGGGCAAAACCGTTGCCGCGATCTGCGGCGCCCAGGCCGGTGCGAGCCATTACGGCCTGTGCGCCAATCCGTTTCCCAAATCGGCCGTGGTCAATGTGTGCGTGCCCACCACCTCGGGGACCGGCTCGGAAGCCACCCGCACCGCGGTTCTGACCGACGCCGGGCACGCGAAGATCTGGCTATGGGGTGAGGAGATCAAAGCCGACGTGGTGGTCCTCGATCCCGTGCTGACAACCGGGCTCCCCGCGCATCTCACGGCTGCGACCGGTGTCGACGCGCTCGTCCATGCGATCGAGGCGGCGACGAACGCCAACGCAAATCCGGCCAACAACCTGTATTGCTACGAAGCGATCCGCCTCGTGGTGAAACACCTCCGACGGGCGGTCGCGACGCCGACCGACGTCGAGGCCCGCGCAGGAGTTCAGTGGGCTGCCACTCTCGCCGGTATCGCTATCGACAACTGCGGCACCGCCGTCGCGCACAACATCGGCCACGCCCTGGCGTCGTTGCGGCCGATTCATCACGGGCGCGTCGTTGGGCTTGCCTTGCGCGCAACGCTCCCATGGAACATCGCAAACGACGCTGGCTGCTATGCGGCCGTCGCGGCGGCGATGGGCGAACCTGCCGACGCAACACGCCTGCCCGGCGCAGTCGACCGCCTGGTACGCGATGTCGGTATCAAAGTATCACTGTCCGGCGAAGGCCACGACGGCATCACCGCTGAACAACTCGCCGCACAGATGGCGCGGCCGGAGAACTCGGCCATGCGCCAATCGAACCGCCGTCCGGTGCTCGATTCCGACCTGCTTCATCTCGCCAACCTGATTTTGACCGCGAGCTAACCATGTCAACACCCAGCGCCGCACGTACCCGCAAGGAATGGGAGCAACTCGCCGCCGCCACGAAACCCGAAGGTCGCGCGTTCATCAATGGCAAGCCGGTCGGCGCCCTCGATGGCCGGGTCTTCCAGGACGTGAGCCCGATCAACGGTACCGTGGTCGCCGAGGTCGCGCGCTGCGGCGCCGCCGATGTGGATGCCGCGGTGACCGCGGCGCGCGCGGCGTTCGACGAGGGCGGCTGGCGTCGCACGGATCCGAGCACCCGCAAGCGCGTGCTGCATCGCTTCGCGCAGCTGATCCGGGATGACATCGATCGGCTGGCCATCCTGGAAACCCTCGACGTCGGCAAGCCCATTCTCAACTCGGTGAATGTCGATGTTACCTTCGCCGCCGACTGCATCGCTTACTACGCCGAGTTCGCGGACAAACTCTACGACGAAGTCGCGCCAACCGCGCCTCACGAGCTGGCGCTGGTTCGGCGTGAGCCCCTCGGTGTCGTCGCCGCGGTGGTGCCGTGGAACTACCCGCTCATCATCAGCGCGTGGAAGCTGGGGCCCGCCCTGCTCGCCGGCAACTCGGTCATTCTGAAGCCCGCCGAGCAGTCGCCTCTCACTGCGATCCGCCTGGCCGAGCTGGGGCGCGAAGCCGGCCTGCCGCCCGGGGTCCTGAATGTCGTCACCGGGTTCGGCGAGGAGGCCGGCAAGCCCCTGGCCCTGCATCGGGACGTCGACATGGTCAGCTTCACCGGCTCGACCGAAGTAGGCAAGTTGATGTTGCGCTACTCCGGCGAGTCCAACATGAAGCGGGTCGCCCTCGAATGCGGCGGCAAGAGCCCGCACGTGGTGATGAAGGATGCCGATCTCGAAGCGGCTGCATCCGGCATCGCGTGGGGTATCTACTACAACGCGGGTGAGACCTGTCACGCCGGCTCGCGGGTGATCGTGCATGAGAGCGTCAAGGACGCCCTCATAGAGGCGATCGCGCGTGTCGCGGCGACCATCACCCTCGGGCATCCTTTCGAGCCGGCAACCCAGATGGGCGCGCTCATCGACCAGGGTCACATGCAACGCGTGTTGGGCTACATCGACAGCGGCGTCTCTCAAGGCGCACGAGTCGCACTGGGAGGCAAGCGTGCCCTCGAGGAGTACGGCGGTTATTACGTCCAGGCGACCGTTCTCGACGGCGTTCGCGCCGACATGCGCGTCGCGAGAGAGGAAATCTTCGGCCCGGTGCTGACGATGACGACTTTCGCCGACGAGGCGCAAGCCGTCCGCCTCGCCAACGATACGATCTATGGTCTCGCCGCAGCCGTGTGGACCTCCGACATGAATGTCGCGCACCGCCTGTCGGGCGCGCTGCGGGCGGGCACGGTGTGGGTGAACACCTTCGACCGCTCGTCGCTGGCAACGCCCTTCGGCGGTTTCAAGCAGTCCGGCTTCGGGCGCGATCGCTCCTATCACGCGATCGACAAGTACGCGGATCTCAAGACCATCTGGACGGCATACAAATGAACGCACAGCCACTCGAGTTGACCACGTCGGCGGCGGCTCACCGCATAGCCTCCATCGACATCAGTCATCACCGGCTGACGTTCGATCCCCCGTTCCACGCGAGCTGGGACACCAAGCCGCGTGTGTATTTCGATGCAACGATCGTGCGCGTCACGACCGACACCGGCCTGGTCGGGTTGGGCTCGGGCGACCGGATGCTCGGGTTCGAGGGGCACGAGAACCTGTTCATCGGCCGCGACGCGCTCGCCATCGAGCGGCACTACCGCGTGTTGTCGCACATCGATTTCCACTACGGCCGCTGCTGGCCGTTCGATCTGGCATTGTGGGACCTGGCGGGCAAGATCACGGGTCAGCCGTGCTGGAAGCTGCTGGGTGGGCTGTCGAACCGCGTGCGGGCCTACGCTTCATCGGGCACCCTGCGCGATCCGGGCGCCATGGCCGAATGCGCTGAGCGCTACCTGTCGCAGGGATTTCGCGCACTCAAGATGCGCTTTCATCGGGGCGACTGGCGCGACGACGTCAAGGCGCTGGAGGCCGTTCGCGCACGTGTGGGGCAGCGGCTGGAGTTGATGGTCGACTGCAATCAGGGCTGGCGGCTGCCTTGGGACACAGAGGCCTCCTGGACATTCAAGGACGCGCTGGTGGTCGCGCGCGAGCTCGAGCGCCTCGGCGTGTATTGGATGGAGGAGCCGCTCTACCGCGGTGACCACGCCGGGATGAAGACCTTGCGCGAAGCGACCGATGTCCGAATCGCCGCAGGCGAGATGACGCGCCAGTTGCACGAGTTGCGGGATCTCATCACTGGCGGTTGTGTGGATGTGCTGCAGCCCGATGTCGCCCTGGTAGGTGGTATCACAGGGCTGCGCCGGGTGGCAATGCTCGCCCAGGAGCACAGCCTCACCTTCACGCCGCACACCTGGACAAACGGCATGGGAGTCGCCGCCAACGCCCATCTCGTTGCCGGCTTCGTCGATGCGCCGTTCCTGGAGTTCCCCTACGACCCACCCGAGTGGAGCTACAATCGCAGGGACTACATGATGGCGGAGCCGCTGCGGACCGATCGCGAAGGCTGGATCAATCTGAGCGACGCCCCCGGAATGGGGTACGCGCTCGACGAGGATAAGCTGGCGGCAACACGGGTCGCGTAGCGCGCGCCTACTCCACCCGCCGGAAGCTCGTCACCGAGATGTAGGTCTTGCCGTCCACGGGGCTCGTCATGGGTTCCGTTGTGATGGTAAGGATGTCGTGGTCGATTTTCAGCGTGCGGGTTTTGTCCGTACCGACCCAGTCGGGTTGCCAGGCGGACTCGATGTGTATGGTGACCGCATTGCCCTTGACGGTGAACGTGCCGGTGTAGGCATACATGCTGTCGAACAGTCGTGCGCGCTCCTCAGCGCGCTTTGCGCCGCTCGCAGTGGACCGTTCGCGATGGCTCCCCGCCACGAACACGCTCATGTGCCCCTTGGCGGTATAAATAGCGCTACCGAGAGGATTGGTGCCAAATGGATGCTGCACGGCACCCGTCACGGGGTCGGTGGCGGTGTAGTCAACCACTTTCCATATGCCCGTGGGATTGATGTCAGTCCGCGCCCAGGCGAGACCCACACCGCCCATGAGCCCGACGAGAGCACAGCGCCAGAGCGCCTTCATGGATACCCGGGCCCTAGCGTGATGCCAACGCATACGTCGAGATATCGATTCCCAACGTCTTATCCACGATCGGATACACCGACGGATCGGTGATGCTGGACGATAGCGGCAGATGTTGCTTCGCCACGCGCAACACGTGCAGAGTCATTCCTACTTCGACGCGCCCCGCGCTGATCGGAGTACCGGCGGTCGTCAGTGTCGTAATCACGTCCGGGTAAGTTGCCAGGCGGCCGCTCGCCCCGTCTACCGCCATGTACTCGTTCATGACGTGGACGACCGCCTGCTCCCTGCCGCAATCGAGCCGGATCTGGCCGACGTCGAAGGCGGAGCTCGTGTATTTCAAGGTCTTGTCGGCGACGCGGCCGCTCAGGATGATCTCGCCGCTCAGGCGCGTGCAGATGGCATCCAGTACAGCCTGCGGGCCGCGCGGGTCGGCGTCGGTGATTGCGCGGCCGAGCTCGAGAGCGATGCTGATGCCGCCGAGCGCCGCATGCTGACGCACGTAACCGGCTGAAACGGGATTGCGGCAACTGGCGATGAACCCGCCTGAGGCATCCGAAGCTGCGCGCAATACCGGAGAGACCTTCGCGGTGGCGCCGCGGAAAGTGGCCTCGATGTAGGCATTGCGCGCCCGATTGCCGCCGGCGACCGTCTGGATCGTCGGTTCCGGCCGGCCCGCAAGCCCGATCGAGCCCATGTCGCCGGTGGGATGAGCGCGCACATCCCCGACGGCGTCAATGACCTTGACCCCGAGTACGGCAGCGGGAAGCCACGCATTGACGGTGCTCGACATGCCGTTCTGCCCGATCATGAGCCCGTACAGCGGCTGGCCGAGCGCCTCCTGCAGAAGTCGTACGGCGGTCACGTAGTCCATGCCCAGCATCTGCCAGTCCGTGAGCCCGCCCGGCGCTCCGATCGCGGCGGCCGTTGCGATCCAGGCACTGTCCTGCACTTCGTCGAGTGTGACCAACTCGGGCCGGCCGATGGTGACGGCCAGATGACCCAGCTCACGGCCATGTTCCGGCCAGCCCCCGCCGCCACAGGCGAGAACCGATCCGCCCTTCACCGCAAACTCAACGTCCGCCGCCGTCAACACGCGTTTCACGATTCACACCTCATCAAACTGCCGCACGGCGCGCAACAGTGTCGCTACGCCCTTGGCGAGGGCCGCCGGGTCGGTCCATTCCTCCGCGCAGTGGCTCATTCCGCCACGACTCGGCACGAACAGCATGGCGGCCGGCGCGATCTGCGAGAGAAACGCCGCGTCGTGCCCTGCGCCGCTCACGATATCCTGCTGCTGTAATCCGACTTGCCTGGCCGCCTCCCGCAGATGAGCCGCAAGCGCCGGCGCACAGGTCGTCGGCTCCGTGGCCGACAACAGGCGGCACTGGGCCAGCCGTACCTGGGTGCCCGCCACGGCCCGCTCGGCAAATTCCTGGATCCGCTCGGTCCAGGTCACGAGCGCCTCGCTGGCATCGCTGCGCAGGTCTACAACGAGCCGTGCCTCGCCGGGGACAACGTTCGGCGCGTTGGGCGCCACGTGTATTTCGCCCACCGTCGCAATCACGAAGGGTCGGGACTCGCGCAAAGTCTCGAGGCTCTGCCGCAGCTCGAGGACGAAGCGCGCGGCGGCGACGAGTGCGTCCTGCCGCAGGTTCAGAGGAGTCGTACCCGCGTGCGCGGCCTGCCCCTTGAAAGTCAACGCAAGCCGCCGGATGCCGGCGATGTGTGTGACAACCCCGACATCGCGACCCTCCGCCTCCAACACCGGCCCCTGCTCGATGTGCAGCTCGAAGAACGCCGCAACGTCGCTTCTGCGAGCCGCACCGACGCTCGACCCGCCGGCGCCAGGCCCGGCGCCGCCGGCCGCGGACCCGGCGCCGACCATCAATTCCGCGCCCACGCTCGACCCGCCGCCCGCGCGCACGGCCCTGATGGCCTCACCAAGCGTCACCCCCGCCTTGTTGGTGCGCGCCAACATGGCGGTGTCGAGCGCTCCCGCCATGCCGCGGCTGCCGACGCACGACAGACCGAACTCGTTCGGCTCCTCGCCGAGAAAATCGACGATTTCCAGCGCATGCCGCAGGCGCGCCGCACCCTCCCCGAGCGCGGCCGCGATTTCGAGGCCCGCTATCACGCCGGCGATCCCGTCGAAGCGTCCCCCGCCTACCACGGTGTCGCTGTGCGACCCGATCATGATGGTGCCCGCTGACGGATCGGAACCTTCACGACGGCCGATGAGGTTGCCCGCTGCGTCGACCCACGTTTTTAGGCCCAACTCGCGCATCCGTGCGGCGAGGAACTCCCGCCCCTGGCCATGGCGCTCGGAGAACGCGGTCCGCGTCCAAGGCCGCCCAGGGTCCGTGATCTCCCCCAGCTGCATCAGCCAGCCAAACAAGCGTGCCTCGTTTACGGGCGCTGCCGCCGGATCGATGCGCCTCTCGCCAACCTTAGCCTCGACTACCTCATCCTTGGCCACCTTATGCTCCCGCCGGCGTTAGCGCCGTGTACGCGGGACGGACAAAGTGACCCTTTCCAGGCGACGCGAGCACCCTGGTACCGTCGAATACGAGCTCGCCCCGCAGATAAGTCGCCTGCACGCGATGCCCCAACATCATGCCGGCGTAGGGACTCCAGCTCGCCGCATTGATTCCGCTGGCGGCCGGGTCATACCGATGCGGGCTGTCGGCGAGCACCGTGATGTCCGCATCGAGGCCCGGAGCCAGCGCGCCCTTGCTCTGCTCGAGGCAGAAGAGCGCTGCGGGGTTATGAGCCAGCAACCGTGCCGCCCAGGTGAGCGGCAGCCCGCGCGCCACGCATTCCTTGACGAACAGCGGGTAGAGCACTTCGAGTCCCGGTACGCCGGAGGCATTCGCGAACATGTCAGGATTCGACTTGCGCTCCAGGGGCCAGCTCACGTGATCGGTGGACACGATCGTGATGTTGCCCGCGGCGAGATGCTGCCACAGCTGCTCGCGCTCCGCGGCCGGGCGTATGGGAGGATTCACCTTGCCGAGACCGCCAATGCGGCCGAGGTCCTCCTCGCTGAGAACGAGATAATGCAAACAGGCTTCAATGGTCGTGCGATGGCCCATCGCGCGGTAGGCTGCGCAGAGCTCATAGCCGCGCCCCGTGGAGCAGTGCACGACATGCGCGCGGCAGCCGGTGGCCGCGCCGATCTCGTAGATTTCCGCAATCGCCAGCGTTTCGCTGTAGACAGGCCGGCTCAGGCCGTGGACCTTGTAACCCTCGGCGCCTGAGGCGCGCACGCGTGCTTCCAGCGCCCGTATGACTTCCTCGTTCTCGTTATGGACACCCGCCATCAGGCCGTGGCGCGCGATCCGCGCAAAGCAATCATGCAGTGTCTGCGGCGGTATGCGCGGAAATCGTTCCGGATCCGTTCCGAAAGTCGAAAACTTGAACGCACACGCGCCCGCCGCAACGAGCTCGTCAATGTGCTTGGGGCCATCGTTCGGATGCGCCGTCGCGTAGAGCGCGAAGTCGACGTGTGCCTGCTCCTTCGCCTCGCGCGCCTTCAGGCCCAGCCGCTCAGCGGTGCAAATGAGGCGTCCGTTATCGTAGGGCATGTCCACGATCGTGGTGACACCGCCCGCTGCTGCCGAGCGTGTCGTCGCATCGAAATCCTCGAGCCCCTTCGTGCTCCGGCTATGCACCTGCCCATCGATTCCGCCGGGAAGAATGTACGCGTTGCCGAGCACGTGCCGTTCGCGCGCGGCGGGTGCGGTCCCCTCGCCTACTCTGGCGATACGGCCATCCTGGACCGCAACGTAACCCTGGGGAATCACATGGCTCGGAAGAACCACGGTACCGCTCAACACGAGGTCGAAATCGCTCATGGTGACAGTCCTCGCAGATATTGGGCGCCGGCTTCGATGTCTTCCGTCAGGATCCTGTCCTGCCCGACGAAGGATACGCGTGCGCGATACCCTTCCAACAGTGCCCGGGTGCCGGCACCGGGATGAAAGCCTTCGCGTAATCCAACCGCTTGCGCCGCGTGCAGCAGTTGGAACGACGTCAGGGGATACAGATCTTCGACGAGCTCGCTCAGACGGCGCGCGGTCAGCGGGGCGCTGCTCGTGACGTCCTCGATATTCCCGGCGAGCGCGGCGCTCTCGAGGGAAACAGGCATCGCGAGCGTACGGATCTCCGAATTCAGTGACACCACCGCTTTCTGGACGGCGCCGAAGCCATGACCCGGATTATCCGGCGCCGTCAGGAATCGGGGCAGACCCGTAATCGCGGGATTCTCGAAGCGCAGCACGGAGGCGGTAATGGATTCCGAGGCATGCCCGAGCGCGAGAGCGACCCGCTCGAGGGCAGCCACGAGAGGCAGTGCCTCGAAGTTTGCAGTGGGCACGATAGCCGCGTTCGGCACCCCCGGCACGAGATACCGCCCGACCTGCGCGCCTTGTGCCGCAAGACTGCGGTTATCCGTCACGACCAGCGGATTGTCCCCGCTGTGGTTGGCGGAAAACAGGATTTCCGTCTCGGCAGCATCCAGGGCCTGCCACGCATTACCCAACACGATCGGCATCGTGCGGAACGACAGGGGATCCTGCAGAGGACGGTGGTCACGCACGTTCCACAGATCGCTACCGGCAAGCGCGGCGCGCAGCCGGCTCGCCACGATGACAAAGC
The DNA here is from genome assembly GCA_964508005.1 of uncultured Steroidobacteraceae bacterium. Lineage (GTDB taxonomy): Bacteria > Pseudomonadota > Gammaproteobacteria > Steroidobacterales > Steroidobacteraceae > 13-2-20CM-66-19. The sequence continues at coordinate 39,645 of CAZDTG010000014.1, forward strand.
CGGGCTCGGGGTGCGCGGCAACCGAAACGTCGAGAAACGGCGCGACATTGCCATTGAGTCCCTCCAACGACAGTGCAAATACCGTGACCTCCCGCTCCAGCCAGGCCCGTGCGGCGTGTACCGCAAGGAGGCTTTCCCCAACTGTCAGCGAGTTGTCACCGATGATGGCGAGGAAGTCCTTGCCGACGAGCGCGACAGGCTTCAGCCCCGCGGCGCCCAGCGCCTGCGATGAAGGCATGACCGACCCGGCATATCGCACCCGCCACTCTCCTGCCAGAGCCAGGCCGATGTGCGCGCTTTGCACGATGTCGGCCTCGCCAACGCTGCCGCGTCCCGGCACCACTGGAGTGATGTTGCGGTTCAGGAAGGCCGCGTACTGGTCGACGACAACCGGCTGCACGCCTCCGTCGCCGGTCAGGAGCAGATTGAGCCGCACGACCATCGCCGCGCGCACGACCTCGTCGGGAAGCGCATCGCCCACGCCGGCAGCATGCGCCCGCAACGTTCCGAGGTTGAAACGCTTTGAGGCGGCCATGAGGTCGGGGTCCAATGTCCCCGCTCCCTGGAGCGCGTCCTTGTCCTTGTTCCAACCGACACCGGTCGTGAGTCCATAGACGGGCAGGTGCGCTCGCGCAGCCGCCAGAACGACTTCGAATGTCGCGGCGACTCGAGCGCGGGCCTTTGGAGATATTTCGACCGGCCGTCCCTGGCGGGCGACCTCGATGATGTCCGCGACAGAGAGCGCGCCGCCATTCAATACGAGCGGCCGATGCGCGTCCTCCGCGCGAACCATCGCCGAGACACATGACAGGCTCAGGACCGCAAACAATCCAGTCAGGTACCGAGGCCTCATTCCGGGAGGCTCCGGGGTACAAACGCGAGAGCCAGCAAGGAGACAGCCGCCGCAAAGACGACATAGAACGCAGGCGCCATTGTGTTATGGGTACTCTCTGTCAGGAATGTAAGCACCGCCGGCGCAAAGCCCCCGAACACCACCGCGGCGAAATTGTAGGTCAGAGACACACCGGTCGAGCGCAGCCGGGGCGGAAACAGTGCGGCCAGCACCGCCGGGACGCTACCGGTGAATACGGAGACGATTGCACAGAACAACGTCTGGCCTATGAAGAGCGCGGTCACCGTGCGAGTACTCACCACCCAGGCGAGCACGGGATACGTGGCCACGAGAAGCAGAAGCGTCCCGATGCGAACCGTCAGCACCCGGCCGATACGATCCGAGATGCGACCGGCGGCGATGCAACCCAAAGCCATGACGACATTGCCGACCACCGATGCGGTAAACGCCTCGGAAGGACTGAACCCGAGACTGCGCTGCACGTAGGTCGGCATGTAGAGCAGGAGTGTGTAAACGGCGATGACCCACACCACGCTGATTCCCGCGGCAATGCACAGGGCCCTGGGATGCTCCACGATCACGTCCCGCAGTGAGGTCAACAGGTGTTTGGGCTCGCTCGCACGCTCGCGCTGCGCTGCTTCGAATGCCGGCGTTTCCTCCAGGGTGGCACGCAGCCACAGTCCCACGGGCGCGACGCTGAGGCCCAGAACGAAGGGAATTCGCCAACCCCAACTGGCCAACTGCTCGGGGGTCAGCAGCGCGGATAAGGTCGCGCCCGTGAGAGCGCCGAGAATATTGGATACGCCCATGCTCGACTGGAGCCACGCTGCGTAGGCGCCACGACGCTCTGGGGGCGCGTGCTCGACAAGAAATGACACGGCTCCGCCAATCTCACCGCCCGCGGAGAGCCCCTGGAGCAGGCGTCCGCACAGGATCAACAAGGGCGCGCCAATACCCACGAGCGCGTAAGGCGGAGCGACGGCGATGCACAGCGAGCCGGCCGCCATGAGAATGAGAGAGAGCGTCAGCGCCGCGCGGCGCCCCGAGCGATCGGCATAGGCGCCGAGCAACACAGCTCCAACCGGACGGGCGACGAAGGCGACCCCGTAAACGAGGAATGCGTCAATGAGGGCGGCAGCCCCTCCCGAGTCGACGAACACATTACGGGAGATGTAGATGGCGAAAAAGGCATAGACCGAGAAGTCGTACCACTCGAGGGCGTTGCCAATGGAGGCGGCCAGGATCGCGCGCGGGCCGGCGTAATGCGGCCTCGGCAGCGCGGGCGCTGCCGGCACCGGAGCCGGGACCTCCTCGACACCGGTCGAGTTCGTCACGTCACGATCCGCGGTATCTCAGAGCGCTGCACCTCGTCCAGAGCATCGGGATATCCGGCGTCCGCATAGCGCAGGACTCCGAGGCCCGTATCGTTGTCGAGCGTCACGCGCAACCGGCTGGCGGCCGCGGGCGTGCCGTCGGCGATGAGTGTCACTCCGGCGCTCGTCATATAACCCGCATACCCGCCGCCACCCGAATGGATGGCGACCAGGTCCGCCTGCGAGGCGCAGTTCAGCAGGGCGTTCAGCAGCGGCCAGTCGGATACGGCGTCGCTGCCGTCGATGAGGTTCTCCGTCATGATGTTGGGATGGGCCATCGCGCCTGCGTCGAGGTGGTCGCGGGTGAAGGCAATGGGGCCCTGGAGCTCGCCGCGGCTCACCATATCATTCACTTCCAGCGCAAGCTTCGAGCGCTCGCCATGTCCGAGCCAGGCGATCCGCGCCGGCAGGCCCTCGAAGGGCACCGACTTCGAGGCGAGCCGGATCCAGTTGGCCACAATGCGGTTGTGCGCATAAGCGGACAACAGGTGGGCGTCGATGCGCCGGATATCGGCCTCCGCTCCCGATAACGCGATCCAGCGAAACGGACCGATGCCCCGGCAGAACAGAGGCCGCAGAAAAGCCTCCGTGAATACCGGAATGTCGAAGGCCCGGGCCACCCCGGCGCGCTGCGCCTGGGAGCGGATCAGGTTGCCGTTGTCGAACACGACCGCGCCCCGTGCCTTGAACTCGAGCATCGCACGCACGTGCGCCGCAATCGAGGTCAGGCCGTCGGCGGTCAGCCGATCGGCGGCGGCGGCCTTCTCGGCGTGTGTGAGACCCGGTGGATAGCCGATCGGCACGTAGCCGTAGACGAGATCGTGCGCGGAGGTCTGGTCCGTAACGACATCGGGTGTTACACCCCGCGCGACGAGCTCCGGGTACACGGAAGCGGCGTTTGCGCAAAGTGCCACCGAAGCGGCGCGCTTTGCAGCGCGCCAGCGATCGATGTGCTCGAGCGCGTCGTCCAGGGACTTGGCCTCATATTCCAGAAAGCCGGCCCGCAGCCGCTTCTCGATCCGCGCCGGATCCACCTCCACTACCAGAGTCGCTGCGCCGGCGAGCCGGGCCGCGAGCGGTTGCGCCCCACCCATGCCTCCGAGACCCGCGGTGAGCACGAAGCGTCCGGCGAGGCTCGTCTCGCCGAGCTGCTCGGCGACCCGCGCGAAGATCTCATAGGTGCCTTGAATAACCCCCTGCGAGCCGATGTACTGCCAGCACCCGGCCGTCAGGCCGCCCCAGCAGATGAGCCCGCGGCGCTCGAGATCGTAGAACACCTCCTCGCGTGCCCAGCGGCCGACCAGGTTGCAGTTGGCCATGAGCACGAGCGGCGCCTGGGGGTGCGTACGCATGAGGGCCACCGGCCGCCCCGACTGCACCACGAGCGTCTGCCCCTCCTCCATGCGGCGCAGGGCAGCAACGATTGCATCGTGGGATTTCCAGTCGCGCGCCGCTTTGCCGAGCGCCGCGTAAACGACCAGGTTCTTGGGGTCCTCGCCGACGGTGAGGACGTTCTCGAGCAGCCTGAGGAGGCTCTCTTGGCGCCATCCGCGGCAACGTAGCTGTGTTTGCACGCTTCGATCATCCCCCAGCAAAGCCTTCGCATTCAACTCGGCATGCGGTTGGGGCTCGGGGTCGCGCTTTGGGGGCGGGAAATCAGTAAGGCGAGCGCGGCGGATGACTCATGAAGGGCGGCGGCATCCCGTCGCCGCCCTGTGGTCAGATCCTTCTACGGCCGATCAGCGGCCTCGTTCCGCGCCTTCGGTTGTGCCGCCTTGGCGCCCGCACTCTCCCCCGTCGACGCGATGTCCTCCGCACCGCTGCCCCTGAGCAGCTCCTTGGCCCGTGACACGCACTCGGAGGTATCGCAATGGACGGATACGAGTACGCCGCCGTTCTTCACCCGGCCCTCGTAGAGCTTGGCCTCGTACTCCGGAATGCCCATGCCGACGAGCGCGCCCACGAGCCCACCCACGGCGCCGCCGACCCCCAGCCCAGCCAGGCCGGCCATGATCGGTCCTGCCGCAATCAGCGGCCCGATTCCCGGGATCGCAAGCGCCCCCATCCCTGCGAGCACTCCAAGCGTTCCACCCACGATGCCGCCGGCGGTGACGCCCGCGGTCGTGCCCTCCGGGGCCTTGGTCTCCTTCTGGTGCGCGAACTCCTTCGTGCCGCGGTTGTCCGGCAGCAACGCCGAGATGTCCGCGCTCGGAAATCCCGCTGCGATCAGGGTGTCGACACCCCTCTCCGCGTCCGCGGGCGTCGCGTAAATGCCGAAAACGGCTGTGTTTTTGCCTGCCATGAGCAGTTCCTCGCTGGTTGATGGTTGAAGCTGCGCGGTCGATGAGTACCGCGACGAATGGCGGCGGGAGGCTACGAAGAGCTGCCGTCACTTCCTGCAACAGCGCGCCGCAGGCGCTATGCCCCGGCTGTCACGTGTCAAGAAGTTGGGATGGGAACGTGTGAGCGCAAACACAGTTCCGGCGCAAGGCGCCGATGTTGGAACGCGGCCATCCATGGCCGGGCGTGACTCGCTTGCGCGAGTCACGCGCTGCAGCTACAGCTTGATCTCGCTGATCTGCAGCACCGGCAGGTGCTTGCTCGTGTAGTACGCCATGTCGAATGTAGCGCCTGTGGAGTTGGGATAGAAAATGCTGACTCTGATCATTATCGGTCTCCGGCGGTTGGTTGTGGGTGTCCAGTGTGCGCGGCGGCTCGAAATGTGGATAACTGGAACACTTATCCCCGGTTTGTGCCATGTTATCCACCGCCCCGTGGTGAAATTACAGTGCACACCCGCCGCTGCTGCAGGTCTTACAGCGACAATCCCAGCTCATCGGCCACGCGCGCCAACTGCACGGCGTTGCGGGCCCCCAGTTTGTCCCGGATCGCGGACTGGTGATTGGCGACCGTTTTCTCCGACAGGCCGAGCTTCTCGCCGATGCGCCTGACAGTGTCGCCCCGGGCGAGCAGTCGCAGGATTTCGAACTCCCGGGCGGTGAGTGTGCTGACGACGGACCTGGCTCCGGGCGAGGCATGACGGGCGACGTCCGGGCTCAGGTAACGCTCGCCCTTTGCCACGGCCGAGATCGCGTCCACGAGCACCTCCGGCGCGCTGGCCTTGGTCAGGTATCCTCGCGCCCCTGCCTCCAGCGCCCGCGACGCAAAGATACCGTCGTCATACATGCTGAACATGAGCACACACTGCCCGGGACGGCGTACCAGAATCCTGCGCATGGCCTCGATACCGCTGACGCCCGGGAGAGCGATATCCATGACGATGACGTCGGGGTCCAGAGCCATCGCGCTTTCGCAGGCCTGCAGTGCATTGCAGGCCTCCCCCACGACCCGGATCCGGGCGTCCCGCTCCAGCAGCCTCCGGTAGCCCTCGCGCACCACAGCGTGGTCATCCACGAGCAGAACCGTAATCAAGGAGGCGTTCACGCGACCTGTTCCGCGGGGATCTGCGCCTTGAGCTCGAACCCCTGCCCGGGCGCACTGGTGACCTCCAGATGACCCGCCAGCGCGGCGACCCGCTCGCGCATGCCGATGAGGCCCAGACCTGGCGTCGGCGCTGCGGTATCGGACCCGATCCCGTTGTCCGCGATGGTGATGGTGATGAGACCGTCGCCGTCGCGGTCGCTTTGGGTTCGCTCGAGCTGCAGCCGGACACTACCGGCGCAGGCGTGCTTCGCCACATTGTTCAAGCCCTCCTGCACGACGCGGTACACGGTCAGGGTCACCGCCTCGCTGAGATCCTCGAACTCGCCGGCGAGCCTCAGATCCAACTGCACGCCCGCCAACCTCGATCGCCAGGTCTCGATGCAATGCTCCAATGCCGCTCCCAGGCCGAGCTCATCCAGACCCACCGGACGCAGCTGCCGGATGAGTGCGGTGAGAGCCGTATGAATGTGGTCGCAGTTCGCCACGATCCCCTCGGCCCGCTCGTGCGGGCTGGCATCGCACGACAAACGCCCGTCGCGAATGGCCACGGCGTCGAGCTTGATGACGTTGAGGTACTGGCCGAGCTCGTCGTGGAGCTCGCGGGCGAGGCTCTTGCGCTCCGCTTCCTGCAGCTGCACATACTGCTGCGACAGGCGCCGGTTGTCAGTCAGTGCGGCCTCCAGCCGGGCCTCCGCGAGCTCCCGCCGCCGCAATTCCTGTCCGGCCTCGCGATAGCGGCGGGCCCCGAACCACGCCAGTCCCGCCGCAAGCACCACGAGCACGGCCGGCAACTCGTCGAGTTGGAAACGTTCCCAGGGAGCGGTCCAGCGCCGCAACGCCTCGCTGAAATCGAACTGCGCGCACAGAATCGCCATGGCCGCGGTGGCGAGCG
>CAZDTG010000015.1:0-45950 GCA_964508005.1 uncultured Steroidobacteraceae bacterium
AGTTCGGCTGTCCGCGCAAGGGCTCCATCGTGCTCGAGGGTGTGACGTTCGAGACCAACTCCGCCATCCTGACGCCGGACTCGCGGCCGGTCCTGAACGAAGTGGCCGACGGCATGACGAAGCACCCGCGCCTGAAGGTCCAGCTGCAGGGCTATACGGATGCCACCGGCTCCGACCGGTACAACCTCACGCTGTCGGACAAGCGGGCGAACTCCGTTCGCGAGTACCTCATCAGCCAGAACGTGAAGCCGGAGCAGCTGACGGCGAGGGGCTTCGGCAAAGCCAATCCGGTTGCGAGCAACGCCACGCCGGCGGGGCGGGCGAAGAATCGCCGCGTGGTGATGAAGGTTCTGGAGAACCCCGGCGATGTAACTGTCAAGGGAGAGGGGGATACGCAGCAGTAAGACGCACGACGCGCCGCAGGCTACCCGGCGCGTCTGGAGGACCGAAGCTTATCCGGCCCGGTACCAACGGCGACTTATGGTTCCGGGCTTTTTTTCGGCTCATCGACTGGCCACCAACACCCGGATACGCGCTGTCCGGCACGGCAGCCCATGACCTCGTTCGTTATCCGCACACGCGCGTGGCTACGGCTCATGGCGCTGGCTATAATTCCGCCTCGTTTCGCTCGTGAAGCGTCCACCTCTCAAGCCTGAGCCGGAGCCGTCATCAACAAGCACGTCGTCATGCGCGAGATCGCGCGCCCGGACCCTGCAGCCACCGCGGCGTTGGGGAGTTATGGAGTCGCCACCGTTCATGAGGCGCAAGGGCGGACGGGCCTTCTCGCCGCTTACATGCGCCCGATCTACAGGGGCGCCGCGGTCTCAGGTCCTGCCGTCACGGTGCTCATGCCCCCGGGCGATAACTGGATGCTGCATGTTGCGGTCGAGATCTGTAAGCCGGGGGACGTACTGGTCGCGGCGCCGAGCTCGCCCTGCTCCGATGGTTATTTCGGCGACCTGATCGCGACATCGTTGCAGGCACACGGGGTGAAGGCTCTCGTTATCGATGCCGGCATCCGCGATGTAGCCTCTCTGACGCAAATGAAGTTCCCGGTGTGGAGCAAGAACATCTGGGCGCAGGGCACGGTGAAGGCCAGCCTGGGCGCCGTCAACGTGCCGATCATCGTCGCGGGGCAACGGGTCGAGCCCGGTGACGTGATTGTTGCCGACGATGACGGTGTCGTCGCTGTGAACCGCGCGGATGCGGCGAAGGTAGCCGAAGCCTCCAAGAAACGCGTCGCGGCCGAGGAGGAGAAGCGCAAGCGACTTGCCGCCGGTGACCTCGGCCTGGATCTCTATAAGTGGCGGGAGAAGCTGAAAGAGCTCGGCCTGGAGTACCGCTGAGCCGACACCCATGATCATTGATTGTCACGGTCACTACACCACGGCACCCGGCGAGTTGCAGAAATACCGGGACGCCCAGATCGCAGGCCTCGAGGACCCCTCACTGGCGGCCCCGAGCGACACTCTGGGCATCAGCGACGACCAGATCCGCGCGAGCCTCGAGAACGCGCAACTGAAGCTGCAACGCGAGCGCGGTACGGACCTGACGGTCTTCTCGCCCCGTGCCTCGGCGATGGCCCACCATATCGGCACCGAGACGACGAGCCTGAAGTGGACGCGCGTCTGCAATGACCTCATTCATCGCGTCTGCGGCCTGTACCCCGAGAACTTCGTCGGCGTCTGCCAGTTGCCGCAGTCACCCGCGGTTCCCCCCGTCCATAGCGCCGCGGAGCTCACCCGCTGCGTGCGGGAACTGGGTTTCATCGGCTGCAACCTGAATCCGGACCCTTCCGGCGGCCATTGGAACTCTCCGCCACTCACCGACCGCCACTGGTATCCGCTCTACGAGAAGATGGTCGAGCTCGATGTGCCCGCGATGGTGCACGTGAGCTCCTCGTGCAACCCGAATTTCCATGCGACCGGCGCTCATTACATCAACGCCGACACGACGGCGTTCATGCAATTCCTGACTTCGGACCTGTTCAAGGACTTTCCGACGCTGCGCTTCATCATCCCCCATGGCGGCGGCGCGGTGCCGTTCCACTGGGGGCGCTACCGGGGACTCGCGCAGGACCTGAAGCGCCCGCCGCTCGAGGAGCTGCTGCTGAAGAACGTGTTCATGGACACCTGCGTGTACCATCTGCCGGGCATCGAGCTGCTGTTGAAAGTCATCCCGGTGGACAACATCCTGTTCGGCTCGGAGATGGTCGGCGCAGTGCGCGGCATCGATCCGCGTACCGGGCACCACTACGACGATACCAAACGCTACATCGACGCGCTGCCCCTGAGCGACGCCGATCGGAAGAAGATCTTCGAGAACAACGCGCGGCGCGTGTACCCACGGCTGGCGAAGAAGCTGGACGCGGCGAAATTGGCGCGGCGGTAATGCGCCACGCATCGCACCGAGACAGCGTGGCGGTCGCGCGCAAATCTCCTGGCGGCGCTCAGCCGGGGCTCTTCAGTGAATCCTCGAGCCTGCCCAGCGTTCGCATCGCGGGGAGCACCTGCTGCACGCTCGCATTCGGCTCGCGCTTCTCGCGGATGGCGGCGATGAACTCGCGATCCTGCAGCTCGATGCCGTTCATGGACACATCGACCTTGGAGACGTCGATGGGCTTGTTGTTGCCGTCGACCAGCTCGTCGTAGCGCGCGATGTAGGTGCCGTTGTCGCAGATGTAGCGAAAGAACGTGCCGAGCGGGCCGTCGTTGTTGAATGACAGCGACAGTGTGCAGATGGCCCCCGAGCGGACCTTCAGCAGAATGCCCATATCCATGGCGATGCCGAGCTGCGGATGCATCGGCCCTTGCACCGCATAGGCCTGCGCGGCGGGCTCGCCGGTCTGGTAGGCGAACAGGTCGACCGTATGGCAGGCATGGTGCCAAAGCAGGTGATCCGTCCAGCTGCGCGGCTTGCCGAGCGCGTTCATGTTGGTCCGGCGGAAGAAGTAGGTCTGCACGTCCATCTGCAGCACTTTCAGCTCGCCGGCCCGGATGCGCTTGTGGATCCACTGATGGCTCGGGTTGAACCGTCGCGTGTGACCGGCCATGGCAATGAGGCCGGTTTCCTGCTGTGCTTTCGCGACGCGCTCGGAATCCGCGACGCTGTCGGCCATCGGAATCTCGACCTGCACGTGCTTGCCGGCACGCAGGCATTGCACCGCCTGCTGCGCGTGCATCTGCGTAGGGGTGGCGAGAATCGCGGCTTCCACGCCCGGCTGTGCCAGGCTGTGCGCCAGATCGCCGCTCCAGTGAGGGATGCCGAACTTCTTCGCCACTTCCTCGGTCTGCTGCGGGTTGCCTCCCGCAAGGGAGACGACCTGAACGTCCTCGATCTTCTGCAACGCCTCGACATGCTTCACCCCGAAGGCGCCCTGTCCTGCCACGACGATCTTCATGAGCTTGGCCATGATTCCAACCTGCTGATCCTTTACCGGCGCTCGTTCTCGAGAATCAGATGTCCCAGCGCCGTGTTCGAGGAAGGGACGTGATAAAAACGATAGACCTCGCGCACCTTGCGGTCCAGGGCGCCGCGCGAGATGAGCCACATGACGAGCTCGATGCCCTCCGAGCCGGCCTCGCGGACGTACTCGATGAAGGGAATCCTCGCGTCCGCTTCCGGGTCGTTCACGAGGTTGTCGAGGAAGCGCGCGTCCCACTCCTTGTTGATGAGCCCGGCGCGCGCGCCTTGCAGCTGGTGCGACATGCCCCCGGTGCCGAAGATGACGACGCGCAGATCCTCCGGAAAGGATTCGACCGCCTTCCTGATGGCTTTGCCGAAGTTATAGCAGCGGTTGCCGGTCGGCGGCGGATACTGAATGACATTCACCGCGAGCGGGATGATCCTGCAGGGCCACTCCTGCGGCTGGCCGAACATCAGTGTCAGCGGCACCGTCAACCCGTGGTCGACGTCCATCTTGTTGACGATGGTGATGTCGAACTCATCGAGGATCACGGACTGCGCGATATGGCTCGCCAGCACCGGATGGCCCTTCACAACGGGCACCTGCCGCGGGCCCCAGCCCTCGTCCGCCGGCTTGAACTCCTCCGCGCAACCGAGCGCGAACGTCGGAATGATCTCGAGCGAGAAGGCGGACGCGTGATCGTTGTAAACGAGGATGATGACATCGGGCTCGAGGTCCGCGATCCACTTCTTCGAGAAGTCGAAGCCCTTGAAGACGGGCGCCCAGTACGGCTGCCCGGTTTTACCCAGGTCCCAGGCCGCGCCGATGGCGGGCACATGGGAGACATTCACGCTCGCAATGATCGTGGCCACTATTTCTTGCTCCACTCCGACTTGCTGCGATTGCCAGCGACCGGCCGGCCGCCCTTGAGCATCATCTCGGCGTACTGCTCCTGGCTGAGTCCGGTCATGGTCGCCGCGACATGCTGGAATGACAGCCCGTCGGTGGAGAACAGCTTGGAGAGAAAATAGATGTTGCCGCCGAGCTCGATCATGCGGCCCCAGTCGCGCTTCAGGATCGCCGCACGCTGCTCTCCGGTCATGGGCCACTTCTGCAGGTAAGCCGCTTCGTCCTTCTTGAACTCCTCGCGGTTCGCGGCCTTCATCAAGGACATGCAGAACATGTTGACGTGATAGCCCTGACGCGAGCGCTGCGCGTCGAACAAGGTGGTGCCGGGAATGTCGTCGAATCCCGCGGTGGGCTCCATGCGGCCCGCTTCTTTGTTCGTACTCATGATCCTAACCTTCAATTTCCCGCGGCGGCGGCGGGCCGGCCAGCTGCGGTCCGCTCACCTGCGCGTCGAAGCCGTACAGGCGATGTGGGTTGTCCACCAGGATTTTACGCTGAGTTGCTGCATCGGGGGCGATCAGCGGGATCAAGTCCACCAGATCGCCGTCGTTGGGCATGTGCCTGGTAATGTTTGGATGCGGCCAGTCGGTGCCCCAGAGGATGCGGTCCGGGATGGCTTCGATGAGCGCCTGCGCGAACGGCACGGCATCGGTGAACGGCGGACCCGCGCTCGAGATGCGCTCTGCACCGGAGACTTTGACCCAGCAGTTGGGATGCTGGCGCGCGAGATTGAGCAACGCGCGAAACGGCGGCTGATCGAGCCCGGCCTGCGTCGGCACCCGGCCCATGTGGTCGATGATGAAAGGCACCGGCAGCTTGTGCAGGAAGTCATCGAATTCCACCAGATCGCCGGCGTCGAAATGCAGGTCGATATGCCAGCCGAGCGGCTTGATGCGCGCCAGAATGCGCCGGAACTCCTCCATGTCCGGCATCCCGCCCAGGTGCTTGACGAAGTTGAAGCGCACGCCGCGAAAGCCCTGGCCATGAAGCTCTTCGAAGTCGCGCCCGGTGAACGAGTCGTCGGCGTTGGCGACGCCGCGATACTTGCCGCCGCTCTGCGCGATCGCATCGACGATGACCGTGTTGTCCACGCCGTGGCAGCTTGCATTCACGAGCACCGCGCGCTCGAGACCGAGAGTCGCCTGCAGCTCCTTGAAGCGCTCGAGCGGCGCATCGGGTGGCGTATAGGTGCGATCCGGCGCGTACGGATAACGGTCACCCGGTCCGAATATGTGGCAATGAGCGTCACAGGCACCCGGCGGCGGACGGTACCTCGGCTTGCGGGTATGCGGATCCGGAGCTCTGCAGGTCGGAATGTCCATCGTGCTGATTTTCAGGGCTTTGGCCGCAGGCCGCCCGCTGTCGCGGGACGACGCCTGGTATCGTAACGGCCCGTCTTCGCGCGCACAATGCGTTGCTAAGCAGCCGTTCGATGTTCGCACGCCGCGCGAATATCGAACCCAGCGTCAGCCCTCACCCACCGTCCGCAAAGTTTCCAACAGCGCCGCGCCGTACCTGTCGAGCTTGGTCGCCCCGATCCCCGTGATCGAGCGCAACTCCCCGACCGACCGCGGCCGCACCCGCGCGAGCTCACGCAGGGTGGTGTCGTGAAACACCGTGTACGCCGGCACCCCGTGCTGCTTCGACACTTCGCGGCGCCAGACCCGCAGCGCCTCATACACACGGTCATCCGTTCCAGTGGGGTTGGAAACATCCACGCTGACGCGACTTTTATCGACCCGCCGCCGATCCGAGCGCTTCGGCAGCACCTTCGCTGGCCGGCGCAAACGCAATTGCCGCTCGCCTCTCAAGACCTCGCGGCTGGCTTCCGTGAGGCGCAGCGTGTTGAACCGCTCGTGATCCACTTTTATCAGCCGCAGCATCACGAGCTGCCGCAGAACCGAGCGCCATTGCGCGACATCGAGGTCCGCGCCGATGCCAAACGTGCTGAGCCGCTCATGTCCGAACTGCAGGACCTTCTGCGTGCTCTTGCCGCGCAGGATATCGATGATCTGCTGCGCACCGAACGAAAACCCGCTTGCCTGCTGGCACCGTAACACGCAGGACATCAGCTTGCGCGCCGCATCGGTGCCATCCCATTCCTCGGGCGGCGTCAGGCAGTTGTCGCAGTTGCCGCACGGCCGGCTGGCCTCGCCGAAGTAATCGAGCAGCCGCACACGCCGGCATTCCGCGGCTTCACACAAACCGAGAATGGCATCGAGCTTGGCCGTGAAGATGCGCTTGTAATCCTCAGCCGCCCCGGATTGCTCGATCATCCAGCGTTGCTGCACTACATCTCCCAGGCCGTAGATCATCCAGGCGTCGGCCGGCAAGCCGTCGCGGCCGGCGCGGCCGGTCTCCTGGTAATAGCTCTCGATGTTTTTCGGAAGATCCAGGTGCGCAACGTACCGCACGTCCGGCTTGTCGATCCCCATGCCGAACGCGATGGTCGCAACCATCACTACGCCATCTTCGCGGATGAAGCGACTCTGGTGCGCCTCACGGGTGCCGTTATCGAGGCCCGCGTGGTAGGACAAGGCGTTCACGTCCTGCCCCGCCAGGAAGGCCGCAGTGTCGTCGACGGTGGCGCGTGAGAGACAGTAGACGATCCCGGATTCGCCGTCGTGCTCGCTGCGGATGAAGTCCAGCAGCTGCTTGCGCGCACTGTGTTTCTCGGCGATCCGATAGCGGATATTCGGGCGGTCGAAGCTCGAGATGAAGACGCGCGCACTCTGCAGATGCAGCCGGGCGATGATGTCGTTACGCGTCATTTCATCCGCGGTCGCCGTGAGCGCGACCCTGGGAACCCCCGGATAGCGCTCGGCCAGTACGGCGAGCCGAATGTACTCCGGCCGGAAATCATGGCCCCATTGCGAAACGCAATGAGCCTCGTCAATGGCGAAGAGCGCGATCTGTGCCGCCGAGTCGAGAAGCTCGAGACACCGGTCAGTCAGCAGCCGCTCAGGCGCCACGTAGAGAAGATCGAGCTCGCCGGCGCGGACTTTACGCTCGATCGCCTGCACCTGCGGCCAGCTCATCGAGGAGTTCAGTGCCGCCGCGCGCACGCCCGCCTCCTCGAGAGCCGCTACCTGGTCCTGCATGAGCGCTATGAGCGGCGAGACGACGACGCCGATACCCTCGCGCAGCAACGCCGGGATCTGAAAGCACAAGGACTTGCCGCCGCCGGTCGGCATGAGAACGAGCGCATCGCTCCCGCCGGCGAGGTGGGTGACGATCTCCTTCTGCTCACCGCGGAAAGCCGGATAACCGAACACATCCCGCAGTATCCGCTCGGCATCCGACCCAATGTCGTCCGACTCGAGGGTCGCCGCCGCCCGAACTTCCCGCACTTGCGCCTGCATTGAGACCGCCCCGTCTATCTTCATGTCCTACCGGCCCAATATACCGGGCTTCCATGCGAGCGCCATGCATACCGGAACGATGACAGCGAAAGCGGGCCGACGTTTGCACCATATTGGTCTCGGGTGCAAACAAACGCACCAAAAGCCCCGTGTCAGCTCGCGCTTGTGTCCTCGGCGCGCGATCAACTCGTCGTCCCGAACGTTCGCACTCCTGCGCAACGCGGCGCTGCGCGAGTTTCAGCGACGCGGCGCTGCCCGCACGCGGAACAGATTGCGAAGGCTGACGCGGTGCGGCCGGCATCCTTCGCGGCATCCGCGCGATGAGAGCGGTCAGAAAAAACATCGCGCGCACCCACACGGTGTGCGCGCGAAGTGCAAGGACCGGTCGGTCAGGCCGGGGCGTATTCGGCCGCGTGCTTCGGCTTGTCGCCCGATTCGCCCTGTTGCTCGCGCTTGATGCGCTCGTAGATCTCCTCGCGATGCACGGCAACACTCTTGGGCGCGTTGATGCCGACGCGCACCTGGTTCCCCTTGACGCCAAGAACGGTGATGGTCACCTCGTCTCCGATCATCACGGTCTCGCCGACCCGTCGCGTTAGTATCAGCATTTTGTTCGTCCTCTGTGTGCTCAGTGCCAGGATCGGGAAAAATGTGCGAACTTAGCGAAATCCGCCACCGCCCGCTTGACGAGCAGCTCGAACTCCACTGCGTGCAGACAACGCTCGCACGAAAAAAGATGCAACTCGAAGCGCGCTTGCGCCCGCATGCGCAAGCGGCGGCTGACATACGGCTCGATCAGGCGAACCTGCTCGCAGGAGGAGCCGTACAGATGAAACACACGCTCAGCGTCGATGCGGGACCTCGATGGACGCGGTGTACCGGTGCGAATCATGGCTGCCCCACCGCATTTTGCCGGGGTCCACCGGAACGCTCTGTCTGGGACGCATCGCCCTTGTAAGTGAGGACGTACGCATCCCCGGTGTCCGTGACTACGATGGGCCCGAGCTTTTGGATGCGCTGCAGTACGGCGCGGACATCATGGATACCCAGCGTGCCGCCGATCCGGATATCGGAAGACTCGAGGCGCGGGTCGGCGATGAGAATCTGCTTGGTCGAATAGCGGTTGAGCTCGCTCACGACGGCGGTGAAGGACTGGCCTTCGGTCTCCAGCAGGCCTTCGCGCCAGCGCACCGACTTCGGCGCGGCGAACGGGTGAACATCGGCGATCAGGCTGGCCGGGGTATATTCGATCTGCTCATTGGGCTTGAGCTGGCGCTGCGCCCAGGCCGGTTGCGCGCCGCCGGTCGCGAGCTCCTTGACTTCGACCTCCCCGCTCAGGACCGTGACGACGACCCTGCCGTTGGACTTGCGATAGACATCGAATTCGGTGGCGAGGTCGCGAATCTCGCTGTTGCCCACGATGACGCAGAAGGGTCGCGTCGCATCGTGAGCGACCTCGAAGAGCACCTCGCCACGCTCCAATGCGACCCGCCGGTCCTTGCCGGAGCCGATCCAGCGGATGCGGCTCTGCGTGTTGAGATGGGCGACCGAGCCGTCCTGCAGGACTACCCTGCGCTCCTCACCCGTCCCGGTGCTGTAGGTCTGCGAGACGAATTCTCTGACCGGCCGCAAGCCGAGCCAGGCCCCAAGGACCACGGCAGCGATGGTGGCCACGGCAACTCCGGAAAACCGCAAGGGATGTGCGAACAGCAGCGTCACCCCCGGAAACCGCGCCTGCGGGAGCGGCAAGGCGAGCAGTCCAGCCGCCTTGTGCTCCGGCAGGTCCTGAATCATTGCCAGCATAGTGCGATATTCGCCAATCACCCGGGCGTTGGCCGGATCCTCGAGCCACAGATGGAAACGCTCCAGATCGAGGGCCGACATCTCGCCGCTTTCGAGCAGCGTGGTCCAGGCAGCGGCCTGGTCGCGAATGGATTCGGTACGCAATGACATGGGTCCGGTCCCCTCAATCGACACGCAGCAGGTCTATGCCGGAGGATTCCATCCGCTCGCGCAGGGTCCGCAGGGCCTTGGTCATGCGCTTGTCCACTCTTTTCAGCGAGATCCCCAGCTGCTGGGCGATATCCTTGCGGGCGACACCCTGAATGTGGGCCATGACGAGCACGGCGCGCAGATTCGGGCGCAGCTCCTTGATCATCTGCACGAGCCGCTCATTGATCTCCTCGGCCATGGCGTGCCTGTCCGGGGAAGCCGCCTCGTCCGGGACTTTTTCCATCCCTGCAGAGCCGGTGATGAGGGTGCTCTCCAGCCGCGCGCGACGCAGCCGCATCAGGGCGAAATTCGTCGCGATCTTGTAGAGCATGGCGCGCGGAAACATCACGTCTTCAGGGCGGTACAGCGTATGAATCTTTTCGTAGGTGTCCTGAACGACTTCGCGCGCGACATCGGCCTGCCCGAGCATGCGCGTCAGGTACTGGAGCAACCGCGGCTCGTGAGCACGGCACAGCTCCTCGACCAGATCCTCGCGCTTTCCCCGTAATGCGCCTTCCCCGGCACCGCCCATGTCGCCCCTGTCCATTTATTCTTCCCTACCCCTTCAGATGCCTGATGAATGCATATACCCCCCCTCCCCGGCAATAAAAATCGTTTGCCGCATTGCAAGGCGGGAGGGGATTCCCAGGGGCGCCACGGGTGGCCACCCAGGCGCCGCTGGGCCTGGATCGTCCCTCTCCGCAGGTACATGGCTCAGTGACACGACTTAATCACTCCCGCAGCGTTTTTAGCGATATAGCGTTATTGTGCTCCGCACAAATCATGGAATAATGTGCGGGCGGGATTGTACGTAGCACGTATTATCACCCTGTAGGACCGAGGTGCTACTCGCACGCAGTTTTGTGTGCGATGCGAGAGAATCTGCTTGTGTGCTTTGCAAAAACTAATGTGGCCAACGCGTGCCAGTGGAGGAAATCAGCATGAACGCGATTCCGAGCGAGTTGGTGAGCGAGGAAAAAGACACGGAAGTCGTTCATGAGGCTGAGGATGGTCTCGTTGAGGTCGGCGCGGTATCCGAGACGAAGGGGAGCCCGGTGGGCTGGCACCCTGATAACGGAGCAGGACTCACGTTCACTTAAGTCTTGGTGAGAAAGGCGCGGTGCGCCACGTCCCGTCGCGCACCGTGTCTCCTCACCACTTCTTGCGCACGGAAAAACTGAGGACGCGCCCCAGGGCCTGAAAGTTCGCCACATCATAACCATAGAAGTTATCGGCGAACGGCGGGCTCTGATTGAAGACGTTCACCGCGTTGAGCGAGAATTCCATGCCGCCCCAGAATCCGGAATCCTCTTCGGGCGTGCGATAGTCGAGCTGCAGGTCGACGGTAGTCAAGGACGGGATGTGGGGCAGCAGCGTGCTGCCGGGGTTGTCATAACCGTTTGTGAAGTTCACCGCGAGATTGGCCCCCGGGCCCCCATTGCCCTCACGATGTTGGTTCCACCCGGCCGTTGCCCGCAGGCGCAGCTTCAGCGGGTTCGCGAAAGTATTCAAAATATCGATGCTCGGTGACGAATCCGTCACGGCCTGGTCGAAGTGGAAGACATAGCTGCCGTCGAAGCCAAAGTCCAAATGGCCGACCCGGCTGTCGAGGGCCTGACGGACATCGAGGTCGAGACCGGTGAGTTTGGTGGATGACAGATTGGCGAGTCGATAATCGACGATCGCCGTCGGAGAGCTGGCCAGGCAGCCGGCGCGGGAGCCGAAAAAATCGGGGCGGTTGCAGATGGCGGCGATCTGCGCCTGCGTCGGATTACGCACGATGATGGGCGCCCACTCGTTCCCCTGAATGAGAATGTTGAATGGATCGGCCGCGGACGGCAAGGTGATCTGTCCCGCGTAATCGATGGCATAGTAGGTCAACGACAACTTCAGCCCGGGGTCCACCGCCGGCACCACATCCAGCCCTGCGGTCCAGGTCTTGGCTGTCTCCTGCTTCAAGTTTGGGTTGTCACCGTAAAGTCCCAGAATTGTCGAGCGGCCAGTGGGCGACTTCGGGTCGGACAGCACGGTCTCGAACGATGCATTACTCGATGAATCGTAGAGGTCGTCCAGTTTCGGAGCGCGGAAGGATCGGCCCCAGCTCGCCCGCCACTTGAGCCACTCGAGAGGAATCCAGCGCAGCTTGAACTCCGGATTCACGGTATGACCGAAATCGCTATAGTCGTCGTAACGGACTGCCATGCTGATCTCGAGACGCGGCGGGGCATGTGGATTGCCGGCGTCTCCCGCCACGGGCAGCAAGAGCTCGGTGAAAGCGGATCCGACATGACGGCTGTAGCGGGCGTTCGTCGTCCCCAGAGGATCCAGAATACTGCCTACAGTGTGGTTGAGACTTTCCTCCCGGCGCTCGAGCCCGACAGCCAATTTGACTCCCCCGGCGGGCAGGTCGAACAGCGGGCCATCTGCGATGAAAGTCGTCGTTTCGATGGCGGAGATCGCATGCAGAATATCGTCGTGCCGGATGGCAGCGAGGGTAGCCGGATTCGTCGCCCCGCCAAACGCGTTGAACGCGGTCGCCGCAGTGGTATCCGCAAGCGCTGCGTTCAGAGCGGCCGGGTCGACTATGTTGTATTCGCTGTCGAACAACGTTTCCCGCCCATAAGACTCCGATAACGTTCCCTGCCAGCCCGCTGCAAACTTGAACCTCGCCCCCACCGTTCCCATGTAGTTTCGGGTTTCAGCACCCAAGGCGACGGGCCCGAGTGATTGCAGCAGGCTGTAAGCCACGAGCGTGGTAGTGCCGAAGGGATTGAATGGATTTGCGCCCGGTACTTCCAGTAGCTCGGTTTCCGGGAAGTGTTGTACATGGGTAGTACGTTGGCTGAATCTTCCCTCCGCGAACAGCTCGATGCCCTCGCCCACCCGCTGCGACCCCGTCGCGTAAATACTGTGGGAAGTTTTTTGGGGAAATATCTGGTACTGCGCGAATTGATTCTGGAGATTGATGGTCGCGGACAACGCGGACACAGTCAGCGGCGCGCCGTTCAGGTTGGGAATTCCGTAGGCCGGGTGGAAAGTGCTCGGATCGAGGATGTTGCCGGGGTCACTGAAGTAGCTGCGATAGTCAGCGCCGCCATAGGGTCGTTTGTCGGCATTGGCGGCGTAGCCGCGCGCAACGGCGGAAAGTGCCGTACCGTCCGAATATTCATACACGAGCGTGGCTTTACCGCTGTCCCAATGCGTGCCGAGCAGCTGCGACACCGAGACCTCGTCCCGACCACCCGGTGCTCCGCCGTAGCGCACCTGAGTTTCGGCTCCCCGAAAATCGTCCTTCAAGATGATGTTCACGACCCCTGCGATGGCATCCGAGCCATAGAGGGCCGATGCGCCATCCGGCAATATCTCGATGCGCTCGACCGCTGCCGCCGGAATGTTCGAAACATCCACAAAATCGCCATTGAGACCCGAAAGCGGCTGGCGATGACCATTCACGAGCACGAGAGTTGCGGCCACCCCGAGCCCGCGCAGATTGACCCCACTTCCAAAGTTGTAGTTATTGTTGAGCGACAGATCCTCGCGGGGTACGTTCAGCGAGGTGATGGGCAGCTGATATAACGTGTCCTGCACGGTCGGATAGGGCGCTTGCGAGAAATCCTTGTACGTGACGGTAAGAATCGGCGACTGCACATCCATCGCGGTGTGAATGAGACTTCCGGTGACCAGCACCTCGGGCACGCTCACGTCACGTGCGACCACCGGCTCCACAGCCGCGAGGTGGTGTACGGAAGGCTCGGGCGACTTGGGCGCGACGGGCGGCGGGGGCGCGCTCGCGACGGCCGGCTGTTTCACGAGCACCGAGTGCTCGGTGTCGAATTCGAAGATCAACCCGGTGCCTTTCAACATGCGCTCGAGCGCCTCGCGGGGCTCGAACTCGCCGATGACAGGCTGCGTCCGGATGTTGCGCAGGCTGTCGTTCGCGAGGAACAGCACTTCGATGTTCGACTGGTGATAGAAGTCGAGAATGGCCTTGGGAAACTCATCCGAGGGCAGATAGAACCGCACCTTGGAATCGGCCGCGCGGGCGCCGGAGGCGCTCAGGAAAGCGGCAACCAGCAGGAGCCCCCAGAGGCGATGATGCAGCGGTCGCGGCAACCTCCTGGTCTGCATACGTCCGTCAAGCCGCCAAACGCCGCTGTCCATGATCCCCGCCATCGGTACGAGTCTGCCACGTGTGCGTTCGCACGAACGTGCGAATTTGCACGAACGAGAGGTGCGTCCGGGGAACCCGCGGGGAGGAGATCCTGCTCGTGTTGTGACCCTTCCTGTCGTCCATGGCTCCCCTTGCTCAGGCGGCGGCGCGCCGCTCCTGGCTGCCCCAGCGCCGCAACCACGCTTCGGTTCCTACGAAATCGAGGAGCTCGCCCGCGCTGGCCCGGAGCCGGCTCGCCTTGCCCGACAGCGCTGTCGCGAGCTTTTTTCGATCGACCACGCCTTCCCGTACTAAAGCGCCATCGAGCAGCAGCTCGCGCATAAAAGTGACGTTGCGCTCGAAAATCTCCCGGACATGGCGCTCGATGCCGCCCTTATTCCTGCGATTCGCCACCTCGGCGGGCAGCTCGCTGTAGAAGGCGCGACGCGCGATCGCCCGGTCCCACCCACCCAGGGTGAGCACATGGACCGGAACGCGCAGGCAGAGCTCGAGCACCGGCTGGGAATACAGCGGTGATACACGCTCGGGATCGTCCGGTCTGCCAAGCGGATCGTAGAATTCCCAGGGACCGCTGAGTTGGATGGCATGCCAGAACTTGCCGCTGGGTGTGCCGCGAGGGTCGCTCAGGAGCGGATGCACGTACAGGGCGGTTCTGTAGACTTCGTCTATAACCTCCGGCCGCAGCAGGGGCCTGTATTCCGCCACGTCGTCGTGGAGGCTCCACGGGCGTTCCCGGACCTGTTCTGCCAACGCCGCGCGCAACACCTTCCAAACCGAAACGCGATCCATGCGTGCCGAATCGAACGCGACCCGCAGGAGCTGGGGACGTAGTCCTCTGTAGTGCAGGTAGTCTCCCGCCGCAAGGGACGCGTGATTCTGATAGAACAACTGGTCGCCGCCCCATCCGGTGAATGCGGCGGTTGCCTGATATTCGGCCGCAAGCTCCGCATCCGGCCGGCTGTTCTCGAGGTAATACAGACAGTTGGCGGCCGGCTCATGTGAGGCTTCCACTTGCAGCAGCGGCTCGAGAGTCAGGCTCGAGTCGCGCGGACGCTCGATGAGATCGCTCCCGCCGGACTGTGCGACGAGACGGGCGAAGTGGCGCTCGTCCAGGTCCGAGCCGAGCGGGTAATAATGGAAACAGGTGAGCTTCCTGCGCGCCGCCGAATCCAACGCAGCGTAGACGATGGAGGAATCGAGGCCGCCGGAAAGGGACAACGTGATGCCGCTATAACACGATGCCCAGGCACGAACGGTATCCACGACGCAATCGCGCAGAGCCCGCGTAGCTTCGCCCGGGTCGTCGATGATGTTCGAGCCCGCAATCTGCAGCGCATCCCAGTAGAAAGTGCTGCGGGCCCGGTCATCGCACAGCTCGACGCATTCTCCCCCGAGCACCTGCGACACCTCGCGCAACGCGGTCGCATGGGTCTGGCCCTTCATCATGCAGAGCGAGGCGGCCAGATATGCCCAGTTCACGTCGAAGGGACCCAGCGCGAGGTGCTGGATCACGTCCATCGCCGAGAAATAGAGTCTCACGCCACCGAAGCGAACCGTGAGACACGGCAGGCCGCCGGAAGGGTCGCGCAGCACCCAGCTCGTATGGGCAGTCTCGTCGTGAAGAAACGCGAGGTAGCGCCCCCAGTATCGATCGATGAGCTCCCGGCCATGTGAATCCAGGATCCGGCGGGTGCGCGGCTCATCGAAAGTCAGGGGAGCCGCGCTGGACGGCCTGTTGTTCGGACGCTCAAAGAGCTTGCCCAGCACCACGCCCTGTCCCCCCAGGCCATGGAGCTCGCTCGATCCGACCCTGGTACCGGCGTACCCCACGAAAAGTCCCTGTTTTCTGAGCGCCACCTGCCACTCAGGTGATTGTGAAGAATGCCGGTCGATCAGGCGTCGCGCCGTCTCCCGTGCAGCGGCGTCGTGATCGTGCCATACAAATGCCAGGTAACGGAACAAGACCGAGCTCTTTTACGTTCGTTAAACGACCAAAATCGGTGAAAAGCGCCTGACGTAATCCGGGGTGTCGTTGAATACGAAGTCGCCCTGCTGCACCCAGCAGTGGGCATAGAACGGATCGGTCTCCACGCCAAAGACCCACTGCGGGAAGAACCCGTAACCCGCCAGGAAATGGACCAACGTCAGCGAGTCGAGCAGACAGGCATTTCGAACTGTGAAGAACAGCGGCCGCAGATGGACGAACGCGGTAACGAGCGGGCGCACCCTGCCCACCTCCAGTGGGGATGTCGACGGGGCACGGCGTTTGCGCAGCGTGGCGGCTTGCACCACCTCCTTGATCGGCCG
Organism: uncultured Steroidobacteraceae bacterium; assembly: GCA_964508005.1. Classification (GTDB taxonomy): domain Bacteria; phylum Pseudomonadota; class Gammaproteobacteria; order Steroidobacterales; family Steroidobacteraceae; genus 13-2-20CM-66-19. Next base: position 16,148 of record CAZDTG010000015.1, read on the forward strand.
GTGCTTCAGCGACCACTTCGCCGCCGTGTATGCACTCAAGAGGTGCCAGAGGTGCGCGACGGTCGTGCGCGGGCGCACATTCAGGGCGTCTTCGACCAATGCGGCTTTCGGCGGCTCCGCGACGACCGGGGCGGCCTCTTTACCTATGGCGGGGTCCGTTACCAGCAGGCCCTGGGAAACCATCTTCGCAAGCAGTCCGTCTTCGGGGCCCGCGCTCGCCGGTTGCGAGTCGGTTTTGTTCAAAGGCCACGTCGTGTCGGACGGGGGTACCGGCCAGCCTCTCACCCAACGCCCGACGGGGTGAGCGTGGGCAAGGGCGAGGTACTTGTCATGCTCGAGGTCGAGGAGCACGACCTGCTTACCCGCCACGCACACGTGAACGTTCGGAGATAGGAAATACGAAGCGTTCATCGTGGCTTTGAACGCTCTGGAGCCCGGATGTCGCTTTTATACAAGATCGCCACTCCTGACGCGCTCGCCTGACCGACTGATTGGACGCGCTCGGCCCCGTACATTGGCCAGGTCCAATACAGCTTCGCGCCACGCGCGCAAGTTGGAAGTCTTCGCGGGCGGCGAACTTCAGGTTATGGCAAGCGGATTCCAAACCGCACGGCCGCCGCACCCTTGCGCCAACCGGGCCCCCCAGGACGACGCGCTCGGCGAAGTCTAGCGTCAGCAGCCGGTAATGCAACGACTGGGTGCGATTTATGCCCGTTGCGGCAGATTCGACGTCATCGTATCGGGCGATCGTCCGCGGGCTTACGGCAATCTGGCAGCGCCAGGAGCGTTGCATGCCGCACGGGATTTGCAGTCTCGGAAGGCTCGCGACTCCCGAATCAGCGACGGCGTGCCTTTCGGACTCCGCTATTCATAGGAGTCCTTCGAGTCGGTCGAGGTCGTTGATGACTCGCCAGTGGCCGCCGCCCTGCTCGACTCTGGCGCGCCACCAGTCCAGTCGCGACAGATACTCGTGGGGGTCGAAATTGTCGGAGCGAAGCTTCGTCACGTTGAGCGCCACAACATCGAAGCCCTTGAAGTCCAGGGGCAGGTCATTGCGGACATAGCCCTTGGCCAGATCCTCCTTCATGTCCGAGAAAATGAGGATCTCCTTGCGCCCGGTATTCTTCTCCTTGAGAAACTCGATGGCCTGCAGCAAACCTCCGGTGATATCCGTGTAGGGCGCCGGGGCCGACTGCTCGATGAACTGCTCCACGCGGCTGGCGAAGGCGCGCTTTTGCTGGTTGGCCGCACTCGGCCGCTCATCGAACGTCGCCTTGGCAATGATATTCCTCTCGCTGAAGCTGCCGGTGTCGATACGGGCGACGGCGATGGAGTCTGCCGGCTGCAGCCTTGAAAGCGCGAACAGGATGATCTGCTCTGCCTTCTTCACCTGCTTGTTATAAGTGCCGGACGTATCGACCAGCAGGTACACGCCGGTGTTGCGAGGCAACGACGTGGGCGCGCACGCCCCGAGCGCCAGGGCAGTGGCCAGTACCAGCAGCGGGCGCTTCATGATCGCGGCAGGTTTCGTGACCGGGGATTGCTTCACGATCGTGCCTCCTGCTCCCGCCACGACTCCGTTGCGGAGGCATGCGCCTCGGCGGCCGCCTCAGCTGCCTCCTCCGCCGCAGCCGCCGCCATGCGGGTCTCGATCCACAACGGCACAAACAACAGCAGATCATAAACCTGCTGCGTGAGGGTACCGATGTGGCGGGCACCGTTGCCGAGCACTCGCAAGAGCAACGCGAGCACCCGGAGCACACCGATGGCCAACAGGCCGAGGACGGTGCGCACGGAGTGAACGAAGGTCTCGAGCGGAATCGCGACGAACACGAGCGCGAACGGAAGAATGAACCCCATTCCCATCTGCGCCGCGGTGGTGATCCACAAATGCTGATTGACCGGCGAGATCGTGTCTCCCCGCAGCAGCGAGCTCGTGGCGAGCTCGTCCTGCAACAACACCTCGCGCATGTAGGCCAGTCCGGCCTCCACACTCGCCATCAGCAGCAGGATCATGAAGGTGACGAAGATCATCCGCACGCGCATTTTGTCCGACAGCGCGCCGATGACGGGGAACAGCCGCGTGATGCGCAGGGACTCCATGAGAAAGAGTCCCATGGAGATCTCCACCATGATGATGACCAACGCAGCGATGTCCGCCGTGCGAAAGGTCCCAATGAAGCTCGTGCCGCCGACCATCTCGGCCATCGGGCGCGCAATCAGGGAGAAGTTGATGGCGGCACCCGCGGTGGCGACGGCGAGAACCAACGCGGAAACGAAGAAATACACCACCGAGGACGAGGACAATACGGTGACCGCCCGATCCTCTCCGCGCACGATCGCGTCGTATTCCTCCATATGGCGATCGATGGCGAGCGCGCGCTCGAGGACACTCTCGACACTCTTGTTGACGCGGCCGAGGGTCTCCTGGATCAGGCGCCAGTCCGGCATCATCCGCCGCAACAACGCATGCCGCTCGGAGCTGGCTTTCCGGTAATCGTCCATTGCCTCGCCGTGCGCCTTGACCATGGACTTGTGGATGTCGGAAAGGATGTCGGCGCCCGCGCTGCGTGAGTCGAGCTTGGCGACGACTTCGACCGCCTTCGCCCAACCCGGCGCCTCGGGAGGCACTTCCACCGCCTTCTCCTGGTCCTCCTCGATGCGCAGGATCGCCGCGCTGATCCTGCGATGCAGGTCAGGGTAGCTCGCCAGATCCTTGCGAACGGTGTCCCCGACTCGCACGAACTCGCGCTGGACGAGGCGTTCCTTCGCTTCTCTTCCGACGGCCAGCAACACCTCGCGATTGCGCGCGGCCAGGCGGCTCTCCGCGTGCGCCACGGCGTGTGAAGCAAGCCGAAATCCGCGCGACAGCGCCCCCGCGAGCGCATGGATGGCTTGATGCGCCGTGCCTCTTGCGAGATACAAGGCGGTCACGAGGAACATCAGCAGGATGAGTGCCGACAGCGGCGGCCAGGGCGTAAACGCCAACAGACTCGTCATGGACATGTGGATGCTCGCTTGTGTTGGCCCGAGTGCGGAAAATGAGCTCAGGGAATCGCAATCCGGCGCGCGACAGTCGGCTCGATGCCGTCGGACGCGCCTGAGGGGGGCGTGTGCGCTATGGAAGGATGCGCACCACCCAAGTGGGAGTGGTTGTCCATTCGTGCAACCCCGCTGTCATAGGAAACCCCTTAGACCGGTGGCTTTGCGACCCGAAGCTTTCGCTTCAGTGTGCCTCGTGCAGACAGGGATTCAGGGTGCGGGACCGGGAGGGCCCTGTCAACGCACCACAGCGTCGCGATTTACAGTCAGCGTTATGTCACTAACGCCAAACGTGCGGATTTAGTTGAAGAAATTCCCGGCGTCTTTCAGGCGAGCAGGCGACGTAATGCTTGAGATGTGACGCTTGCCGCAGGTCCAACTATGACGTGCACGCATTCAGGGGACGGCACCGCAACTCCCCGGAGGCCGAGGGAGCGGATCGCCGAGGCGTCGATAGTGGACGCCTCGACCACGCCGATCCGCAATCGGCTCGCCGCGACGTCGATGCTGCGTACGTTCGCGCGGCCGCCCAGCGCGGCCAGGAGGCCTTCGACCGTTGCCCCGTCGGGCGCCACGGGGGTGTTCAACGGCGAGGTCGTACTGGAGGCGGCAGCGCCGGCGCGTCGCGAGCTCCCGGTCGAGTCGGCTGCCGCGCCCGATCCCGAGGCCGCGTGGGCGTCAACAGCGGCGCCCGGTCCCGGGAGCGCCTCGGAATTGGCCGCGACGTTCACCGGGGCCGGCGCGAGGAATGGCGCCCCGACTGGCGCTCCGGCCCGCAGCGCCTGCCTGATCTCACCTGCCACCTGGTCGGCGTTCGCGCCGACGACCACCTGCAGCGAGGTCGCCGAGGGTCGGACTACGCCGCGCGCACCGAGTGCCTTCAAAGCGCCCGCATCCACTGCGTCCTGACTACCAACCACGAGGCGAAGACGCGTCGTGCAGGCATCGACCGAAACGAGATTTGCCGGTCCGCCCAACGCGGCGATGTAGCCCGCGGCCCGCCCGCCGATCGCCGTCGCCGCGGCGGCCCGCGCGGTCGTCTCGGTTGCGTCCCGCCCTGGAGTCTTCAGATTCAGCTTCACGATGGCGAAGCGGAACAGGCCGTAGTACAGCCCGAAGTACAGGGCGCCCACCGGAAGCAACAGCCACGGGCGTGTCGCCCGGTTGAAATTCAACACATAGTCGAAAAGGCCCGCGGAGAAGCCGAATCCCAGCCGCACGTGCAGGGCATTCATGATGACGAAGGCTACCCCGGTGAGCAGCGCGTGCACTCCATACAGGAATGGCGCAAGAAACATGAACGTGAACTCGATCGGCTCGGTGACGCCGGTCAACAGCGAGGTCAGCGCGATCGACCCCAACAGGCCGCCCACGGCGCGGCGGCGCTCCGGCAGCGCCGCGTGGTACATTGCCAGGCATGCCGCCGGCAGCCCGAACATCATGACGGGAAAGAAACCCGACATGAAGGCCCCGGCGGTCGGGTCGCCGGCGAAGAAGCGCTTGAGATCGCCCGTTACTCCATGGTAGTCGCCGAGGATGAACCACGCGATGTTGTTGATGATGTGGTGCAGGCCGGTAATGATCAGTACGCGATTCAACACGCCGTAGGCAAAGAGCCCGAACCCGCCTGCATGCAGCACCGAGCGGCTGAGCGCGTCCATGCCATCTTCGAGATGCTGCCATTCCATTCCGAAGCCGGCGGCGAACGCGAGCCCGACGAAACCGCTCGCGATCGGCACGAAGCGGCGGCCGCCGAAGAAGCTCAGGTAGCTCGGGAGATTGATGTTGCCGAAACGGTTATACAACGCGCCTGCGGTGAGCCCGCAGAGGATGCCCGCGGGGACGCTCAGCTTCGACAGCTCGTGGGCTTTGTAGGCAGCCACCGCCAGATCGTGGGCCGGCCCCGTGAAACCGGCCACGGCATCCGCAGGCACGTTGATGAGGACCTCGGCGCCCTTGGTCGTGACCAGGTATCCGACGATGCTCGCGAGTCCCGCGGCGCCGTGATTCTCGCGCGCGAGACCCACCGCCACGCCGATCGCGAACAGCAGCCCCAGGTTCGCGAAAATGGCATCTCCGGCGGCCGCCATCGAAGCGAAATTGAGCAGATCCGGCTGTCCCAGGCGCAGCAGCAGCCCCGCGATCGGCAACACGGCGATGGGCAACATGAGCGCGCCGCCCACCTTCTGCAGACCGGAGAGGAGCTTCTTCATGACGACACCGGCGAGCGTGCAACTTCATTGGAATCCGCCACCATGCGCAGAGCCAGGGCGCGTACCGCTTCGGCGCTCTCGAGCTCCAGAGCCTGACGGGCGAGCTCGCGACAGGTCTCCAGGGACACGCCGCCGATGAAAGCCTTCAGTTGCGGAATGACGGACGGGACCATCGAGAGCTCCTGCACCCCCAGTCCGATCAGAATCGGCGCAGCCGCGGGATCGGATGCCAAACCTCCGCAGACCGCAACACGGCGTCCGTGCGCGATAGCCGCCTCTGCGGTACGCGCGATGAGACGCAACACCGCCGGGTGTAAGCCATCCAGCCGCGCGGCAAGCTCGGGGTGCCCGCGATCCATGGCAAGGGTGTATTGCGTAAGGTCATTCGTGCCGATCGACAGGAAGTCGGCCTCCGCCGCGATCCGGTCGGACATCACCGCGGCCGCGGGCGTCTCGATCATGACGCCCAACCCGATCGGCGCACTGCGCCCAAGATTGCCGCGCTCTTCATCCAGAATGCCGCGTACGGTGCGGATTTCCGCCGGGTCCGTGATCATTGGCAAAAGAATCCTGGCCTGCCCCTCAGGGCGAATTGCCAGCACGGCGCGCAGCTGGGCACGGAGCAGGTCCGGACGCCATAAGCTCGTGCGCACACCGCGCAATCCAAGCGCCGGATTGTCCTCGTGAGGCAGAGGCAGATACGGGATTGGCTTATCGCCGCCTATATCGAGTGTGCGTAACGTCAAAGGCCTGCCGGCAAGGGCCGTCGCGATGCGCTGATATTGAGCCGCCTGCTCCCCCTCGTCGGGTGGTGATTGCCGCTCCAGAAAAAGGAACTCCGTACGCAGCAAACCGCAACCCTCCGCGCCGTTGCGGACGGCCGCCTCCGCTTCGCCCACGGACCCGATGTTCGCCAATACCTCGATGCGCGTGCCGTCGGCAGTCCGACATACACGCTGCGCTGCTGCCCGGTCCGCGGCGCGCCGCTCGCGGCGCCGGCTGAGCTCACCTTCGGCTGCAGCCATCTGCGCACGATCCGGATCTACGCGGAGCACGCCTTTGTCAGCATCCAAAACGACCGCGGTTCCATCGGCCAACGCGAGAATATCCGGACCCATGGCGACGAGCACCGGAATTCCCATAGCCGCCGCGAGAATCGCAACGTGCGACGTCGGGCCGCCTGCGGCCATGCAGATACCTGCAAGCCGGGAGGCATCGACCGCAACGAGTTGCGAGGGCAGCAGCTCTTTCGCGATCAGAACTGTGCTCTCGGGCAGCTCTCGTGCGGCCGGCACGCCGCCGGCGCCGCTCAACTCGCTGAGGACTTGCGACTCGAGGTCGAGCAGATCATCGACCCGCTCCGCCATTCTCGCGTCCTGAAGAGTGCGCAAATCGTCGGCCGTCGCGCGGATCACTTGCCGCCACGCGTAGCCCGCGCTCTTGCCCTTACCGATGGCGACCTTGGCGCGACTGACGAGCTCGGGATCCTCGAGCAGCTCGAGGTGGGCACCGATGATCTCGCGTGTTGCATCCGGGCCCGAGGCAGCCGCGGTTTTCAAACGTGCCCGTACCACGGCACGCGCGCGGTCCAGCTCGGCGGTCTCGTGCACTACGCCGCTGCCGTCTTCTGCCACGCGGACCTCGGGTCTGCTCAATCGCAGAGTGTGTCCCAGCGCCAGACCGCGACTGGCAATGACCCCCCGAATGCTGTTGGCGTCGGTCGTTGATTTGGTGAGGTCGGATTCCCCCGCGTGCCCGTGTCGAATTACAGTTGCGCCCGGCGCGCTCGCCGCACCGGGCGCCGCGCCTTTCTCACTGCGAAGCGCGGTCTCCACAGCGGCAACCGCGGCGGCGGCATCGGAACCGGAGGCGCGAATCTCAACCTCATCGCCCTTCCGGACACCGAGCGTCATCAACGAGACCGTGCTATGCGCACTCGCCTCCCGTCCATGCGCGACGAGACTGACCTGCGCCGCGAGCCCTTTCAGAGCGCCCGCAAGCGCTGCAGCGGGTCTGGCATGTATTCCATGCTCCAATGCGACCAGCACGCGCCGGCTGACGACGAGGCTCGCCCCGACTGGTGAGGGCCCCTGGACGACAGCAGCCGCCGGCGTCAGCTCCATCAGGAAATCGCCGACACTGAGCTCACGATTCTGATTGCGCGTGCCGACCGTGAACCCGCCGCCCTCGAGGAGAATCACGGGAGTGAGCACACTCGGCGCACGTCGCGCCAGCAGATCGAGATCGAAACTCAGCAGGCGCTCGCCCGCACGGACGTGCTGTCCGTGACGTACGTGGAGCTCGAAGCCTTCCCCACCCAGTCCCACTGTATCGATCCCCACGTGCAGCAGGATCTCCGCGCCCACCCGACTGCGGAGGGTGATTGCGTGTTTGGATGCCGGAACCGCAATCAGCTCCCCATCACACGGCGCATGGAGGGTTGTGCCCGTGGGATCGATCGCCAGCCCGTCGCCGAGCATGCGGCCCGCGAACACGGCATCAGGCGCCTCATCGAGCGGCGTACTCCAACCTGCCAGCGGCGCAACCAGGATCACCTTGGACATCCGCGCATCTACTCCAGGAGTTGGACCCAATCCAGCGCCCATAACGGGTCGAGGGCTCGCTGGGTAAATCGAAAGCACAGGTCGTGGCGGCCCGGCGTCGTGGGAAGCCGCACCGCCCGCAGCGGGGTCACGGCATTGTTGCCAACGGCGGGCGCGAGCGGCAGGACGCCGATACGCTCGCCGGCACAAGTATCCAAGTGCACCTCCAGCTCTCCGTCCGCAGTCTGCGGCGCAGCCAGCTGGATGGTGTCCCTGTCCTTGCCGATCTGGAAGTTGAACGGCACCTGCCCGACGGCCGCCTGCAGGGCGGGTGCGTGGGAGAGATCGGCGGCGGGGAAAATCCAGCAGGGATTCATGATGTCGATGAGAAAGACCGCGCGCTGCCCCCGGACCGGCGCATCATCCTCGAGCGACAATACCAGCTTATCGGTGCAGGTTCGCAGATCCTGGCTCGTGTGGCGCTCGAACGAGCCCAACTCACGCGGCAGCCCTGCCGACCGGAAAACATCGTCCGAATAGCGTAAACCCAGCGCTCGATAACGGGCGAGCTCGGACGGCAGCCGCTGTGCGAAGCCTTCCCAGTCGCGCCGCGCGGACCAGCCGCTCTCGGCAACCGCGGCGGCCCGGGGGAATGTCATATAAGCCACCCGGTCGTCCGTGCGGATGTGCTCGGTCCAGATATTCGCCTGCAGGCCCAGGACGTGCGGGCGCTGACCCGCCGCGATTCCCCCGGGCATGGGGTCGAAATCATAGACGTCGCGCAGGGATACGACACGCCCGCGTCCGGGCGGCTCATCGGCGCCCGTGCCCTGCCGGTTGTCGAAATAGAGCGTTGGCCAGGGGGACAACACCGTGTCGTGTCCTGCCGCCACTGCCGCGACCGCGCCATCCAGTCCGCGCCAGGACATCACGGTGGCATTTTGAGCAAGACCCCCTTCCAAAATCTCATCCCAACCGATGAGCCGGCGTCCGTGCGCGCTCAGGTACTTGCCGATGCGCTGTACGAAGTAGCTCTGCAGCGCCTGCTCGTCGGCGACGTGCAACTCACGCATGCGCGCCTGCACTCGCGTTGACGCCTTCCACTGGTCTTTCACGGCCTCGTCGCCGCCGACGTGAACATATTCGCTTGGGAACAGGGCAAACACTTCGTCGAGAACATTCTCCAGAAACGTGAATGTCCCGTCTTCGACGTTATAGAGGTTCGAATAAACACCCCAGTCGGCAGGCACCGCTGCCGGCGGACGATCCGTCACACCCAGCTGCGGGTACGCGACGATCGCGGCGGTCGCGTGGCCGGGCATGTCGATCTCCGGCACGATCGTGACGTTGCGCTCAGCCGCATGAGCCACGATGCGGCGCACGTCCTCCTGCGAATAAAAACCTCCATAGAGCCGGGGACGCCCCGTCGCCGGATCGATGTCGGCTGCCGCGGCCGCCCCGGCAGGGACACGCCATGCGCCAACTTCGGTGAGGCGCGGATACCGCTTGATCTCGAGGCGCCAGCCCTGATCGTCCGTCAGATGCCAATGCAACACATTGAGCTTGTGCAACGCCATCCAGTCGATGAACTGCACGATGAATGCCGGCGACTGGTAGTGGCGGGCGGAATCGAGCATCAGTCCGCGCCAGATGAATCGCGGGCTGTCGCTGATATGGACCGCTCGCAGCGTGATGCGGCCGCTGTCGGAAGTCCCGGAAGTGCAGAGTTGCCACAGCGTAACCGCGCCATAGAACAGTCCGCGCGAGTCGCCAGCGGAGACGATAATCCGCCGCGAAGATACCTCTATGGCATAGCCCTCCGGGTTTGCACCAGGCTCCGCCGGGCGGAGACGGAACACCACGGCATGCTCGGGTAGGTCGAGGCCTGGGGTTTCCTCAACTCGCAGCCGCATGCCGCGGGTCTTATCGAGCAGATCCACAAAGTAGCGCGCGATCCCCGCGACCCTTGAGTCCCGCGGCACGGAGATCCGGGTGTCCGCGCGGACTTCGAAAACTCCCTCGCGAGACGCGAGCGTGGCCGGCGCCGGAATGACATCGATGCGCTCGGAGATACCGGTCCCATTCGCGGCGGTGGCAATGGCGCAAGCGAGTACCCATGGCAGCATGCGCAAGGCGTCCGCGACGCGCTTCGAGTTGGGCAGGCGGGCTGCCGAAATTGCGCTAAACAAGCGGGCGTGAAGCAGGCACCATAGCGGGCCCCCGTACTGAGGTCTGTCCACCTATTCGAGGCTCCGCTCATGGCTGATTCGGCTCATCCCCTGGTGCTTCGCGCCCGCGAAGCGTTCGCGCGCAGCGAGATCAAAACTGCCGAGCAGGCAGTGGAAGAGCGGCTGCGCACCGCCGGCCGCGACATCAATGCCCTCGAGGTGCGCTACCGCATTCAGAAGCACCGGGGGCAAGTGGGAGAAGCGGCCCGTACGCTCGGCACCGTCATCGCTATCAACTCGCGCGCCGACTGGGCTCATAAAGAGCTGATCCAGCTTCTCATGGCCCACGGCAAGATAGCGGACGCCGAGCAGGTGGCGCGTGCAGCCTTGCGTGCGAATCCCGGTAACGCACACGCTCACCACCTGTTCGGTCAGATCATATCGGGCGAGGGGGAGTTGACGGCGGGGGAATGGCATCTGCGACGCGCGCTGCAGCTCACCGAGCCTCAGGCGCCCTTCCTCACGGATCTCGCCGACAATCTCGCCAAACAAGGACGCCCGGAGGAAGCGGAAGGCTATTTCGCGGGCGCGCACGAGCTCTCCCCGAGCGATATGAAAACGCTCGTGTCGTGGTCGGCTTCGTGTGCGGCGCGCGGCGATCTCGCTCGCGCGGCAGAGCTTCTCGACAGAGCTGAAGCAGTCTCTCCCGCGGGAGAAGTCAGCCTCCTGCGCTCCAACTATCTGGCGCAGGCCGCCCGCAATGACGAGGCGCTGGCCATTCTCAATGCCGCCAAAACTCTCAGCGGTGAGGGACAGCTCGCGCGCGGGCGAATCCACGAACGCATGGGGCGCCATGACGAAGCGTGGCAGGACTTCGTCGCCGGCAAGCGCAAGCTCGCCAGCGAGGGCGGGGATCTGCAATACAAGGCCGACGCGGTGGAGGGGTTGTTCGGCAAGCTCAAGCAGTTCTTCACGCGGGAAAACCTGGACAGGCTGCCGCGCGCGAAGCGGCGAGCGGATGTCCCGCAGCCGATTTTCATCCTGGGCTGGCCGCGCTCGGGCGCGGGCCTCGTCGAGCGGATCGTTTGCGGCCATTCCAGTGTAGCCGCAGGCGGCGCGCTCGCCTTTCTCGGAGAGCTTCCCAAGATCGCCGCCGGCGTGCTGCCCGCGTCCCAGCCTTTTCCGGAGAGCCTCGCGCAGAGCTGGACCGCGGACCAGCGCTACGCCGCGACACTGTTGCGCGATTATTACCTGGCTCGCGCCGAGAGTTACGGGCTGACAGACGGCGGCAACGCGTTCTTCACCGACAAGACACCCTTCAACGAAGTGTATCTGCCGCTGCTGAAGATGGCTTTCCCCGAAGCGAAAATCATCCGCGTGACCCGTCATCCGCTCGATGTCTGCGTGTCGATGATGTCGAACACCGTGACGCACGGCTTCAACTGCGGTTATCGGATCGAGGATGCGACTCATCACCTGGCGGCGGTGTTCGACCTGTTCGAGCATTATCGCCGCGAGCTGGATCTCGGGGACTACGTCGTGAAATACGAGGCGCTGGTGGCCGATCCGGCCGGCCAGACCCGCGGCCTCCTCGACTACCTCGGGTTGCCGTTCGAGGAAGCGTGCCTGCGCTTCCCCGAACAACCGCGCCGTGCGCCTACACCGGGTGGAGCGCAGACACGGGAGAGCCTCAACGATCGCTCGCTCAACCGGCACCGGCGCTACGCGCAGCATCTGAGGCCCTACCTGTCGCGCCTGCGGCCGATGATGTCTGACGGCTACGAGTGACGTTACTTGCATTTCTGGAGGCGTTCCGCGAGATAGGTCCGCACTCGAGCGACGTCGGCTGCTGAGAGGTTGCCGAGCACGCCGTGCCGCTGTACAGGGATGTGCTCCATGACGCCGACCTGGGTCCCGAATACGTAATGTTCGAAGATTGCGCGCCACGCATCGCGTGCGGAGGGTGGCAGGGTCCTCAGGTTCAGTATGGCGTGAATCAGGGTGTCGAAAGCCGAGTCAGTTCCGATCGCCGTGCCACCCGCCGCGTGCCACCAGTAGTTGACCAGCACGTTGAAGGGCTCCAGCGACTCGACGTGGTGCCACCACAAGGGCGGTATGAAGATCGCATCTCCCGGCCCCAGCTCGGCGCTGACCGCCGCCGCGAGTGCGTCGCGAAACTTCGGAAAGCGCGTCAGATCCGGCTCGTGCAGCGATACCAGGCTCATCGGTGCGCCGGTGGGCGCGAAGTCCAGCGGCCCGATATAGAGGTTCGCGATCTGCTCGGGTGGAAAGAGAGTGAATCGACGCCGCCCACTCACCACGCAGCCGATGTTGTTCCACTCATCCAGGTGCGTCGGAGTGGTGATCGCATTGCCGAGCCAGATGCGGGGCAGGATGCTGTCGTCGATGACGGTCAGGGCGTTCGCTGCTGAAAAACCCGGCAGACAGTCTCGAATCAGCGCACTCTGCGCGGCAACCGCCGGCGCGCGCACAAAAGCGGAATAGCGCAGCACTTGCTCCGCGACCGCGGTAATCGGGAGCCGGTTGCGCACGAAATTGAACCCATTCATCGCCTGGTCGTAGAAGACTCTGCCGCCGACCTCGGGCGCTGTCATGATGGCGTCGACCGGACTGCCGCTGTCGAAGCGACGCAGATACTCCACCACGGCATGAGGCGACTTGATATTCACGGCCGGCCAGGCACTGACGAGTCCTCTCAGGACCGCTGGCCGCCCGGAGTCAATGACCTCACGCCGGATCGTATCGTCATCCGAGCTCGGAAACTCGCGGATGGGTGTCAGGGACTGATGCATGAGGAACTCGGAGGCGGCGTACGACGAGACAGTATCTACCAGAAGTAGATCTGGAGGGAGTCGTCGGTCCGCCGCGGCGCGATGCGCGCGAGCGCGTCCCGGTGGTCCGGATAGTTGACCACGCTCCGATCCAGGAGGTTGTCGATCTCGGTCATGCTGTAGCGCGCCTCCTGTGGTGCGGGCGGCCGCAGGCTATCCGGATCGGGGAAAATTCCCATGCCCGCCATGATCGAATACCACGAGAACACAGGATACCCCCTGCCGATCACCTGCTGGCGCACGCCGCCGGCGATGCTCTTTCCGGCCATCCATGCCGAGTAGAGCTTCTTCAAGTCATCCGACAGATTGAGATTGGCGGCGTTGGCCCGCCAATACTCGGTGTCGCGGCGCGTATTCGTCTTGTAATGCGTCACGATGTAGTCGCGGGTGCCCTCGAAGTGATCATTCACACGCTGGTTGAAGCGGTTGTGGGCTTCCTCGCCGAGGTCCCCCTGTTCCAGGAATTCGACGAACGTCGCCGCCGTCTGCTGGATGAACAGGAGTGCCGTCGCCTCCAGCGGCTCGATGAATCCTTGCGAGAGTCCCACCGCCAGGCAGTTCTTGTTCCAGTGCTGGGTCACTCGCCCGATCTTCATCTTCAGATGCCGCGCCGGCGCATCCGATTCCAGGAAACCGAGGTGTCGCCGCAACTCGGTTTCCGCATCGTCCGGGGAGCAGAATTGCGTGCTGTAGACATAGCCATTCCCGTAGCGGCTGGTGAGTGGAATCTTCCACGCCCAGCCGTGCTCGAGAGCGGTGGAGACGGTCTCGGAGGGAATCGACGCGCCGATCGGCGAGGCAATCGCCACGGCCGCATCGTTGAACAGATTGCTTGCGAAGCTGACGAACGGCGTCTGCAGAGCCTTGTCGATCAGCAGGCCCGCAAAGCCGGTACAGTCGACGAACAGATCGGCTTCGAGCGTCTCGCCCTCCTTCGTGCCGACCGAGGCGATCGCGCCGGCGGCATCGAGCGTCGCGTGCGTCACATGGCAGCTCCTGTAGCGAACGCCGCGCTCGAGCGCCTTGCGGTGGAGGAACTGCCCGAGCAACACCGAATCGAAGTGGTACCCGTGCCAGATGTCGAATGGGAAATTGTCAACTGCCTTCGGAGCGCGCTGCCCGGCCGCCAGGCGCGCGGCGATGAAGAAGCGATCCGGGTGGGCGTACACGTTCGCCCCGTTGATGCGTGCCTCGACGTTATGGACGAACTGCGTCAGGGTCAGGTTGTCCAGCATCGATGCGAAGGGATGGAAGTAACGCTCGAAGCCGGGCTTGGTCGACCAGCCGTCGAAAGTGATGCCGCACTTGTAGGTGGCGTGGCACGCCGGCATCCATTCCGCCTCCTCGACGTCGAGGCCGTCAAAGAACCCGCGCAGCCACGGCGTCGACCCTTCTCCTACTCCGATGATCGGAACCGTCGGCGATTCGACGACCGTGATCTCCACACCCCGCTCGATCAGGGAGCGCGCGAAGGTCAGCGCCGTCATCCAGCCCGCGGATCCCCCTCCGACAATGACGATCCGACGCACGGCGGCAGGCCCGCCACCCGGTTTCCTGCCGGTGTTCGGACGGTAAGAGCAATTAAATAGCGTGGCGGTCGTCATGGGTGACCCCGTCGATGGTGACCCGGGTGCGCGGCAGGCTACACCCTTGCCGCGCACCCGGTTCGATCGACCCGAAGCCTGGCGGCTTCGGAACCCGCTTCAAAACTTCGCTCGCAGATTCAGGTAGTACTGCGCACCGTTCCTGTAGAACGCGCGCGGCTGGTCCTTGTTGAGCGCGTAGTACTTGAGTGTGGGATTGTTCAGATTCTCGCCGTCCAGAGTCAACGAGATCATGTCGGTGAAAGCGTATTGGAGCGACGCCGTCAGGCTGCCGATCGCGTCCTGCGAGAAGGCGGTGCTGCGGTCGAGACCGCTGAAGAACGCCGATCGGTACGTATACGCGACGCGCGCACTGAACTGCTTGTTCTCGAAATACCCGCTGACGTTGTAGGTATTCTTCGACGTGCCCACGAGACGATCGTCGCCAGGGGTGCCATCGGGGTTGGGGCTGACCTGCGAAGTCTGCTTGCCGTCGGCATACGTATAGTTGGCGGCAAGGCCGAAGTAGTCATTCAGCGCCTGCTGGTAGGCGAACTCGGCGCCCCCCACCCGGCCCTTGGCGTTCACCGGCACCGTCAGCAGGTAGGGCACCTGAGCTCCCTGTTTAAATACGCTGCTGTACGTCAGGTAGCTCCTGGTCGCGCTGCCGAAGCCGACATAGTTGCGCAAATCCATGTAGAACAAGGTGGCGGACAACAGTGAGCGCTTCGCGAAGTACCATTCGAGACCGGCGTCGAAGTTGCTGGAGCGGATCGGTTTCAGGTCCGGATTGCCGCCCGAACCACTGCCGACCGGCGGCGGTTGGCCCGGGACCTGTGCCGCCCCCGGCGGTGACAGATCGGTAAATCCCGCCAGTGCCGAATAGTCGGGACGGGTCATCGTCTGCGCGACCGCGAACCGGGCCACCAGGTCCTGAGTCAGGTCGAACTTGAGATTCGCGCTCGGCAGAATGTCATTGTAGCTGTGGTCGACCGGAATCCCGATGAACGGCCCGAACAGCGAGGTCGTGATCGCACCGGGCGTGAGCGGATCCACCTGGGTGAACGTAACGACGTGCTCATCCGTCCGGACGTAACGCACGCCGATGTCGGCCGCCCAGTTCGAGCCCTTGAAGTTGGCCTGGACATAGCCGGCATAGTCCTTCTCCTTGATGCCGAACAGATACTGATAGTATTCGCGCTTCAATAGATCGCGCTGCACGAGCCCCGGCCCGTTGTAGGCCGCGAGCTGCGCGGGCGTCCAGTACCAGATGTTCGACGGAATCATCCCGCCAAAGCTGTTGAAGTCGCTCGGATAATGGGAAAACGTGGTCGGGTAGTTTGCGGTGCTGACGCCGCCACCGTTCGGACCGCTGAATGTCGGCCCCTGCGCGATCGCATTGCTGGAGGAGCGGTCGTGCAGCTGGAAGCGCGCGCCGAATTTCAGATCCGTCCACGAGCTGTCGGCAATCGCGAAATCACTGTCGAGCTTGCCCCAGGTCTCCTTGTCCTTCACATCGACGTTCTGCGCGCCGAAGATCCAGCCGAACGTGACCGGCACCCCATTGGGGAAAGGGGTCGTGTTGTTCTGCGCCCCGAGGTTGAAATCGGGACCTGAGCCGACGCCGTGCAATGCATATCCGGCGCCGGTGCCCACGCCAGGGTTCGTCTCCGACACGTTCTGAGTGGGTGTCTTGCCGTCGCCCTGGGAAGTGCCAATCTGGCCGAAGAACGTCAAAGCGTCGCTGGCGCGCCATTGGCCGTCGAGGTTGACGAAGCCGGCGGTCGCGCTCTCATCCGGCCGCGAGATCTGATCGTAGACGCCATAAATCGTGCCCGGCACCGGCGAGAAATTGGCCTTGGTGAGAGTGCCGTTGGTGACGACATAGCCGGGATCGGGCGCCTGGCCCTGGCCGAGGTTCACGAAGTGCGTGAGCCACTCGAGGTAGTTGCGGTTGTAGTTGGAGGCATCCAGCTTGGAGAAGAACCCCGAGAGATCGAACGTCAGAGCGTCGCTGGGCTTGAGCTCCACGTCGACGAGACCGCCCTTGCGCACACGTTTCTGCTCGAAGAGCGCAGCACCGATATCCTTCGGGTACCACACGTTCGCCAGATCGGGATGCGCGGCGGCTATCGGGCTCGGCTTATTCGGCAAATCTGGCGCGATCTGCTCGTAACCCAGCAGCTCGACGCCGTCGCGTCTCAGGTGGCGCGCCTCATAGAAGCCCTGCACCAGCACGCCGAAGTTCCCGTCTTCGTTCTTCCAATTTCCCAACGCGCTGAACTGCGGGTCGGTCTTCGACGGCAGCGCCGCATACACCGCGCCGGCCGAAGCCTGCAGAGTCAGCGGCTTGCTGAAATCCAGCGGCTTGCGCGTGATGATATCGATCGACCCGGCGACTCCGCCCTCCACCAGCGAAGCCTGGGAGCTCTTGTGGACGACCACCTTGCTGACGAGCTCAGAGGGCAGCAGGGTGTAGCTCACGCTGCGGCCGACCTGCTGGACCTGATCGAGCACAAACCAGTCGCCGGCGGCAATACCGTGCCCGTTGACCAATGTTTGCGTCAGGCTGGGGTTGGTACCCCGCATGCTGACCCTGTCGTTCTCGTCAAAACCGCCTTCATTCGCGCTGGCGGAGCTGGTCGTGATACCGGGGACACGGCTCAGCGTATCGGCGACATTCTTGTCGGGCATCTTGCCGATATCCTCGGCAGTCACCACATCCTCGACACTGACCGCGGCGCGCTTGGCTTCCAGTGAGCGCTCCTCGGAGGCGCGGATGCCGCTCACAACGACCTCTTCCATGTTGGCGCTGCCCTGGTCGCTCGTTGTCGGCGACGGACCTTCCGGGGCATCGGCGTAGGAGTTCTGCCCGAACAGAGCCCACGCTACCGCGGTTCCAATCAACGTCGACCTTGCGATTCTCATGTACCGATTACCCCTGATGTTGTCATTAGTCGATGCGCACCCACCCACGCTTGTGCCTCATCCCGCGAGACCGTGCGTTCTTTCTTTGGAGCGCTACGCGGGCATACTATGCCTGGGACCAGTTACGTGCCAATATAATACCACTTGTGCGTGAATGCTATACCCGTAGGGACCAATTTGTCCTTCGATCCATTTCTCCTTGGTAATCAACGCTTCACAATTAACTGTGTATGCTGCCTGCAACATACTGGTATGATATTGGTAATATGAGAGTCGCTCTCCGACAGGCTGGAAAATGACCTCGACGCCTCTTTCCCAGGCCGTGGGCCGGCTCGATGAGTCGAGCAGCCTCCCCCTCTACCAGCAGCTGCAACGCGCGCTGCGCCAGGCGATCGAGAGCCGCATCCTCAGCCCCGACGACGCATTGCCGCCGGAGCGCGATCTCGCGAGTGAGTTCTCGGTATCGCGCATCACGGTGCGCAAGGCGATCGACGGGCTCGTGCACGAAGGCATGCTCGTGCGGCGCCAGGGCTCCGGAACGTTCGTGTGCGCGCGTGTTGAAAAGAACTTCTCGAAGCTCACCTCGTTTTCGGAAGACATGCGGGCCCGCGGGCGCAATCCACGCAGTGTCTGGCTGCGCCGCTCCGCCGGGACGGTGACACCCGAGGAATCGTTGACGTTGCGCTCGAGTCCCGGCACTCCTGTTTACCGTTTTCACCGCATTCGCTTCGCCGACGATGCGCCGATGGCGATCGAGTACGCGACGGTGCTCGCTTCGTGCCTGCCTTCGCTCGATGCTGTCGAATCGTCCTTGTATGAGGCGCTGGAGCGGGCGGGCAGCCGGCCGGTGCGCGCGTTGCAACGCCTGCGCGCGGTGTTGTTCACGGCAGAACAGGCGGAGCTTCTGCACGCTAAAGAGAAGGATGCCGGGCTGCTGGTGGAGCGACTCGGCTTTCTCAAAGATGGGCGCGCCGCCGAATTCACGCAGTCGTATTATCGCGGCGACATCTATGATTTCGTCGCCGAGCTCAGCATCTCATCGTGAATCCTCCCGAGAACTCAACGCAGATGTACTGCGAGGCGGAGCAGGCGCCCGAGGTCGTGCGGCAGCAGCTCACGGCGAACTCCGGACGGTTCGAGCGCCTGGGCGAGCGGCTTCGGCAACTCGCCCCGCGTGCCGTGGTGACTTGCGCGCGGGGCAGCTCCGATCATGCGGCGACGTTTGCCAAATACCTCATCGAGACCCGGCTCAATATCCTGACATCGTCGGCCGCGCCGTCGGTGAGCTCCGTCTACGAGGCGACACCGAATCTTGCGGGCGCGGTATTTGTCGCGATCTCCCAGTCGGGCGCGAGCCCGGACCTGCTCGCTACCGTGCGCGCGGCCAAGCAGGCGGGTGCGCTGGTCGTTGCGCTCGTCAACGCCGAATCCTCTCCCCTGGCGCAGGCTGCGGATTTCACAGTCCCGCTGTGCGCCGGCATCGAGCGCAGTGTTGCAGCGACGAAGTCGTACATCGCCTCGCTCTCCGCAATCGTCCAACTCGTAGGCAGCTGGGCTCGCGACGCACAGCTTCTCGAAGCGCTCGCGGGCGCACCCGCGTTGTTGGAGCGGGCGTGGCAGTTGGATTGGAGCCCCGCGGTCACGCGCTTGCGCGTGGCTGCCGATCTCTACGTGATCGGTCGCGGACTCGGGCTCGGTGTCGCACAGGAGGCGGCGCTCAAGTTCAAGGAAACATGCGGGCTGCACGCCGAAGCGGTGAGCTCGGCAGAGGTACGGCACGGCCCCATGGCGCTCATACGCACCGGCTTTCCCGTCCTGATGTTCGCGCAGAACGATGAAACCCGCGCCGGGGTCGAATCGCTTGCGACAGAGCTGGCGGCGCGGCACGCCGATGTCATGCTGGCCGGACCGAAGGTCCCGCGCGCGGCGCTCCTGCCTACGCTGGCCGCGGACCCGGTGCTCGAGCCCATGCTCATCGCGCAGAGTTTCTATCGCATGGTGAACGCACTCGCCCTGGCTCGCGGGCGCAACCCCGATCAGCCGCCGTATCTCAACAAAGTGACCGAGACTGTTTGATGGCTGTCGCGCTGGTGAACGGGCGGGTGTTGGGAGATGATGGCCTGATCGACGGCCGCTGCGTGCTCATCGAGGGGCAACGCATCCTCGATGTGGTGGCGGAATCCGATCCGCGCTGCCAGGCGGCGCAGCGCCACGATCTCGGCGGCCACCTGCTGCTGCCCGGATTCATCGACTCACAGGTGAACGGCGGCGGCGGCGTGCTCTTCAACGATGCTCCGAACGTCGAGACCATCCGTGCGATCGGGCGCGCACACCGGAAATTCGGCACTACCGGGTTTCTGCCCACTCTCATCAGCGCGGATCTCGATGTCGTCGCCCGCGCCATCGCCGCCGTTCAGGGCGCGATCCAGGCGGGCGTACCGGGCGTGCTCGGCATTCACATCGAGGGACCTTTCCTCAACGTCGCACGCAAGGGCGTGCACGATCCCGCGAAGCTCCGCGAGCTCGACACGAGCGCCGTTGGCTTACTCACGTCGCTCCGGGGCGGCAAAACGCTCGTCACGCTCGCTCCGGAAATGACGACGCCGGACATCATCCAGAATCTCGTCAGCGCGGGGGTGGTTGTCTCTGCGGGACATACGAACGCGACTTACGCGGAGATCGCCACCGCGCTGCGTCATGGCCTCACCGGGTTTACGCATCTTTTCAACGCAATGTCGCAGCTCACCGGTCGTGAGCCAGGCGTGGTCGGGGCGGCGCTCGACGACCGCAACAGCTGGTGCGGTATCATCGTGGACGGCGGGCACACCGATCCCGTGGTGTTGCGTATCGCCCTGCGCTGCAAGCCGCATAGCCGTTTCATGCTCGTGACGGATGCCATGCCGAGCGTCGGCACCAACGCCTCTTCTTTTGACCTCCAGGGGCGGACGATCACCGTTGCCGGCAACGTTTGTATCGATGAGGATGGCCGGCTCGCGGGATCCAACATCGACATGGCGGGCTGCGTTCGCAATGCCGTGGAGCTCCTGCAGCTTCCGCTACCCGAAGCGGTCCGAATGGCGAGCCGGTATCCCGCCGAGTTCCTCGGCCTCGCCCACGACACCGGCCGCATCCACCCCGGCTACCGCGCCAACCTCGTGCTCGCCGATGAGGCTCTCAACGTGCTCGAAACGTGGATCGACGGGCAGCCTTCGGCTGCGGATCGCACCCAGCCCTGAGTCGGGCGTGAGTCTCCGAAGCGCCGGCTAGCGTGCCGCCTCACTCATCGCCTTGCAAAGGCGGGCAAGGTGCGCTTTGCCACTCTGCTCAGGAAGGCGTATCAAGGGCGGTGACACACTTACGGGAAAAGCTGGCACCAGAAAGGACAACGGCCACCGCAGGGGTGACCGTCGCATGCGAGGCTCTCTATCGCGTTTTGCGCGAACTCCCACTCCAGGTGGGACCCGACGAACCGGGCGGCACTGCCTTTTGCACTCGCTCATGGCAGATCTTGGGAATTCAGTATAGGGACCGATTTAGCCAGGTCAAGCCACTTCGTTGCAGCTTCCTTGTTTTGGCTGCTATTTTCGTGAAATCAGTGGCTTACAAAACTTCAGCGGAAGCGGTGCTATGGCTTCTGCTCTTTTGGGTTTTGATTTTACCGTGGCACCGTCTACCGCGGTGGCCGAACGGCAGATTTGCAGGAGAGCACCCGCAGGCCCGCAGGCGCTGCTCGAGGCGGTACAGCGCCTGCCAGTCCTCGGACCGGGCTCGCTCGCCGCGAGCTCGAGCTGCAAAAGCGGGATATTTAACAATACCGAGATGATTTCGTCGGACCGCCCGTTTTAGCCGCCCGTAAGTTGCTGAGATTACTGAGTTTTGGTCAGGTGCGTAGTAACACCCGCGCTAAAAGCAAACCCCGCCCACGGGGGCGGGGTTCGGATGGGGGCAGCGCGACTCCCCGCATCCGCAAATTCCCCGAGCCCTCGCTCGACACGCTCGTGAACTGGGGAGCCGGACGTATGCGACGTGGCGTTCGCGGCTCGCGCTGTTGGCTTGCGTGCTGCGGGGTGAGCGTGTCGCGCCAAACTCACTCCGGAGCCTGGAAGCCCTTGGCGCGATAGGTGAGGACGAGCGTGTCGCGGATGCCTTGTTGGGTGTCGGGTTGGATGGGAGTGGTTTCGTGGATTACGCGGGCGTCGTCCATCAGGAGCATGGACCACGGCTCCTGCATCGTGAAGCGTACGCCGGAGGGGCCCGAGGCGTCGAAGACATGGGTTTCGCCACCGCGAACGTTACGGCGGCCGGCGAGGATGACGGCTACGAAATCCACCCCGTCGCGATGCGCACCTTCGGGCGTCGGGCGACCGATGCCATTGGCCGTGTCGATGCGGAACTGATGGGCTTCGATAAACCACTGGTCGACAGGCCGGACGCGCGCGAAAACCGATCCGATGCCGGCCACCAGCTTCCCCCAGACCGGAGCGGTCAGGACCTCCGGCTCGATGGGGTCGAACCAGCGCTCCAGCCCTCCGTGAAGGGCGTTATACGACGTGGGCTGCCAGTGAGGCCTGCGCGGCACGGCGGACAGCACTCCCGACGAAAAAGTCTGCACGAAGCAGCTATGCCGCCGCGAACGGTACGAGCCCCCATCGCGAAGATAGACATCACGCGGGAGTCGGGACCAGGCATCGCGCAGGGCATTTAGCTGCGCCAGGTCGATGTGAAAGACCTCTGTCGCGTCCACCGCGGACAGGAATGTAAACCCGGCGTCGGTCAGGCGTGAGACAACCTCGGACTGCGATAAAGCTTCTGGCATGAGGCGTTTTGTATCATTGGCGCGCCTCGCGCGCCACGCTGGAGCGGGTCGGGCTGCGGCGCTCGACACTGGTCGAGGCTCACGCCCGGCGCTGAGGCGGGCGCGCCATTTGCTGCTCAGCCCTCGGAGCCTGTAGTACGCGTTGATATATGCGTGCGGCCCGCAAAGGGCCGCACTAAACCGCTGTTGAGTAAGCAAAGCTTGCGATGGAGGACCCCATGAGCCATTTGACGCAGATTGAGAAGATCCGCGACCGTGCGCGCCAGCAGATCACCGAGGGAGCGGTCACCGAGGATTACAAGCTCGACCGCAAGCAGGCGATCGGCATCCTGAACGAAGCGCTTGCGACCGAGATCGTCTGCGTGCTGCGCTACAGTTTCCATTACTTCATGGCCACAGGCATCCACTCCCAGGCCGTCAAGGCGGAGTTCAAGGAGCATGCCGCGGAAGAGCAGGAACACGCTGAGCGCATTGCGGAGCGCATCAAGCAGCTCGGGGGCAAGCCGGAAATGAATCCCGCGGTACTCTTGGAACACAGCCACAGCGAGTACCGCGAAGGCACGTCGCTCGCCGACATGATCCGCGAAGACCTCATCGCGGAGCGCATCGCCATTGAGACCTATCGCGAGATCATCCGCTTCTTCGGCGACCGCGATCCGACCTCGCGCATCATGATGGAGGAAATCCTGGCCAAGGAAGAAGAGCACGCGGATGAGATGGCCGATCTGCTATTCGCGGTGCAACCCTCGACGGGTGAAGGCGCTCGCCCGCTGTATTTCGCGGATGAGGTGCAGAACGCCTCGGGCAATGGCGGCAAGCAGAAGCCGCCCGGCAAGGCGGATACGAGGGCGGGCAGCAGCACGGCGGGCGTGCCGGGAACCAAGCCCAGCTGAGCGCTCTCGTTGGACCAACGCGCGCGGACCGGCTCCTTGCTATGCGTGCATCGGGCTCGAGACCCGCGCGTGCCTTGGCGCCGCGGCGAGATCAACCTCGGCCGAGACGAACGGCTCCTCGCCCGAGGTGGTCGCGAGTGGCAAGCCATCCGGCGTGAGAATCCAACCCATGCCGCGAAAGAAACGGTCGTGCGCGCTGCGGCTGGAGGAGATGCAATACGTTCCCGCGTCGATCGCGGCGGTGCGGCCGCCCTCGAGCCATTCGTTGTTGCTCAATTTGGCGGCTTCCGGGTCTGTCGAGAAATCCACTCTCGGTACGGCGATGAAGTGCACGCCGTCGTCGCCGTACCAACGCGCCTGCCCCGGTATCCACAGCTCGAGCCCGATGAGCATGCCCACCCGAACCGGGCCCACGGTGGCCGACTCGAAGTCGGGTAGCGCACGCTCATACCAGGTCGTTTCCCAAAAGCCCTCCTGATGGGAGAGGCAGCTCTTCACGTGGATCGTCTCGACGATGCCCTCCTGCTCGTTCCACATGAAGCCGGCGCTATATCGCTTGCTGCCGAAGTCCACCGGGCGCGTGCCGAGCACCATGGCGGGCGTCAGCTCGGAAAGGCGCTTCTCCCAAGCGTCATGCGCGGCCAGCGCGGCGCGCCAGACGGCCGGGTCGAACTCGCGGGGAGTCGGAAACCACGGGAAGAACGGCATCTCGGGCAACAGCACGAGATCGCTGCGTTGCGCGCTCACATGCTCCACGAGACCATTCCAGTCTGCCGCAAAGGCCTCGCGTCCGTCATGAAGCTGGCAGACGGTGATTTTCATGATGGCGTCACCAGCAGGCAGTGTGCCGATCCAGGAATATCGCCGCGGCAGAATGACCGCGTATAGAACGGCTCTGCTGCCCCAGCCTGTCCTGTACCCGCAGCCCCAAATGGCCTCTGCCGTTATGATCTGCCCCTTGTGATGCTGGCGGGGGCGCCTATCTCCTTCGGGCACTCGCGCCAGGATCAAGGCGGTGCCAAGCTTGCTACAGACCCGCGGGAGCGCAGCATGATCGACCTCTATTACTGGACCACCCCGAACGGCCACAAGATCACGATGTTTCTCGAGGAGGTCGGCCTCCCCTACCGGATCGTTCCGGTCAATATCTCCAAGGGCGAGCAGTTCGATCCCGCATTTCTCGCGATCGCTGCCAACAACCGGATTCCGGCGATCGTCGATCACACACCGAACGGCGGCGGGGCTGCGCTTGCGCTGTTCGAGTCCGGCGCGATTCTGCTCTATCTGGCCGAGAAGACCGGCAAGCTCCTGCCCGCCGACGCGCGCGGTCGCGCCGAGGTCATCCAGTGGCTGTTCTGGCAGATGGCAGGTCTCGGCCCGATGGCCGGACAGAATCATCATTTCAGCGGTTATGCGCCGGAGAAGATTCCGTACGCCATCGAGCGCTACACGAAGGAAACGAATCGACTGTATGGTGTTTTGAACAAGCGGCTTGCGGACCGCCCATTCCTGGCGGGCGATTATTCGATCGCGGACATTGCCTCCTACCCGTGGATCGTGCCCTATGAGCGGCAGGGCCAGAAGCTGGAGGATTTCCCGCACCTGAAGCGGTGGTTCGAGACTATCCGCGATCGCCCCGCAACTGTCCGTGCCTACGACAAGGCAAAGGAGATCAACACCCAGCCCACCGTGATGACCGAGGAGTCGCGGCGCATCCTGTTCGGGCAGACGGCAAGCCGCTGATACGCACACTGCCAGGCAGGGATCAGATCAGGCATGGGCTTCCTCCATCCGCAAAGCCGCCGAATGCAGCGTCGCCAGTTGCTCGAGACCCAGACAGTTGGCTCCGATCCGCAGCTCATCGATCGCATACAACGGCCGCTCGGGATCCGCGAGCGACGTCAGAACCAGATCGGCGGCGCCGAAATTCTGGCCAATGGTCCACAAGCTGGGGGTCGCCACGGTAAACAGACCCGCGGCCTTGGCTGAGCGGACACCGACCGCCGAGTCCTCGATCGCAATCGCACGCTGTGGGGCTACCCCGAGCTTTTCGAGGGCGAGGTTGTAGATGTCCGGCGCCGGCTTCTTCTTCGCCACGACGTCGCCTGTGGCGATCGCATCGAACCAGTGCGGAGCATCACCTCCAAAGCCCGACAGCAGCGATTCCACATTCTCCGGCGAGGTGGTCGAGGCGATCGCGAGCTTCAGACCCGCCGCGCGGGCCGCGCTCACCAATCGCACCACCCCGGCACGCGGGCGCAGGTGACCGGCCGCCACGAGCTCCCGGTAGAGCCGCGTTTTCGCCTCATGGATCTGCGGGATGAGGCGCAGGAGCCGTCCTCGCTCGGCGGCCGCGAGTTGCTGGCGGCTGATGTAATCGGCGATGCGCTCCTTGCCGCCCGTGACCTGCAGCAGCTCGGCGTACAGAGCCGGGCCCCAGCGCCAGCGGATGCCGCAGGCAAAGAAGGCCTCGTTGAACGCCTGCCGATGCAACTCCTCAGTGTCGGCAAGCGTGCCGTCCACGTCGAAGATGAGAGCATCGAAGGTCCACGGCCGCTCGCCGGTCGACACGCCCGCAGCGCCTGGCGAGCCGACCCTGCTGGCGGCCTCGGAATCGCTCAGTGAGGGTAACGGGGTCACCGGTGCAACCCAACGAGCCCACGCGCCTGCGATTCCTTCTTGCACTCCAGCAGGCGCCAGATCATGGGCGTGAAAATGAGCTGCATGGCGAGGTCCATCTTGCCGCCCGGGCACACGATGGTGTTGGATCGCGACATGAACGAGTCGTGCAGCATCGACAGCAGGTAGGGAAAGTCGATGCCCCGGGGGTTCGAGAAGCGGATCACCAGGAACGACTCGTCCGGCGCCGGAATGAACCGCGCCACGAACGGGTTCGACGTGTCGACGACCGGCACGCGTTGGAAGTTGATGTGCGTGCGCGAGAACTGCGGGCAGATGTAGTTCATGTAGTCGTGCATGCGGCGCAGAATCACATCCGTCACGGCCTCCGCCGAATATCCGCGCGTCGCCTTGTCCCGATGCAGTTTCTGGATCCACTCGAGGTTGATGACCGGCGTCACGCCGATGAGCAGATCGACATGGCGCGCGACGTCGACCTCATTCGTCACGACCGCGCCATGCAGTCCCTCGTAGAACAGGAGATCCGTCTCCGCCGGGATGTCTTCCCAGTCGGTGAACGTTCCGGGCTTCTGCCCGAAGCGGGCCGCCTCCGCCTCATCGTGCAGATATCTGCGAAACCGGCCGCGGCCCGTCTCACCGTAGCCGCTGAAGAGCTCCTCGAGCTCGACGAAGAGATTCGCCTCGGCCCCGAAATGGCTGAACCGATGATCGCCGCGCTCGAGCGCACGCGCCATCTGCTCCTTCATCTCCGCCCGGTTATAGCGATGGAAGCTGTCGCCTTCCACGAACGCGGCGCGCACGTGCTCACGGCGGAATATCTGCTCGAACGTCTTGCTGACCGAAGTCGTCCCGGCGCCCGAGGAGCCGGTCACCGCGATCACTGGATGTCTGGCCGACATTGCACACTACCTCCGCGATGGGCTCATTGGAAAAAAGCGGCCTGCCGCCCTTTTTTCGGAACCGTTGCTTCCTTGCCGGCGGCTGCGCGCCCCGGGCCGGGCGCCCCCGGCTGCGCGCCCCGCACAAAAGGCGCGGCTTTCGCGGCCTGCGCGTTACCCTCACGGGTCGCTCATACATGGCTCGTCGTAAAGAGTCCCCGCGTTCCGAACAGCGGGGCGTCGAACTCGAATTCGTTGTGATCGCGGTGATAGCGCTCGATCCTTTCCACCTCCGCGCGCGCGCCGAACACGAAGCTGATCCGTTGGTGAGCGCTCTCCGGCAGCACCTCCAGGATCGGACGATGCCCGGTGCTCGCGCGCCCGCCCGCCTGCTCCACGATGAAGCCGATCGGATTCGCCTCGTAGAGCAGGCGCAGCCGCCCGGGTTTCGTCAGGTCCTTGCGGTCGCGCGGATACATGAACACGCCGCCGCGCATCAGGATGCGATGCGTCTCCGCGACGAGGGATGCGATCCAACGCATGTTGAAGTCACGGCCCCGGGGGCCGCTCTTGCCCGCCAGGCATTCGTTCACGTAGCGCTTGACTGCCGGCTCCCAATAGCGGGAGTTGGATGCGTTGATGGCGAACTCGGCGGTCTCCTCCGCTATGCGCAGATCCGGATGCGTCAGCATGAACTCGCCGATCTCGCGGTCGAGCGTGAACCCATTCACGCCGCGGCCGGTGGTGAGCACGAGCATGGTGGCCGGACCGTAGATCGCGTAGCCGGCGCAGACCTGTGTCGCACCGGGTTGCAGAAAATCCTTCTCGGTGGGCTCGCAGACGCCCTCGGGGCAGCGCAGCACGGAGAAAATGCTTCCGACGGAGCAGTTGACGTCGATGTTCGACGAGCCGTCGAGCGGATCGAACAGCAGCAGATATTTGCCGCGCGGATATTCCGCGGGAATCGCGTAAGGTGTCTCACACTCCTCCGAAAGCATGCCGGCAAGCTGTCCGCCCCACTCGTTCGTACGCACGAAGATGTCGTTCGCCATGACGTCGAGCTTCATTTGCGTCTCGCCCTGCGCGTTGACCGAGCCCGCATCGCCGAGGGCGTTCGCCAGTTGTCCCTTGCCGATGAGCGTTGCGATGCGCTTGCAGGCCAGCCGCAGGTCGTTGATGAGGGCCGTGAAGCTACCCGTGGCAATGTTGCTCCCGCCGGCATTCAGGCGCCGCTGCTCCTCGATCAGAAACCGCGTCAGTGTCTTGGTGTTTGTTGTTTTTACCGCGCTCGTCATCACACACCCTCCCTAAGCCGCATCCGGGTCCGGCGGACCCGAGAAGACGCGGCTTGCCCTGATATCGGCGGCCTCCAGAGTGATGAGATCGTCCCGGGAGACCCGCTCCCGCCCGCTGCGCCCGAGCAGGCGGCTCGCCTGCCTGAGACGGGCCCGATCGAGCGCATTGCGGATCGAGCGCGCATTCGCGAAATGCGGCCGCGCCTTACGCAGCTCTACGTATTCGTGCAGAGCGTCATCCGCCGCGGGGCTCAGACGATACTGCATGCGCTCGAGCATGAGTCTCGCGATGGCGACCAGCTCCGGCGAGGTGTAGTCGGGAAAATCGATGTGATGGGCGATGCGGGACGACAGGCCCGGATTGCTGCGAAAGAAGGTGTCCATCCGGTCCTTGTAGCCGGCGACAATGACGACGAGATCCTCGCGCTGGTTCTCCATCGCCTGCAGGAGAATCTCGATCGCCTCCTGGCCGTAGTCGCGCTCGTTCTCGGGCCGATAGAGGTAGTAGGCCTCATCGATGAACAGCACGCCGCCCATGGCCCGCTTCAGTACTTCACGGGTTTTCGGCGCGGTGTGGCCTATGTACTGGCCCACGAGATCGTCGCGCGTCACGGCGGTCAGCTGGCCTTTGCGCACATAACCGAGGCGGTGCAGGATCTGCGCCATGCGCAGGGCGACCGTCGTCTTGCCCGTTCCGGGATTGCCCGTGAACGACATGTGCAGGGACGGGGCGCCGGCGCTGAACCCCAGATTGCGGCGCAACCGATCGATGAGCAACAACGCGGCAATGTCGCGAATGCGGCTCTTCACCGGCACGAGGCCCACCAACTCGCGATCGAGCTCGTCGAGAACCTCGATGACATGCGAGTCCCGGAGGGCGGCGGCGAGATCCAACGAGGCTCCCGCGTCGTCCCCGACGGCCGGCGTGTGATCCAGCGATGCATTCATGCGTGCCCGCACCCCTACCCTTACACGGTCCCAATCAGCCCGCGCCCAGCGCGATTTATTCGTGCATGAGCGCGATCTCACTCAAATGGTCAATACCGCTCGCCCTCCGGACGGTCGACCGCGTAAGAGTGCGTCGTGTAACGGACGACCCGCCCCGGGCCTTCCTGCCGCTCGAGCGTGAACCCCGGCTCCTTCCCGGGACGATTGACGATGAACGACAGGCGCAGCGACTCGCGCCCGTGGGTCGAGTCGAACGCGTTGACCTTGATGTAATGATTGGGGAAGGTCTGCCGGCAAGCACGCAGCTCTGTCAGAATGCCGGCAGCATCCCGGATGTCGAACATCGGCACCCCAAACATTTCCCAGTACGCATTGCGGGGATGAGGATCGTCCGTGTACTCGATCGCGACCGCCCAGCCGTGACCGAGGCAGTACTCCACCTGGCTGCGGATCTGCTCATCCGTCAGGTCGGGGAGAAAGGAGAACGTGCCTTGTGTGAGTCTCATGTGATCCTCCGGTGTCAGGCTGCCGCGGTCGCGGTAGGCACGAAGTCCGGTGTATCGGTGCTCTCGTAGTTGAAAGTGATCTCACCCCACACATCGAGCGCCGCCCGCAGCGGCGCGCAATGGCGGGCCGCCCGGACCAGGATGTCCGGGCCCTCGTTCCAGATATCGCGCCCTTCATTGCGGGCCAACACCATGGCCTCCAGCGCGACCCGGTTCGCCTCGGCTCCGGCTGCGATTCCCATCGGGTGGCCGATGGTGCCGCCGCCGAACTGCAGCACGACGTCCTCGCCGAGGTAGTGCAGCAGCTGATGCATCTGTCCGGCGTGAATGCCGCCGGAGGCCACCGGCATCACACCACGCAAGCCGGCCCAATCCTGCTCGAAGAAGATTCCACGCTGTAAATCCACCGGGTTGTGTTCCTCGCGGAGCACGTTGTAGAAGCCCTGTACCGAATTCGGATCGCCTTCGAGCTTGCCGACGACGGTGCCGGCATGGATG
>CAZDTG010000016.1:0-45674 GCA_964508005.1 uncultured Steroidobacteraceae bacterium
TTTCGACGAAGATGAGCTCGAGGCCGGGAAAGCGGGCGGTCATGTCCGCCACGGCGGCCAGGTTGATGCTCGCATCTTCCCGGATCGCAGTATGCGGACAACCGCCGGTCTCAACGCCCATGATTCGCTCGGGCGCCAGTGCGCCGGCCCGAGTCAGGAATTCCGCGTCTTCCTTCGTGTAGATGTCATTCGTGATGGCGGCGACGTCGTAGCACTTCGACATGAGCTTGCACAAGCGCTCGGTCAGAGCGGTTTTTCCGGAGCCCACCGGGCCGCCGATACCGACCCGCAAAGGCCCCGTCGAGGCGCCGACCGTCCTGGAGGTGGTGGCGGGTTGCGCTGTCATGACCGGAAGAGCCTCGTGTATTGGGTTTCGTGCCGCATCGAGCAGAGCTCCACGGCGGGAGCCGCGGTGCCGAGGTCATCGAGGCTCGTCGCCAGGGCGCGCTCGATGATCGCGGTGATCGTGGGCGAGAGTCGCGCGATCGCGATCTGCGCCTGCGTTTGTCCCAGGGGGATGAGTCGTGCGCCGGCGGAAACCAGGTTGGCGGCGACGGCGTGCATGTACGAATGGAGGGCCGGCAGAAGGGCAATTCCGTGGGCCGCGCAGGCAACCGCCACTGCGATGCAGTGAGCCACGGGCGTGCCATCGCCGGCAGTGCGCTGCGCGAAGGCGTCGAGCCTTGGGTGGGGCCACGCCTTGCGGGTGACGTCCAGGAATGCGGCGCCCTGCTGGCGGCTCTCGAGGGCGGTCTCGGCGCTGCCGCGGAAGGCGCTGGCGAGTTGGGTCACTGTGTCCAGCTCGTCCAGTGCGTCCGATGAGGCCGCCAGGTCCGATGACGCCCGGGAATCCAGTAGTGCCGGAAAGTCCAATGGCGCCTGCGAGTCCAGGGCGGCGGCAGCCCCGGAAGCCGCGCGCCATGCGTGCGCGAACAGAACGGCGTCAGCCCAGCCGCCGCCCCGCCACAGAACGGCTGTGACGTAGTCGAGCAGTCCCTCGAGGTCGCCGACAGCGCCGGTCTCGACGGCCCATTCGAGGCCATGGCTGTAGCTGAAAGCGCCTGTCGGGTAGCCGGGGGAGGACCAGGCCAACAGCCTGTACAGCGCGGACTCAGTCGTCATGATGATGACCATGGTGCGCGGTGCCGCCGTCGTACGCGCCGGCTTCCGGTGTGAACGCGGCCAACACCGGCGTGACGGTAGCTCCCAAACCAACCAGCATGTTCACAATGACCGCATCTTCTCGGATCAAGATACGATGCGGCTCGAGCTGCGCCGGCAGGTGTCGATTGCCGATGTGCCAGGCCAGCCGCACGAGCGTGCCGGCATCCGCAGCGGTGATTTCCACCAGTCGCTCCGGCGAGGCTTCCACACCAACTATTCTTCCATCCTCCAGCCGCAAGCCATCGCCCGCACGCAGCACGGCTGCTCGCGGAAGATCCAGCAGAAAGGTCGTCCCACCCGAGGCGACGTAACGCAGCCGGCGCCGATGCCGTTCGTCATAGGTGAGCGCGACGTGGTCGACGGCTGTTTCTCCGGGCCATTTTCCGGGCGGCAGGACTTCAATGGCGCGGATGAGGGAGGACATTGGGGTAGGCGGCTCTGTGACCCGGCGACTCAGAAAAGGAAATAGCGCTGCGCCATCGGCAAAACCGTGGCTGGCGGGCACGTCAGCAGCTCCCCATCCGCCCGCACCTCATAGGTTTCCGCGTTCACCTCTATGCGAGGTGTCGCGGAGTTGAGCACCATGCTGTGCTTGCCAATTCCGCCGCGGGTATTCTCAACGGCGACGGGCGATCGCTCGAGCTCGAGACGCTTCGCCCCCTCGTTCTCGACGAAGGCACGGCTCACGAAGAGCAGAGAAGATCGGGCGGCGGCCTTACCCATGGCGGCGAACATGGGTCGGTAGTGAATCGGCTGCGGTGTAGGAATGCTGGCGTTCGGATCACCCATCGGCGCCGCGGCTATGCTGCCACCTTTGACGACGAGCTCCGGTTTTACCGCGAAGAAGGCCGGAGACCATACGACGAGGTCGGCAAGCTTGCCCGCTTCGACCGAGCCCACGTAACGCGAGATGCCATGAGCGATGGCGGGGTTGATCGTGTATTTGGCGATGTAGCGCCGCGCACGGAAGTTGTCGCTACCCTCGGCGTCCGGCGCCAGTGAACCGCGCTGACGTTTCATCTTGTCGGCCGTTTGCCAGCAGCGAATGAGCGTCTCGCCGACCCGTCCCATGGCCTGGCTGTCGGAGCTCATCATGGAGAAGGCGCCGAGGTCGTGCAGGATATCCTCGGCGGCGATCGTTTCCTTGCGGATCCGGCTTTCGGCGAACGCGACGTCCTCGGCGATTCGCGGGTCGAGGTGATGGCACACCATCAGCATGTCCAGATGCTCGTCGAGCGTGTTGACCGTGTAGGGTCGCGTTGGGTTCGTGCTCGAGGGCAGGACGTTCGGCAGCCCACAGACGCGAATGATGTCCGGCGCGTGGCCGCCGCCGGCGCCTTCGGTATGAAACGCGTGGATGGTGCGGCCTTTGAATGCGGCTATGGTGCTCTCGACGAAGCCCGACTCGTTCAGGGTGTCGGTGTGCAGAGTAACCTGCACGTCCATGGCGTCCGCAACCGATAGACAGCAGTCGATGGCTGCAGGCGTCGTGCCCCAGTCCTCGTGGAGCTTCAGGCCGCAGGCACCGGCGTGGACCATCTCTTCGAGCGCGCGCGGCTCGCTGGCATTGCCCTTCCCGAAGAAGCCGAGGTTCATGGGCAGCGAGTCCACCGACTCCAACATGCGGGCAAGATGCCACGGGCCCGGTGTGCAGGTGGTGGCCAGGGTGCCGTGAGCGGGGCCGGTGCCTCCGCCCAGCATGGTCGTGACTCCGGCATACAGCGCATGTTCGATCTGCTGCGGGCAGATGAAGTGGATGTGCGAATCGATTGCGCCGGCCGTGACGATTTTGCCTTCCGCCGCGATCACTTCGGTTCCCGGGCCGATGACAATGTCGACACCCGGCTGCACGTCGGGGTTACCGGCCTTGCCGATGCGGGTGATGAAGCCGTCGCGGATGCCGATATCGGCTTTCACCACGCCCCAGTGATCGAGGATGACGGCATTCGTGATGACCGTATCCACGGCTCCGGCGGCCCGACTGGCCTGACTTTGGCCCATGCCGTCGCGAATGACTTTGCCGCCGCCGAATTTTACCTCTTCACCATAGATCGTCCGGTCTTCCTCGACGCGAATGAAAAGCTCCGTGTCCGCCAGGCGCATACGGTCGCCGACCGTCGGGCCGTACATGGCGGCATAGGCGCGGCGGGTAATCGTGGTCGGCATGAGCGTCAACTCCCCTTGTCCGGCGTGTCGAGCCCGCCCATGATCTCACCGCGAAATCCGAGCACGCGGCGCGCACCCACGTACGGCACGAGTTGTACGTCGCGGCTCTGGCCGGGCTCGAAGCGGATCGCCGTACCAGACGGTATGTCGAGGCGCATCCCGCGCGCCAGCGGGCGGTTGAAGGCCAGGGCCGGATTGACCTCGAAGAAATGGTAGTGGCTGCCCACCTGCACGGGGCGATCACCAGCGTTGGCGACCGTCAGGACCACCGGGATCCGCCCCTCATTGAGCGTGATGTCGCCATCGACCGTGAGAACTTCGCCGGGAATCATGGGTGACCTCGCGCTCGCTTCAGCGGATGGGCTGGTGAACGGTGACGAGCTTCGTCCCGTCGGGAAAGGTCGCCTCGACCTGGATGTCGTGAATCATCTCGGGCACGCCCTCCATGACCTGGTTCCGGGTGAGCACCTGGGCTCCCGCCTGCATCAAGTGAGCAACGCTCAGGCCGTCCCGCGCGCCTTCCACGACAACATCGGTGATGAGGGCCACCGCCTCCGGGTGGTTGAGCTTCACGCCACGCTCGAGGCGCCGTCGGGCGACGATCGCCGCCATCGCAACGAGCAGTTTGTCCTTTTCGCGGGGAGTCAGATTCATGTGCGCGCTCTCAGCAGTGCCATACCCGGGGAAGCCGCGCCGGCAAGGATGCCGCGGCCTGCCTGATTCCTGCGATCAGCTTCATCACGGCCGCGCGCAACTCGACAGCGTCATCGGCCATTATGCGCACGAGCATGATTCCGTCCAGCGAGGTTGCCCCGCCGGGCAGGCTGGATTCACTCAACAGTCGCCGGGCTTCGCCAAGCTGGCGCGGCGCATCCGCACCAACGTAAAGCACTGTCGAGCACGCAACGCTCGTGCCAAATCCGAATGGCATGCCGCGCAGTTTCCGCACGTCACCCTCCAGATGAAGCGCATCGGCCCAGATCAGCTTTCCATCGCGGCGGATGCGCCACGCATCATGAAGCATACCCGTGTCGAAATGCTCGCCCATGGCCGTGCGGCCGAACACGATGCTTTCCACCGCCAAAAGCCGTCCGGTAGCGGACATCTCCGCGGTAAATAGCCGCCGCAGGCGCGAGCCCTCGAAAAGGATCGTTTCCTGCGCAAGCCATTCCGCCCACGCGCCGCCGTCCACGCGCAGTTCGACCTGCACCACCGCGTCGCCCGCCACCGGCAGGGCGCGATAGATTTTTTCCGCGGCCTGTGTGGTTACGGTAGCCCGGGTGTCCGACCCCATCGCGACAGCGACTCGTGTTCGATCTCCGCCCGTCAGCCCGCCGCTCGTGGTCAGCAGAACCGCCTGCACCGGCTCGTCCGCCTCGGCGGCGGGAAACAGGACACGGCACGGCGCGCGCTGATACAGGTCCGCCAGCATCGTCCGGCCGTCCAAAGCGCGACGAAATGCGATTCGCGCCTCGCCGTCCACGCGCTGGTGTGCCTGCGGGACCGCGTTCACTCGAGCCGGTCCCGCCCGCTGTTGGAATACCGCTCATGGGTTTGCATGACCGCATTCCCTCACGACAACCCGCCTGCGTCAAACGCCCCACCGTCCCCACGTCAAACGGCCCGTACCCCTGGCAAGCGCCGCGCTGCACTGGGAGAACGTGCTTGGCCGGATCGCACCAATTCGGGGACTGTCTAGGCCGGGCTCCTGGTGCACCATTTTAGGACGTCGGCTTGCCCGAGGGTTACCATAGGTCCGCTCCGCAAAATTCTGATCCATAAAAAGGAGGGCTCATGAGACGGTCAATTTGGCTGGCAACGCTGGGCGCGGTACTGGCCGCGGTAACGATGGTGTATCCGGCGGCGGCGGCCAACAGCCAGCAGACAAAGATGACGACCTGCAATGCCGAGGCGAAGAGCAAGGGTCTCACCGGCGATGATCGCAAGGCCTTCATGAAGACCTGCCTGTCGGCCGATCCGGGCGCCAGCAAGCCCCTCAACAGTCAGCAGCAAAAGATGAAGAGCTGCAACGCCGAGGCCAAGGCGAAAGGACTCAGCGGCGATGACCGCAAGAAGTTCATGAGCAGCTGCCTCAAAGGGACCGCTACTCCCTAGCAATGCCGGCGGCGCCATTGCCGCCCATCGTTCGGTCGTGCCAGGTCCGCTGTGACCCGGCACGCCATCTGCCTGCGCATTTCGTCTGAAATGCTGCTCCTTCACACCGTAATACGCCCTCTACTCACCTTACGTACGCTGCATCCATCGCGGTCGATCCCGGCCAACGCCCAAAGGGATGCAGCTCATGAACAAACTTCTCCAGCGACTGGTGCTGACCGCTACCTTTCTGCTCCCTGTCGGCATGGCGGCCGCGGACGATGCCCGCACCGACGCGCCCCTCGACCTGCGAATACCCGATCTGCGCAGCGTGTCCATGTCGGACCCGATCACGACTTCTGCAGATTCGCAGGACGTGGAGGACATTTCGGTCATCGGTGCATCGCTCCCGGAAGGAACCTCGAACCTGGAGGTGTCTCGCGCAGGGCTCGGCTCACTCTACTGGGCGTCGCGACGTCCTGCGGTGCGCACATGGAGACTGGTATTTCCGGTCACGCCGGACGACGCGCCCATCGTATACGAAGATCTCCGGGTCCAATGTGCACTCGCCAGACCGCTCGCTGACCAAGCCGGTTGCCCCTGACTTCGTGCGATGCGGCCGGCCTCCTGGTCTTGAACGAGGGCTGGGTCGCTGTGACGCTGATCTACCGGATTGCACGGTTTTTGACATACAAAAGACATACACTGTATAGTTCCCATCATTATGGGAATCCTCACGGTTCGTCTGACTGAAGAAGAAGAGCGGGTGCTGGCCCGGCGCTCGCACAACGCCCGCATGAAGCGTGCGACGTACGTTCGCATGCTCATTCGTGAAGAGCCCTTCGTCACCGGCGCTGACGTGCTCGCCGATGCGGCCAAGCGCATGGGGAATGAGCGCTTGCGTGTATCGCGCAAACCGTGAGGAAGTGCCTGCCTAAATCCCCGTCGGTTCCCCGCAGGAGGAGATACGACAAGTCCCCGTGACCGGCCCGACAGGGTGGCTGTGATCCGGGAGGTAGATGCGGCTCGTGGGTAGGCAGGCACGCGCGTGTACGTCGATTCCCCCTTTAGATCCATTTGAACGCCCGAGCCATGATTCCAAGCAGTGCTGCGGACATCAGTAACCACCACACCCTGTCGAATGCGCGCCCGACCTTCAACGCTGAAAACGATTTCTCCATGTTGAGTGCCAGGCTCATCACGGAGTCCTTGACCCCATCGATTCTTCCGGACAACCGTCGATCTACGTCGTCGATCTTGTCGGTCAATTTCTGATCGACAGCGTCGATCTTGTCGGTCAGCTTCTGATCGACGGCATCGACCTTGTCGTTCAGCCGTCGAATATCGGTTTTCATGTCGGAGATATCCGACCTTATGTGCTCGACGTTCGCCTCGAGTCTTGCAACACGCTCTTCCACCGGTGTCTCCAATTCCAACATCAAAGCAGGCATTGCCATGGGCGGAAATCCTGATCGCGCTAAACCCTTTACTATCCTGCGGTACATAGTACGACAAAGGGTGCCGCGGTTGAATACCTCAGGGCTCGCTTTTTGTGCGGAAAGCGCCTGGATCAAAAATTCAATGTTGTATTCGGAAGCGTCAGAGGATTACGCCGTCGCCGATGTCAGGTGTGCCGGGGTGTTTGCGGGATGACCTGGACGGCAGGGAGCGCGCGCGCTACCGACGCGTTTCCCGCGTGCGGCAGGCCACGCGAATTCCAGTGCATGCGGTGCGGTAGCGACGGCGGTAAGCGTAGCCTCTCAGATCGACCCCTTGAGTAAGCGAAACAGAGCAGGGTGGCTCGCCTGCAGGGTCTTGCGCAGCGCTAGTTCGTCGTTCTGGCGCCGCGCGCGGCGCGCTTGAAGCCAACGGTGCACGACGCCGTAGTGCTGTTCGGCGGGCGTGTCGCTCATCGGCAGGTCTTCGGTGAGCTGCAGAGCCAGGCCGGGCTCATTCAAGAGGAGCCACGCCGGAAAATCGGCTTCTGTCAGGACTGACACTGGCACGTCTACGTCGGGCGACGCTGGCGTGCGACTGGATTGAAACGCTCCCCCCGCGGTGTGGGCGGGTACCTCGACATCCTGCAAGTCCGAGTCGACATCCAGGAATCGCTGCCACAGAGCAGTCAACTCAGGGTGACGGAGCTTACTCACTGCTGCAGGCGCGCTCGTGGGCGCTCGCCAACACAGCTGGCACCATGCGGCCAGCGCCTCGACGCGGCGTCGGCGATTGAATGCGCTCTCGACCAGACGCAGACACAACGGCGCGTGCCACTGCCATTGCGGCTCACGCAGGACACAGTCGCTCACGGCCGCCCAGTCCTGTGCCTGACCCAGAGGGAAGCTGCGGTGCAGGTTGGGGTCGTCGGGGTCGAACGGCGTATTTTCCAGCGCGGCCGCGAGTTGCAGCCATAACGGCGACAGCAGATCGCGGGATTGCGCGCCCAACAGGCGGCGTGCCGTTGGACCGACCTCGAGAAGGAAGGCCAATTCCTCCCGCGGAGCGCCCGCAGGGTGCCCGAAACGCCCGAGAGCGGCCAATAGCTGGTCGAAAGCGGCCAGGTCGGAATGAGTGGGCGCCTGGGCGTAGAGCTGATCGAGCTGCCGCTGAGCGTTGGACAAGTTTCGCGTTGCCAGCGCCTGCACGATGCCGTTCGTCAGGGCAACGACGGGATTGTCGAAGAACAGGTCCATCTGCGGCACGCTCTGCGCGCGAACATAGCGACTGCCGATGAGGCGCTGCAGCCCGCGATCCAGGCTGATTCGCAGGGCTCGCTCACCGGCCCCCGTATCGGGAGCTTGTGTATGCCAGGCATAAAACTCCTGCGGCTGCTCCACGAGCCCGATGCGGCGGGCGTAATGGGCCGCCTGCTCCAGCTCCGCTTTGATCTTCTCGCAGTTTCCCATCAGCACGCTGTCGAGAAGCTCGATCTCGCAGCGGCGCCAACCTTCGTAGTCGCTGTAGAGCAGACGTCCGGAGTTGAAAAGCAGCTCGAGCGGCGCGAACGCTCCCTGCTCCAGGAGTTGCGCATCAACCTGCGACTGCAACGAGCTGTCCATGGCTGTCACGGTGCGAACAGCGCCTCGATGTCAGCCGGGGTCCAGGCCGCCGGCGTGCCGCTGCCCTCGGTATAAAGCCGGCTCGCGAGCGCGTGCTTGTCGGCCTGCAACTGCATTATTCTTTCCTCCACCGTGCCTTGCGCGATGAGCTTGTAGACGAATACGGGTTTGTCCTGCCCGATGCGATGGGCGCGGTCCGTCGCTTGCGCCTCCACGGCAGGATTCCACCAGGGATCGTAATGAATGACGGTGTCCGCGGCCGTGAGGTTCAAGCCGGTGCCGCCGGCCTTCAGGCTGATGAGGAACAACGGCACGGCGCCTGACTGGAAGCGTGCGATGACCTCTGAGCGGTTCTGCGTCTCACCGGTGAGCAGGCAATACGGTATGCCGAGCGCGGTGACCGCCGCCTCGATGAGCCGCAGCATCGATGTGAATTGCGAGAACAGCAGTACGCGCCGCCCCTCGGAGATGAGCTCCGGAAGCGCGCTCGAGAGCCATTCCAGCTTTGCGGATGGAACATCCTCCTTTGCCGCGGCCACCGCCAGCAGGCGCGGGTCGCAACACGCCTGCCGCAGCTTCAGGAGGGCATCGAGAATCGTGATCTGGCTGCGCGCCAGGCCCTGCTGCTGCACGACTTCCTGTATGTGCCGATGGCTCGCGAGGCGTATGCCGTCATAGAAGTCGCGTTGCCGCTCCTCCAGCGCGAGGGTTTCGACGATCTCAGTCTTGGGCGGGAGATCCTTTGCAACCGCATCTTTGGTGCGGCGCAGGAGGAACGGCGCGACTCGCTGCGCGAGAGCCTGCGCGCGCGCGCGGTTGCCGTCTTTCTCGATGGGAGTGCGGTAGTGCCGTTGAAAGTGCCGCTCATCGCCCAGCAGGCCGGGCTGCACGAAATCGAAAAGCGACCACAGCTCTCCCAGGTGATTCTC
Source organism: uncultured Steroidobacteraceae bacterium (assembly GCA_964508005.1). Classification (GTDB taxonomy): domain Bacteria; phylum Pseudomonadota; class Gammaproteobacteria; order Steroidobacterales; family Steroidobacteraceae; genus 13-2-20CM-66-19. The sequence goes on from CAZDTG010000016.1 coordinate 9,413, forward strand.
GACGGGCGTGCCCGTCAGGGCCAGCCGGTGCCCGGCGCGCAATGAGCGAGCCATCGCCGATACTTTGGCGCGCGGGTTCTTGATCGTCTGCGCCTCATCGAGAATGACCACGGAGTAGTCCCGGGCAAGCAGGGTCTCACTGTCGAGTTGCAAGAGCGGATAGCCGGTGATGACCACGTCGACCTTGTCGATCAGCGCGAACGACTCTCTGCGCCGGCTGCCATGCAGCACCAGGCCGCTGAGCTCCGGGGCGAAGCGGTGCAGCTCCTGCTGCCAGTTACCCAGGGTGCTGACGGGCGCGACGATGAACGCGGGCCTGCGCAAGCGCCCCTGCTGCTTCTCCAACACGAGATGCGCGAGCGTCTGCACGGTCTTTCCCAGGCCCATGTCATCGGCGAGGATGCCGCCGAGACGGTGTCGCCGCAGGAACTGCAGCCAGCCGAGCCCCTCTTGCTGGTAGGGGCGGAGCTCGGCTCGAAACTGGGCGGGTGCGGCTTGCGGTTGGATCCTACCCGGCGATTCGAGATCATCGAGGAGCGCACGGAGCGCACAGTCATCCGTGCGCAGGACCGGCCCGTTCAATTCGCGGGAAAGCTGTGCGACCCGGCCGGTGTGGCTCGTGGGTAACGACACGGTCTGTCGCCGGTTGAGGCCGTCCCGGTCGAACAGCTCGACCAGCGTGTTGGCGATGCGTTGGATGCGCTCGATTGCGATCGGCAGGTAGCGCCCGTCCTCGAGGAGAACGAGCCATTGATCGCCCACGCGGCAGCCGGCGTTGCCCTCCGGAAGGCTCGGCGCGGCCGCCGTATCCGTGGCCATTGAAGCTTGACCACCCGCCAGCGAGGTCTGCAGGTAGTGGGCGAGCGCGGGCAGCAGATTGACCGGTCGTCCATCCACCTCCACGCCGAGTCGCAGATCGAACCAGCCCTGGCGGCGATCGGTTTCCAGGTCACCGTACCAGGCCTCGCTCCTGGCGAGGCGATAGGGAAATCCGTCCAACACCGAGACTTCCCACCTGTCCGCTTCGAGTTCCGGAAGGGTATCCAACATGAACTGCAACCAGGCCTCACGGTCGCGCGTCGTGGCCGGAAGCACTCGTGCGAGCCGCTCGCGCAACCGCCGCTCGAGGTCGTGGTCCCGCGGAATTTCGTATATGACGCCGTCCAGCATCTGGCGTACGGTGGCGCGGTCGTCTTGCAGCGCGCCGTTGTCGACGGCAAGACCGTTGTAGACGAAATAAAGGCTCGCCGCGGGACCCGGAGACAGGATCAGTCGCGCCGTGAGGGTTGACAGCGGTCGTTGCTGGACTGGGAACGTCTGCAGAGTGGGGCACGGAGTCGCACCGGCCTCGCGCGCAATCTGCTCGTTGACAGCGATGACCTGCTCCGGAGTGACCGCGGGCTGTTGCCAATAGCGGCGCAGGAGGTCGATCGGGTGCTGCGACTCGAGACATCCTACCTCTCCGGTTTCGGAGTCGATGTACATGGCAGGCTCGATGTCGAGAAAGACCTCGACGGATGTACCCGCCTCGCAGCGCAGCTCCTGATCGCCATTTGGTAATGCCTTCCAAGCGAAAGGCGCGTGGCGCGGCTCACCCGAGCGTAGCACTCGGCCTCGCAGTGACTGCCAGAAGGCACGGTCGGTGGCGACGATCTGGCGCAAAGGGCTGCTGGCGTTCTCTCCCGTGAGGTCCCACGGGCCATCCATCCTCACGGTGCTCAGGGTGTTCCCGGAGACTTCCAGGACTTTTAGAATTTCCTTGTCGCTGGCAGCGACGTAGCGCGGAAAGTCGGTGCTGCCCTGCGACGACCTCAGTGCAAAAGGATGGATGCTGTCCGGGATGACATTTCCAGTCACCGTCAGGGTCTGTACTACCCATACGGAGACCCGTATTCCCTTCGAGCTGCCCGCGGTCAATCCTGACTTGTCGAGCAGATAAAGCAGTTGCTGTTGTTGGGCGGGGATGCCGGCTCCCAAGCGCGCAGCCGACCGTTGCATTGGTGCGTTGGGGCGTGCGGATGCGTCTGTGCCCATGCCGGTCCCGACGCCGGCAACCGTGCCTGGGCGATGAGCCGCGGGTATTTGCGCTGCGCCGCCCGTTTCCGCGGCAATCGAGACAGCTGCCACATGAACGCAGGGATTGCGCCCCGTACAGCTGCATTCGCCTTCGATTTTCGGGAATCCGTCCGCGTTACCTTGCTGCGGCGCGCCGGAACTCGTTACAGCATTCGAGCGGCGAATGTATACGCGGTACCGGGCGGCGGGTTGGTTGGCCTGCGGTCCGGCCCCCACCACGCCGGTCACCACGGCGCCGCCCTGCAGGATGCGCACGTCGAGCACTCCACCGCCCGCCACGAGATGCTCTGCGGCACTGTAGAGGCGCTCGCCGAAGATCTCCCGCAGTGGGCTCGGTGGCGGCGATGTTGGAATCACGCCTGCACGCCGGATTTCGGGATCGTAGCGCCCGGGTTGCCCGCCAGACGGGAAACGCTCACCGCCGCGGCGGTGACCGCAATGCCGGCGGCCACGGCCAGAGCGAGTTTCGAGCCCGTGCCAGGAAAGGCGCGGAACAGGATCGCGACGCCCGCCGCACCGACAGTCTGGCCCAACAGCCGTGCGGTTGCCAACATGCCGCCCGCGGCGCCGGAGCGTGCGCGCGGCGCCGACCCTATGAGTGTCCGGTTGTTCGGCGACTGAAAAAATCCAAACCCCAGGCCGCACAGGGCCATGCGCCAGATCAGGTCGGCCGGTGAGCCGTGAGGTGGGAACAGCGCGAGGAGTGTCAGCCCCGTCGCCATCGCGAGAAGCCCCACGCCGCCCAGAATCCCGGCCGGACAGCGATCGGCGAGACGTCCGGCGATGGGCGCGGCGAGCGCCACGCCGACGGGCCACGGTGTCATCAACAGCCCGGTCTCGGCGGCACTGTGGCCGACACGTTGAATCTCGAACGGCAAGGAGACGAGGGCAACCGTCTGCGCCATGAACGAGCAGACGGAGGTGGCCACTGACAGCGAAAACAATCGCACGCGCAGCAGATCGAAGGGGATGAGCGGGGCGTCGCGATCGATCTCGTGCCGCACCAGTACCACTCCGAGCACACCGCCAGCGGCGATTGCGGCGAATCCAAGGGGGCCCATCGCGTTGTGTGCCAGGGATTGCAGGCCGCCGATGAGCAGTGCGAACGTCGCGGCCTGCAAGGCCACGCCGGTGTAGTCCAGTCGGCGCGCTGCGCGCTCCGTTTCGGGCAGGGCGTACAGAGCGACGAGGAGGGTGATGAGACCGATCGGGATGTTGACCGCAAACAACCAGCGCCACTGGGCGATGGCCAATATCGCTGAGGCAACGGTTGGGCCTATGGCCGCGGCGACCGCGACTGCGAAGGCATTGATGCCGATGGCGCGTCCGAGCATGCGATGGGGGTAGGTGAAGCGCACCAGCGCGGAATTCACGCTCATGATTCCGGCCGCGCCCAAGCCCTGGACCGTGCGAGCCAGGCTGAGAGTGGGGAGGTCGGGTGCCAGCGCGCAGGCGAGCGACGCCGCCGTGAATACGCCCAGGCCACACTGCGAGATGCGCCGGTAACCGACGATCTCGCCCAAGGACGCGAGCGGCAGCAGCGCAATGAGGATGGCCACCTGATAGGAGTTGATGACCCAGATCGAGGCGGCGTCACTCGTGCGGAAATCGCGTGCCAGCGAGGGTAGGGCGACGTTCACGATGGTGCTGTCGAGCACCGACATCGTAATGGCCAGTACGATGGCGGCGATGGCCCAATAGCGGCGGGGCACGGGAAGGCCGTCGGCGTGCGGGACTGCCGCCGTCGGGGCAGGGCTTGGGCTGGACATCAGTCAACGCCCGATCGTGCGTTGGGCGCCGATGAGCCGGACCCAAACGGCCGGCGCGGCGCTGCGCAGGCGGTAATTCGCCACGGCGTCGTTGAAGCCCCAAAATGCGATCCCATATCCAAATCCGCTACCGCCTCGCCGGTCTCATTCGCACTCATTCAGTAGCTTCAATGCGAACCCGCTTTCTCATGCCTGCCATCATATTGGGTCTCCTGCACGTATACATCGGGACGCGTCTGCTGCCCGATCTGACGGCGAGCTTGGGAGTCCGGATCGGGGGCGCGCTGCTGCTCGGGGCTTCGTTCGTGCTCATGCTGGCAGGCCTGATGGGCCGTTCGCTGCAGCCTCGATCGCTGGCCGATCGAGTGGCGGCGGTGGGGCTGCTCGCTATGAGCCTGTTCTCATCGTTGTTCGTCTTCACGCTGCTGCGCGATCTCGTTTTGCTCGTGGTCATTGTCTCGTTGCCGCCCCGGTATGTACACATCCTGCAGGGCGCGACGGCGCTCCTCGCTGTGGGGATGGCCTCGTTCGTCACCCTGGTGGGCTTCGCGGGGGCACGCCGCCGCGCTCGTATCGTGAGCGTGGAGGTGCCGCTGGCCAATCTGCCACCGGCGCTGCAAGGATTCTCGATCGCGCAGATCAGCGATGTGCATGTGGGATCCCAGATCAAGCGGAAGTACGTGGATGCGATCGTCGATGCGGTGAACGGTCTCAACGCCGATCTCATCGCGGTCACGGGCGACCTGGTGGATGGCCCGGTGCAGGAGCTCGCGCGCCACATCGCGCCTCTCGGACGGCTCCGCGCGCGATATGGCGCGTTTGTCGTCATGGGAAATCACGAGTACTACTCCGGCGAGCGCCCCTGGATAGCGGAGTTCAGGCGGTTGGGATTGCACGTCCTTTTGAACGAGCACGTCGTCGTGCGGCACGGGGGCGCTCCCCTGGTAGTCGCCGGCGTAACGGACTACAGCGCGCATCACTTCAATCCTGCGCAGCGCAGCGATCCCGTCGCCGCTCTTCGGGGTGCGCCAGCCGATGCGGCTGCGAAGATACTGCTGGCTCACCAGCCGCGTTCCGCCGCGGCGGCGGCAACAGCGGGCTTCGACCTGCAGCTCTCGGGCCACACGCATGGCGGCCAGTTCTGGCCGTGGAATCTGTTCGTGCGCTTCCAGCAGCCGTTCACGGCGGGGCTGCACCGCCTGAACCATCTCTGGGTTTATATCAGCCGCGGTACCGGTTACTGGGGGCCGCCCAATCGATTTGGCGCCCCGTCCGAAATCACTCTCCTGCGGCTGGTCGCCGCTGAGAGCGCCACCGAAGCGCTCGCGGCGGCGTGATCTCGATCTAAGACTTCCTGGAGGACTTTTTTGCCCGGCGAGCGCTTGCGCGCTTGCGGGGAACCTTGGCGCCGGCGCGCCGGGCTTCCGACAAGCCTATCGCAATGGCCTGCTTGCGACTCTTGACCTTGCGGCCCGAGCGGCCGCTGCGCAAGGTGCCTGATTTGCGTTCGTGCATCGCCCGTTTGACCTTCGAGGCCGCCTTGCGGCCGTACTTTCTCGCCATGGGACACTCCTGACACGGTGTAACGCGTGTTCAACGCTCGCTCGGGAGTCTCGTTCCCGCCGGGTTCCGGAGGGCGCTGCCGGCTATCATGTATCCCGCCGGTGCTCGCCGGCGGGGACGGGGGCTTTCCATGATCAACGTTAGAGCGGCGACCGGTGCGGATGAGCCGAGATGGCGTGAGCTCTGGGCGGGCTACAACGCCTTCTACGAAGCGGAGGTTCCTGAGGCCATTACGCAGTCAACGTGGCAGCGGATCCTGAATCCCGCGGTGCCGATTCTCGGGCGGGTCGCCGAGCTCGACGGGCGCGTCGTCGGGTTTTCAAACTCGGTGCTGCACGAGAGCACCTGGGCGGCGGGGCCGATCTGCTATCTGGAGGATCTGTTCGTCGACTCCGCGGTGAGGAGTAGCGGCGTCGGACGCATGCTTTTGCAGGACCTGGTCGTTCTCGCGCGCGAGAACGGCTGGCCGCAATTGTATTGGCATACACGCGGCAACAACGCGACCGCACGGCGCCTTTACGACACCTTCACGCGCGCTGACGATTTTGTGCGTTATGTGGTGAGGCTCGAAGGGTGAGGCGGTACTGCACACCCCTCGGCCGTTGTCCTGGCAGTGATCCTCACGGCGCGTGTGGCTCACTGACTGGCGCTGGCGTAGTATTTACCGCGATATCGCTTCGATGGACCTCGGATTTTCCACCTCGCGCCACACCCGGAGAGCCGCATGAAGCTCAGCGCACGCAATACGTTGCCCGGTACGATCCGCAAGATCGAGCTCGGAGGGGTCACGGCCGAGGTGACCATTGAGGTTGCTCCGGCAATCACGATCGTTTCCACCATCACGGTCGAAGCGGTGAAAAGTCTCGGCCTGAGGGAAGGCAAGAACGCTTACGCCGTGATCAAGGCATCGAGCGTGATGGTGGCCGTGGACTGACAGCCAACAGCCGCAAACAGTCTGCAACGACCTGCCGGGGTCGCGAACGGGTCAGACAGGCTGCACCCGCTCCAGGCTGCTGCGATCCCATTGCGCCAGTCGGGCGCCCGCGTCATAAGTGCTCCGCAGGAAACTCTCCAGGGTCCTGGCGGGGTCAGGCTGCGAGCGAACGGCCTCATAGGGCAGGATGAACTCCGACAAGTCGCGACTGTAGAACGCCTCCGCGGGGAGAGCTCGCGCGTCCTTGAAGCCGGGCGGCTCGGGCGCGGCGTAGGCATAGAAGGCGGCCGATTGGACGGCGCCGCTTCCTGGCCAGAAGCCGTGGCTGATCACCTCGTGGGAGTAAGACTCCCGGGTAATGCGGTCGGCGCCGGGGCGCTCCGGTGCCCGGCGGCCGGAGAAGCGTGTGACCGCGAGATCGAAGCTGCCCCAGAAGAAATGCACCGGGCTGCACTTCCCGACGAAACCCGCCCGGAACTCCTGCATGACCCGGGTGACTCGCAGGAGAATGTGCCAGAAGCGTTGCGCATGGACGGGATCGTACGAGGCATGCACGGTATCCAACTCGAAACGGATCGGATTGGGAACCTCTACGGGCATCGTCCAGATCTTCACGTCGATTCCCATGTCGTGGAGCATCCGCAGGGTGTCGTGATAGAACACGGCTACGGGCCGCGCCGAAAGCGGGATGCTCCGCGCGCCACCGTCCGAGCACCGTGCGACCAGCTCGTGGTTGATGAAATCGAAGGTCATGTTGAGAGTGCGTTCGCCGCCGCATGGCATGGCAGGAGTGGCGAGCCCGCGTGCGGTCACCACGAAAGCGACATTCCAAAAGTGGTTGACCAGCGGGGTGAGTGCCAGACAGATCTTCCCTACGATCTGCGTCCACATGTGCAGTGTCGTGTAGGTGTCGCGCCAGAGCTCGAGCGGCAGCTCCGGCCAAGGTTCGCTGCTCATAGTTGTCCTCTCCACGGGCTCGCTTGATCTGCATTGTGCGCCCAGGCGTGCCGCCCTGCACCCCGGGATGAGCTGATGTCAGCTAGAGCCCGTCCACGAACTCCCCGATCGCGCCGCGCACGACGGGGGCGATGAGAGCGCGGGTCGCGGGTCCGCGCAAGTCCAGGGTGAGCTCCAGTTGCACTCCCCGGGCACGGGCCCCCCGGTTGCAGATGTTGAGCGGATTGCGTCCGGGATATCTGTGGCCCTCCGCCGTGGTGGGAAAGCCCGCAGCAGTGAGCCGTTCGCTCAGCAGCGCCGTCAGCTGCTCATCGAGTCCACCCACATAGATCTGCGATGAGTCGCCGTTACAACCATGCACAGCAAGCACCACAGAATGTCGCGCGGCCAGGGCGACACAATCGGGGTGATCGAAGTTGTGGCTGGTGATGTGCAGATCGCGGTTGCGGCCGCGGGCTTTCAGGCCGTCGAAGGTGAACAGACTGTATTGCGAGCCGGCGATCAGGCCGGCGAGCTCCGAGGTGCCGATTTCGATGCTGCCGCCATGGGGCGCGAGGATGAGCACCCCGGACTGGGGGCGCTCGAGCGTGTTGACGCTGTAGTCCGTTCCGGCGGCCTCGCCGGCTGCCAGCGCGGCGAACGATGTGTACTTATCGCGCACCCCTACAGCCGCCGGGTCCTGCGAAACATATCGATGAGGCAGCCGTAGGGTTCGGCCCGGCCTCGTAACTTCGGAATGCGCGGGAACACAGGTGACATGAACGCATTATCCACGTTCGCGGTCGCTCGCGCCCGGCTCAGAGCATGGCTCGAGCGGATGAGCCCAAGCTGGCGGCGGATGAGGCGATCGTGCTCCCGTCAGTCGCGCATCGGGCTCGAGTATCTCTTGCGGTACTCGGCCGGCGTGACGCCGACGGAACGGGCGAACGCCCGCCGCAGGGTGTCGGGGTTGGCGAATCCACACTGCGCGGCGACCTGCTTGGGTGCGGCCTCGCCGGATTCCAACAGCGTGCGGGCCGCGGCCACGCGCGCCTGTTCCACCCAGGCGGCTGGCGTGATTCCGACCTCATGCCTGAAGAGCCGCGCGAAGTGACGCGGACTGAGGCCCATGCGGGCAGCCAGGCTGGGAACATCATGGGGCAGGCGCGGATGCGCGGCGATCCAACGCTGGACTTCCTGTAGTCCCGACCGACCAACGGGTGCGGCTGCGCCGCTGCGGCTGAACTGCAGTTGTCCACCGGGTCGCTTGAAGAACATGACGAGCTGCGCGGCGACCCGCAGCGCGACCTCCCGACCCAGGTCCTCTTCCACCAACGCCAAAGCCAGATCGAGGCCGGCGGTCACGCCCGCAGCCGTTCTCACGCGCCCGTCACGCACGTGAATCGCATCGGCATCGATGATGACGGCCGGGAAGGCTTGCGCCAGGCGCTCGGCCACGGCCCAATGTGTCGTGACACGACGGCCATTCAACAAACCGGCCGCCGCAAGTGCGAACGCGCCGCTACAGACGGAGCCATAGCGGCGAACCGTCGGAACGATCTCGCGTAGCCACTTCATGGTGGCAATCGCAGGCGTGACTTCCGCGGCATCAGGGCTTCCAGCGACCAACAGTGTGTCGACTTTCTCCATCATACGGTCGCCGATTACGGCGTCGGGTAGAAGTCGCGCCCCCGAGGAGCTGCGAATCGGCCCGGGACGGGTGCCGATGACGCGCAGACGATAAGCTTCCGCTCCGGCCTGCAGGTTTGCCTCCGCGAACACGTCGAGAGGGCCGGAAACATCCAGCAATTGCACGCCAGGCATGGCGAGGATCGCTATCGCTCTTGCGTTCCGTACGGCTGGCTTGCGTCTGTCTGGCTTTCGCATGGCAGGTCCCGGTGTCCGGCTCGGCCGGTTGCTGGCAGAAACTGACGTAATACGTCTATTGCAGACAGCATAGCCCTTCTTTAGTCTTTTACCAAGCAGCAGCCATTATCCACACAGCCGCAGGAGACCACGCCAATGACCATCGCGATCGACGGAGTCAGCATTCCCGACAGCAAGCTGGCGCGCGAGGTGACCGAACTGGTTCGGGACACCGAATCGCCGCTGCTGTTCAATCATTCGAGTCGTGTCTATTATTTCGGCGCGCTGGCCGGCAAGCGCCGCGGTCTGAGCTTCGATCCGGAATTGTTGTATGCCGGTGCGATGTTTCATGACATGGGCCTTACCCGGCAGCACAGCAGTGCCAGCGAGCGCTTCGAGGTCGACGGGGCGAATACCGCGCGCGATTTCCTTCGCAGTTACGGCATCAGCCAGCAGGATATGGATGTCGTGTGGACCGCCATCGCCCTGCACACGACGCCCGGCATTCCCGAGCACATGCATCCTGTCGTTGCGCTCGTGACGGCGGGAGTCGAGATGGATGTGCTGGGCTTGGCCTACGCGGAGTATGACGCTGTCGAGCGGGAGGCGGTCGTTCGTGCCTACCCGCGCACCCCGCGCTTCAAGGAAGACATCATTCAGGCGTTTTACGACGGCATCAAGCATAAACCGCAGACGACGTTTGGCAACGTGAAGGCGGATGTACTGGCCGACAAGGAGCCTGGCTTCCGGCGCACCAATTTTTGTGCGGTGATCCGCGGGTCGGCCTGGCCGGCTGAGGGGAATGGCAGTCTGCGTATTGCAGCTTCCGGCGCGCAGGCCAAGCGCATGAATGGGGTCTAGCTCATCTGGAGCCGCGTTCCGGCCTCTTGCGGGAACATGAGTGGCGGCCGCAAAGTGCGCCTCCCGCATGAGACTGGAATGATCCCTATGCCCCGGAGAGCTCGAGCGATTCCGACCGGCTGCGCTGCGGCGGCCCTCCTGCTGATCCGAACTTGCGCTGCCGCACGTGCGGACACGGCCGGGCACGTCACGGCATGGCCTGACACTCCTGCCTCCCGTGTCGAGGCGCTTGCGCTCCTGGAGACGTTGAACGCCGATCTTTTGAGCAACGACAGCGCCACGCTCACCCTCGACCATTGGTGTGACGCTCACAAGATGGCGACGCCCGCGAAAATCGTCGCTGAGCGTGTGCATGGGACCGACAAGGAGCCTGCCGAGGAGGTCAGGCAGCTGCTCGGAGTGACTGCCGCCGACCCGGTCCGCTACCGTCACGTGCGACTGCACTGCGGGCAGCATGTACTCTCGGAAGCGGATAACTGGTACGTGCCGGGCCGTCTCACGCCTGACATGAACAAGGTGCTCGACACGACCGACACTGCATTCGGCCGCGCGGTGCAGGAGCTCCACTTCCGCCGTCGGACGCTCTCGGCGCGGTTGCTGTGGTCGCCGCTTCCAGCCGGATGGGAGATGGCAAGCAAGCTTCCTACAGCGGGTAAAGGGCCGCTCCAGGTCCCGGCTGAGACCATCCAACATCGTGCCGTGCTCTCTCTTCCGGACGGCACCCCCTTCAGCCTGGTCGTCGAGACCTATACCAACGAAGTCCTGAGCTTTCCCAAGCCGCCCACGCCTTGAGTTGTGACGGCCGGCGCTGCCTCGGGCTCGGCAGCCGCGTAGACTACCCGCCCGATGCACACGGTCCTGGTGGTCGGCGGCTACGGGTTCTTCGGGGCGCGGATTTCCGAGGCACTCGCGTCGGATTCGTCGGTTCGCGTGCTGGTGGGTGGCCGTAATGCCGGCAAGGCAGCCGCACTCGCCGCGCGACTCCAGACACCGTCATTCACACTGCCGGGCCGTTCCAGTCGCAAAACTACACGGTTGCAACAGCGGCGATTGAAGCGGCGGAATGTTCGTCTCGCTGGGCGGCGAAGGCGCGGCGGGCAAGCTCCTTCACATCAACTGGAATCTCCTCGCCCGCCAGAATCATGGGCCGCACATCCCCTGCGGTGCCGCCATCGCCCTCACGCGCAAGCTCGCGAACGGCGTGCGCCTCCCCACAGGGGCCATTCCGTGTGTTGGGTTGTTGACCGTGAAGGAGTTCCTCGCTCCGTTGCGGAGCCTGGATATCAGGGAGGTGGTCTAGTGAATTCCTTGGCGGCGAGCCGCATAATATTATGAAGGATCATCTCTCCCACCGCGCAGGTCCCGCCATCCGATTCTTCAACCGTGGATTATTTACGCAGATGCTCCTGGCATTTGCGGGGGTCAGTGTGGCCAGCGCTGCCGTGAGCGCTGAGGGCACAGCGCCGTCGGCGCATTACGATCCGTTGCAGACGTTCGCGCCGCTCACCCTGCCGGAGCCTGTGAATCGGTATCGGTCGTCCAACGGCGCGCCGGGGCCGGATTATTGGCAGAATCGCGCGGACTATGAGATTCATGCGACGCTGGATACCGTGCACAGGGAGTTGAGTGCGACCGAGGTCATCACTTATACGAACCACAGTCCCGATGCGCTCACGAGCCTGTGGGTCCAGCTCGATCAGAACACCTACCGCGCGGATGCCCGGTCCGTGCCGGCCGATGAAGATTTGCGCAGGGAATTCACCAACGGTTACAGCCTCGATGACGTCGCCATCGAGGTCGCCGGGCGGCGCTCGAAAGCGGACTACCTCGTCTCGGACACGCGCATGCAGATCAGGCTGCCTCAGCCGCTGCCCGCGGCGAGCGGAAAAATCCGCATTCATGTGCGATACCACTACACCATCCCGGGACTCTTCGGCGGACGTACGTCGTGGACCACGACGAAAAACGGGGAAATCTACGACATCGCGCAGTGGTATCCGCGCATGGCCGTTTACGACGACCTGCACGGTTGGGATACGCTTCCCTATCTGGCGCAGGAGTTCTATCTGGAGTTTGGCAGCTTTGACTATCTTGTGACCGTACCCTGGGACATGCTCGTCGCGGGCAGCGGCGCGCTGCAGAATCCCGAGCAGGTGTTGACCGCCAGACAGCGAACGAGGCTGGCTCTGGCGCGGACGAGCGATGCGACCGTTGCGATTCGGACGGCTGCCGAAATCGGGGACCCCGAGAGTCGGCCGACGCACGAGGGAACCTTGACGTGGCACTTTCACATGGACAACACGCGTGACGTCGCCTTCAGTGCGTCGCGCGCGTTTATCTGGGATGCCGCGCGGATCCGGCTCCCCGACAGCCGCAGCTCGCTCGCCATGTCGTTCTATCCAGTGGAGAGCGCGGGGCCTGCGGCATGGGGGCGCTCGACCGAGTATCTGAAACATGCGGTGGAGGAGTTCTCGCGCCGCTGGTTCCCTTATCCGTATCCCGCCGCCGTCAATGTGGCCGGCGGCTCCTCGGGAATGGAATATCCGGGTCTTCTGTTCGATGGGATCGAAGACAAGGGCAAACAGTTGTTCTGGATAACCGCGCATGAGATCGGCCATACGTGGTTCCCGATGGTGGTCGGCTTCAATGAGCGACGCAACGCGTGGATGGATGAGGGATTCAACACCTTCATCGACACCTACGAGTCGGATGCCTTCGGCAATGGCGTCTATGGTCCCAAGCGCGACGTCGAATATGCACCGGGCGGCGGCAACCCGGTGGATGAGATCCAGCCAATCCTGGCCGATCCCGCGGCGCCGGTCCTCATGACGCGCGCGGATGCCGTGCTGGAGAAATACCGCCACCCCGTCACTTATTTCAAATCGGCGTTGGGCCTGGTCTTGCTGCGCGAGCAGATTCTCGGGCCGGAGCGTTTCGACTGGGCCTTCCGCCGCTTCATCCGCGACTGGGCTTTCCGCCACCCGGCGCCGTCGGACTTCTTTCGCGCGATGCAGAGCGAGGGCGGTGAGGACCTGAGCTGGTTCTGGCGCGGCTGGTACTTCAACAACTGGACGCTCGACCTGGCGGTGAAGAACGTGGCCTATCCGGACGGAAATCCGGCCAAAGGGGCGCTCCTGACCTTCCAGAACCTGGACCGGCTGGTGCTGCCGGCCACCGTGCAGATCGACTTCAAAGATGGCAGCCGCCGCCGTATCCGGTTGCCGGCGGAGACCTGGATGCTCAAGTCCGTGGCCACGCTGCTCCTCGACAGCACGCAGCCCATCGCTTCCGTCACGATCGATCCGGACCACGTGATTCCCGACAAAGACCGGACCAACAACGTACTGACCGTGAAGTGAGGGGCGCGAGGGCGCTGAAGTGACGGGGTGGTGCTGTTGTACGTCAACATCCACAGCGCCGACCACAAGGGCGGCGAGATCCGGGCGCCATTGAAACCCTGAGCCCGTCGCCCTAATCCGGAAACGGCACGCCCGAGAGCCGCGCGCACTGCGTCAGCAGCCGGTCCTGAATCGCTGGATCAGAGGCCGCGGGATCGGCCGCGCGCCGCTTCATGTGGTAGAAATATTGCCCGGTGACGCGCGCGGCCGGGTCATCGCTCGTTGCGAGCCACGCCTGCGTTATCGGGGCAGCCTCGAGATCGTCCGGAGCGCCCGGGCCGCCCATTTTCGTCGGCACCCAGCCCGGCTCCACGGCATTGGACAGCACGTCCGGCCACTTCCGGGCAACCGCGAACGCCACAATTGCGTCGTGTAGTTTGGTGTCGGCATAGGCGCTCGAGCCGTTCCAGGGGCGCTCTTTCCAGACGAGATCCCGCAGGCTGGAGTCGCCGCCGCGATGCATTCCGGAGCTGAGATAGACGAGCCGCTTCGGCTTGTCGATGAGCGCGGTGAGAATGTAGGGCGCGATAGTATTGACCGCGAGCACATGCGGGAGGCCATCCACGGTCTCCATGCGATGGCGCTCGCGATAGCCGATGCCCGCGTTGTGGATGACGGCATCGAATGCTCCCAGGCGGTTGACTTGGTCTGCGATGTCGCGGGTCGCCCGAATGCTGGACAGGTCACCAACGACTGCGGTCTCGGCGCCAGGAACCGCGGCCAAAGCCTCGGACGCGCGCTCGCTGCTGCGTGCGTGCAGGACGACCCGGTGACCGGCGTCGACCATGAGGCGGGCGGCCATTTGTCCCAGCCCGTCGGCGGAGCCGGTAACGAAAACACGGGCCATGCGGTTGCTCCTCTTTGAGTCCTACGGCGAGCTGACGCGAGCTCGGCAGAGATAGGCTGCAGCGCCTCCGAAGGGAGAGACACGAACAAACGGTATCGGTCCGGCTAGTATAGGCCCATGTCGATCCCCTTTTCCGTGCTCGATCTGTCGCCCATCGTCGAGGGAGGCAATGCCGCGGACGCGTTGCGGAATACGCTCGATCTCGCACAGCACGCGGAAGGATGGGGCTACCAACGGTACTGGGTGGCCGAGCACCACAACATGACGGGCATAGCGAGTGCCGCCACCGTCATAGTCATAGGTCACGTCGCGGCGGGCACGCGCACGATTCGTGTCGGTTCGGGCGGCATCATGCTGCCCAACCACGCCCCGCTGGTGGTGGCCGAGCAGTTCGGTACGCTCGAGTCACTGTTTCCCGGGCGCATCGACCTGGGGCTCGGGCGGGCGCCGGGCACGGACATGCTGACCTCCCGCGCGCTGCGGCGCGACCTGGCGACCAACGCGGAAGAGTTTCCGCAGGATGTTCTCGAGCTGCAGACGTACTTTGACGAGGTCCAACCCGGACAACAGATCCGCGCGGTGCCCGGAGCCGGGCTGAAAGTGCCGTTATGGATATTGGGCTCGAGTCTGTTTGGCGCGCAGGTGGCGGCGATGCTGGGCCTGCCGTTCGCGTTTGCGTCGCACTTCGCACCCGATGCTTTGATGCCTGCACTCGAGATCTATCGCACTCATTTCAAGCCTTCACAACAGCTCGACAAGCCGTACGCGATGGTCGCTGCCAACATCATCGCGGCGGACACCGACGCGGACGCCCGCCGCCTGTTCACCTCGCTGCAGCAGTCGTTCATCAAGCTCCGCCGCGGCACACCGGGGAAGCTGGCGCCGCCGGTCGACGATATCGCCAGCCGGGCTTCCCCGGCGGAGCTGGCACAGCTGAACCACTCGCTGATGTATTCGTTCGTCGGCGCCCCCGACACCGTCGTGCGTAACGTCCAATCCTTCCTGAAGATGACGCAGGCCGACGAGCTCATTGTCAGCGGCCACATATTCGAGCACGTCGCCCGGCTGCACTCCTACGAGCTGGCCGCACGCATTCGCGACGGGCTGACCTGACATCAGCGGGCGGATTTACTCCGCGGCGGAGATGGCGATATCCGAGAGGCGTTGCAAGCGCTCGATATTGTCGTTGCTCTCCATGACACCCGCTGTCAGGCAGACGAATGTCAGGTCGCGCTCGGGGTCGACCCAATACAGGGCGGTCCCGGCAACGTAGTTGCCGAAAGTGCCGGCCGAGGCCAAACGTGCCGAACATGTGGAACGATCGGGTGCGTATGCACTTCGCGCCGGGAGGCGGGGTGTTCGGTGCGGGCCCGGGCCACGGCCATGCGGATGTTCGAGGATCTCGGACTCGACTTCGACAGGCAGGGCCGCAAGTCATGATGATGCAGGTGATCGGCGGCCTGCCGTTTGCGCCAGGGGTGGTGAACTAAACGCTCCGTCCGCGGTCCTACATCGGGAGCTTGACGGTGCGAGGTAAAAAGAAGGGACTTTCGGCCTGTCGGGAAGGGCCGACAGGGCCCGATGAAATTCCGTCATTGTCGGTTCGTTCACCATAATGCAGCTCAGGATGTCCTAAAATACGGACATGACTTTCCGATATCGCCCCGTGCTCGCGGCCACGGCTCTAACGCTCGCGAATGCCATTGCGGCCCACGCCGACCCGGCGCCTTTCGATCTCGCCGGTCCTACCCTCGACGTCAGAGTCACTCGCGGCGAGCAGACGCTGCCCATCTCGCAGGTGCCCAATCTCGCCGGCGGCGACCACCTGTCGATCAAGGCGGACTTCCCGGCGACGCAGTCCGCGCACTACCTGCTGATCGCCGCGTTCCTGCGCGGCGCGACGAACCCGCCGCCGAAGGAATGGTTCTTCAATTGCGAGACCTGGACCCCCAGGTGCAAGCAGGGTTTGAGCATCACCGTGCCCCAGGATGCGCAGCAGGTGCTGCTGTTTCTGGCGCCCGAGACCGGCGGTGATTTCAAGACGCTGATGAGCGCCGTGCGCGGCCGGCCGGGCGCGTTCGTGCGGACCTCGCAGGACCTGAACCAGGCCACTTTGGACCGCTCCCGCCTGGAGAGTTACCTGCAAACCGTTCGCGCCCTGAACGGCACCGACCCGGCGAAGCTGCGCGAGGCGGCACCCCTGCTGGCTCGCAGCCTGGCCATCAAGGTGGACGAAAAGTGCCTGGACAAGATCCCCGAGCTGCAGGCCCCCTGTCTCATGCAGGGGCAGGCATCGCTCATTCTGAACGACGGTCACAGCACCTCCATCGTCGAGGCGCTGACGACGGGCCCCGCGAGCGATCTGGCCATGGAGGCGAGCTTCACGCCGCAGCTCAGCTACGGGTATTACAGTCCGTACATCGCATCCGTTCTGGACATCGCGAGGATCTTCGACTCGTTCCGCTCCGCGCAGTACCAGTACATTCCGGCGCTGGGCTCGCCGCAGGGCGACAAGCTGGCTCTGACACTCAACACACCGCCGTCCTTCCACAACCCCAAGTCGGTGCTCGTGACGGCGTTGCCTGCCGTCGAGCAGCAGCAGCTGCCGCCGCTGCACGCGGTCGATCCGAAACAGATCTACTGCGCGCGCAAGACCTCGCTGGTCCTGCCCGTGGAAGGCGCGCCGCTGGTGTTTTCCACCGGCTATGCGCATGACGTGAAGCTCAGTCTCGCCGGCAAGGACGGCATCTCGATCGACCTGCCCGCCCGGGCTGACGCCCAGCAGGGCGGCTTCATCGTCGACACCACGGCCCTGGGCAAGGCTGCGCTCGGCGACAGCATTCATGGCACGCTGCACGGCTACTGGGGGTTCGAGCCCTACCAGGGGCCAGGCTTCCAACTCGTGAACGCGCATGCACAGAGCTGGGCAGTGGACTCGAAGGACGATGGCGCGCTCATCGTCGGCCGTGAAGGCACGATTCATCTGCAGTCCGCGAGCGTCAGCTGCGTCGACAACATCATGTTGAAGGATCCGGCCGGCAAGGAGCTCATCGCCGAATGGAAGACGGTGAAGCCCAACGAAGTGGAGATCAAACTCCCGCTGCAGGGGACGCAGCCGGGCGCCATGACGTTGCTCGTAAAGCAATACGGGGCGGGCGATCCGCAGCCGGTGCCGGTGCACGCCTTCTCCGAAGCCGGCCATCTCGACAGTTTTTCGATCCATGCCGGTGATGCGCAGGGTGTGCTCAAGGGAAGCCGCCTGGATGAGGTGGCGAGCCTCGACATGAAGGGCATCCAATTCCTGCCGGGCACGCTCGTGACGCATCAGGGCGGGGATGAGCTCACGATGATCGCGCAGGATGCGGCGGCCGCCGCGGCTCTCAAGCAGGGCGACCCCGCCAGTGCCAAAGCTACCCTCAAGGACGGGCGCGCACTCTCGCTGAGCACGCTCATAGCCGCCCCGCGGCCGAGCGTGAAACTGTTGGGAAAGAGCGTCGAGTCCTCATCCTCCAGCAATGACAGCAACATCCAGCTCACGAATCAGGATGAGTTGCCGCAGGATGCGAGGCTGACCTTCTCGGTGCGCACGATGTCGCCGGCCGCGTTCGCATTCGACGAGAAAATCGAGGTCGCGACGCTCGACGAAGAGTTTTCGACGACGCTGTCGCTCGGCAACGGCGGCGTGACGCTCGAGAACTCGAAAGTGGCCGTTGCCAGGCTCGATCCCGCCAGGGCATTCGGCTCGTCGGCCTTCGGGCCGCTGCAGTTCCGGGTCATCGCGAATGGTGTGCCGGGCGACTGGCAGCGGCTGGCCACCCTGGTGCGCCTGCCGGTGTTGAAGGAGCTGAAGTGTCCGGCGACCGTGGATCTGGCCTGCAAGCTCTCCGGATCGAACTTGTTCCTGGTCGATTCGGTCTCGAGCGATTCCAAGTTCACCCACCCCGTGCAGGTGCCGGACGGCTTCCCCGGATACTCCATCCCGGTGCCGCACCCGGTCGACGGGAATCTATATGTGAAGCTGCGTGACGATCCGTCGGTCGTCAACTCGACCGCCCTGGGAGCGCAGCAGCTGCCCCCGAGCTCCGATGAGGCCGCGCGCGCGCCCGAGAGGCACGCGGCGCATTCCGAGCCTGAGCCGGCGCCGGCTCCTAACCAGACTCCCAGTGCCGGCGGCGAAAGACCAACCGTGCTGAGCAGCAGCTCCAGCGACAGCACCTCCGGGCAGCCGACGCCGGCAGCAGCTCCAACAGCTGCCGCGCAGCCCGCGGCGGCTACCCGACCAACGGCGGTCGCGCAGCCCGCAGCGGGCACCCAACCAACGGCGGTCGCGCAGCCCGTGGCGGCTACCCAGCCAAGAGCGGTCGCGCAGCCCGCGGCAGCTACGCAGCCGACGGCGGTTGCCCCAACTGCTGCAGCACCTGCACAGCCAGTAGTGACTTCCGGCGACATCGTCGCCGCTCACTGAGCAGGCTCCCCGGAAGCCGGCGGCGCCCACTATCTCGTAGTGGGGATGGGAGCGGCGCTTTGGTGTGCGGTAACTTGCCGCGTTGCCACGTGCGCGCGCCGCTTCTTGTTTCCGTCACTCGCGGCGGCAGCGAACAATGCCTGATCGCGGGCGTGGCTTCGGCCGGGCCACGGCGGCTGTCGGGCTCCGGGCGCGCCGCTTGCGAAAACCTGAGGATGCAAGTCCCCGCAAGGAGGGCCGATGAGCTTCAAAGACTCGATCCAGAAAGCACGCAAGCTGGGCGCCAGCGACTTGCACCTGGAGGCGGGCACTGCACCGGTTGCACGGGTGCGGGGCGAGCTCGTGCCCATAGGCGAGGTGCTGACGGGTCCGCAACTCATGGAGATGGCGCAGGAGCTGCTGAGCAGCGACGAATGGGCCGCCTTCGATACGCGCGGCTCCGCTGATGTCTCGCTCGTCATCGCAGGTACCCGCTGCCGCATCAACATCTACAGGACGATTCGCGGTCTGGCGCTCGCTGTGCGGCTTCTCGCGCCGTCGGTGGGCGACCTGCGCGCGTGTAATCTGCATCCGGAGTTGCGCCGGCTCGTCGCGGCCCCGACCGGGCTGGTCATCGTGTCGGGGCCGACTGGCTGCGGCAAGTCGACCACGCTCGCGGCGTTTCTCGAAGAGTTGAATGGCTCACGCGCGCACAACATCATCACTCTCGAGAGTCCCCTCGAGTACGTGTTCACGAACCGCCGCTCCTTCATCCGGCAGCGCGAGATTCCAACTCACTCGCCGAGCTTCGAGCAGGCGATCATCGATGCCTTGCGCGAAAATCCCGACGTGCTCGTCATCAGCGAGATGCGTACCCCGGAGGTGATGCGGCTCACCCTGAGCGCGGCGGAAACCGGCCACCTGGTCCTCGCCACCATGCACTCTGCGACCTGCGCAGAGGCGCTGAGCCGCATCTGCATGTCATTCCCGGCGGAAATCCAGGGCAGCATCCGCGCGCAGCTCGCGGACTGTCTGGTGGGCGTCGTGTGCCAGCGTCTCGACTACCTGGAGCAATGGCAGTTGCGCGTCCCGCGCTGCGAGGTGCTGCTCGCCAGCTCGGGTGCGAAGGGTACGATCCGGGCCGGTCAATTTGGCGGAATCGCGAACGTCATCCAGTCCGGCGGCGACGAAGGGATGTGGACATTCGATCGCTATCAACGTTGGATGGAGCAGCAGAGAGAATGGGCGCGGCCGGTGGCGCCTCCCGTGGGCGCGATGGACCGCGATCCCCCAAGACCCGCCGCCGTCCGAGTCTCGCCACCGGCCGGTGCAGTGGCTCCCACGGCAGCCACTGTGGGGCGGGGCGCTTCGCCAGGAGCCGCCGCTCCCGCGTCGTCCGCCCGCAGTGCTGGCCCGGCCGGGGGTATCGGGGCTGTGCCTGACGGCAGACCGCCCGCCAGGACTGGGGCGCCGCGCTCGCCCTCGTCCGCCACCCCCGACGGGCCGGAAGAGGAAATCACCATCGACGAGGACATGGATCTGGCGGAGCTCGCCGAGCTCGCCCGAAGCATCGAGAAGCGTACTCCTTAGGTCCGCGCCGTCACGGCCTTGAGCTCCGGCCAGGCGCGGGCCGCGAGAGGTCCTCAGACGCGTTGTGCCAACGGAGCACGCCGCAGGACGGCGGTAACTTCGGCCATGATGGAGATCGCAATCTCAGCGGGCGTGCGCGCACCGATCGCGAGTCCTACCGGTCCGCGGATGCGGCCAATCGCCGCATCGTCGAAGCCGGCCTCGCGCAAGCGCTCTACGCGCTTGGCGTGTGTGCGTCGCGAGCCGAGCGCGCCGATGTAGAAAGCCTCGGACCGCAGTGCCGCGGCCAGCGCCGGGTCATCGATCTTGGGGTCATGAGTTAGTGTCAGGATGGCGGTGCACCGGTCGGGTGCCAAGGCCGGCAGCGCGTCGTTCGGCCAGTCGTTCAGCAGCGTAACGTCCGGAAAGCGCTCGGGTGTGCCAAAAGCCGTGCGCGGATCGATCACGATGACCTCGTAACCTGCGAGGTGCGCAAGCGGCACGAGCGCCTGGGCCGCGTGCACCGCGCCAACCACCAGCAGGCGCGGCCTCGGATTCCAAACTTCGACGAACGCGGGGCCGGCCGCCGTTTCGATCGTCCCGCTCTGATCGTCGTCCAATACCTGCAACACCCGCGCCAGCTCATCGGACCCGAGCCGCAGGTCGCCCTCGGTGCCGCCCCTGGTTACCAAGGCCTGCGCACCGGTTGCAAGATGGGTTACGAGCGCGGTCCCGGCGCTCTTGCGGCCCACGGCGAGCAGGCGCTGCAGCAACGCGAGCTTCAAGACAGTCTCTCGACAAAAATCGTCATGCGGCCGCCGCAGGCGAGCCCAACTTCCCAGGCCTGCTCATCGCTGACACCGAATTCCAACAGGCACGGCGTGCCGCTGCGAATGATCTCGAGCGCGGTTTCGACGACGGCGCCCTCGACGCAGCCTCCCGATACCGAGCCGACCATGCGCCCGGAGTCGTCGACAGCGAGCTTGGAGCCTACCGGCCGTGGCGAGGAGCCCCATGTCGTCACGACCGTTGCCAGGGCGACGCCGCGCCCGCCGCGGTGCCAGGCAGCCGCGGTGCTCAGGATCTCCTCGGTATCGCCCATCATTTCCGGCTCGAGACGTCGTGGTTATCCATCCGTCTGACGAGTATCCCACGCCGTGAGGCGCATGCCCACCCGCCGCGGCTCGCGCGAGCGCCGCCGCCGGCGACCGCTGCACGCCGCGCTCAGGCGATCATGGGGGGACTCAATGATGTGAGCACATCGCGAGCAGCAGGATCACCGGGATGGGGACACCGAGCATCCAAAGCAGAATTCCGCGCGCCATGATTACCTCCTCGCGCGATCGCCCTGACCAGCCCCGCGGGCGGGCGGGCGACCGGTTGTTCGATGGTGGACTGTTGGACCGCACACCTTGATTAGCCAGCTCGACCGCTTTGCGGCTAAACGCGAGCGCGCCAGCCCTGGCTGGCGCGCTCGCGTACCCCTACCGAACCGAACTTACGATTGGCCACCCTTGCGGCCGGCGTCACGCGCCTTGTCACGATCGTTGGCGAAATTGCCCGGGTTATCCTTGCCGCTCTGGCTCCCGCCCTGCTGGCCCGTGCCGCCCTGTTGGGAGCCGTGCTGTCCCTTGCGATCGTCGTGTTGAGTATGCTGCTGGCCACTCTTCTGGCCGCCCTGGCTCGGGCCGCTCTGGCCGCCTTGGTTCGGACCACTCTGATTCTGGTTCGCCATAACACCCTCGCGAATGACATTCGACACAGGAGACGCTAAAGCATCCGCCGCGCCGTGAATGTCGGACCCCAAGAGGATCTGAGTCAGTATTGGCTGACGTCCAGCCCCAGCTCGGCAGGCTGCCGTGCCCGTGCGATACGAGCGAGCGGCAAGCGCGAGCCCGGCCGGCGCCGCGACCGTCGCGGGGTCTCAGGTGACGCTCTGGTATAACAGCTCGAGGGCATACAAGACGACCGCCCGCCGGACCTCGTCAGGCTCCGCCAGCTCGAATCTTCGTTCGGTAACCACCGGCTCGCGTCCGTCACGGCAGACCGCAAAACACACGAGCCCCGGCGGGTTGCCATCCTCATCGGGGTCCGGACCCAGGACGCCGGTCACCGAGACCGCAACGTTCGCGGGGGACCGATCGAGAGCGCCTCGCGCCATCTGGCGCGCCACTTCCTGATTGACGCTGCCTCGTGATTCCAACAGGCCGCGGTCCACGCCCAGCACCATGGACTTGTTCTCTTTCGTATACGCCACGAAACCGCCGTGGAGGCTGGCGCTGGCCTGCTGGGCGTGCGACAGAATCGCCGCAATCAGCCCGGCGGTGCAGGATTCAGCCGTCACCACGGACAGCGACGCCAGGCGCAGCGCATCCATGACGGGCTGCGCCCGGCCGACGAGCTCAGGCTCTATGCAGTAACCGAGTTTGCGCTCGGAAGCTTCGCTGGAAGCTTTCATGCCGAAGGCTTCACGTCGAGATGCGAGGATCCTTGCCCGCCGCTCTCGTGCCTGAGCAGCAGCGGCAGCAGGTACCAGAGGCTCACGAGCAGGGCGAATGCGGCCAGGGCGCCCACGAGCGCCGTCCGGCCCTCGCCGAACAACTTCGTGAGCGCCACCCACAGGTCGCAGGAGATCCCGCAGGCCAGGGGCAGCAGCGCAGCTGTCATGAGAGCCGAGCCCGCCGAGTGCAGGCGCCGGTCGTCATTGCCGTCGAAGGTGATGCGGTGAATGGCTGCGGGGGCGATCAACAGGATGATCGTGAGTGCGATATTCATGAGCGCGACGAGGTGTACGAGGCGCGCCGCCGGGGGCAGCTCGCCGAATGATTTCGTGAGCATGACCACGAACTGAAACCCCAGCATGGCCTGTACGCCTGGCAGGATGACCCGCGCTTCGGTGAGCATCTGATCGATTTTCTTGTGTAGCGGGATGTTGGATGATTCCACGGGAGCCTCGCTGCCGCGGACGGACCAGTGCCGTCGCAGGATGATTCCGAGGAGATACCACGCGCCCAGGGCCAGGACGAATGTGAGCGCCGCCAGAATTGCGGCGGGCGCCGTTCCGAACGGCCCTTCAGCGGCGACGAACAGGTCGCAGCCGAGGCCCGCGGCCACTGGCAGCAACGCGAGCCTGGCGTAGCGCTTCGAGGTGGAATAGATGCGCTGGGTAGCCTCGCCGCCCTCAACGAGACGGTGCTGGCAGGGAATGGCGATCATCAGCCCCAGTGCCGCCAGCATGAGCCCCAGGCCTGCCGCATCCACCACCCGGCCGTAGGCCGTGACGGCGCTGAACTTATCCTGAAACAGCCCCTGGAACTGAAACCCGAGCAACACCTGCGCCCCGAGCATCTGCATCCGCAGCTCATCCAGGGAAACCTTCAGCGCCTCGTCCAGATTCATCCCCGCGTTGAGCAAACGTCGTGCCGGAGCCGCCGTTCAATACTTGTACAGCTCCATCCGGCTCGCATCGAGGGTGTACGCGGCTTTGGCCATGGAGGTGCCGCTGGTCTGTGTGTGCAGCATTCCGCTCACCCAATAGGCATCCTCGATCGAGCCCAACCGGATGCCGCCGCCGGCCAGCTTGACGTACACGATCTGGTTCGGCGGCGGCGGCGGGACGTGGATGCAGGCGCCAAAATAGGGCACCAGAAAGAACTCCGACACCACGCCGCCGGCGTCCACCACCACCGGCACGACGAAGCCGGGGATCTTCACCCTGGTCTCGCCGAGCTTCCTGTTGACGGCGATGGAGCCCGTCTGTTTGGCGGCCCGGCCGGCTTCGCCGAGATAGTCGTGAATCGGAGGGGGCGGCTCGCTGTTGTAGTTGGCGCGCTCGTTCTCCGGGAGCAAGGCGTCCCAGTCGATCATGCGGGGCTCCTCCTTTTTTCGAGGCGCAGCGCTGACCGCCTTGCCAGACGCCGTCGGCGGCGGGGAGGGGGCGTCCGCGGCGGCGCAGGGCAGCGTCAGAATCGCCAGCCACAGGCCGAGGGTTGCACGGTTGCGGTTGCTCATGTTGCGCCTTCCGGTGATCACACCCTTATTTGCAGGCCGTCGCTCAAGGCGTTGCGGTAAGCCCGGTATGCGGGCAGCAGTCCCATGACCAGCGCGGCGAGCACGATGACTCCCAGGATCGTCAGATCAGCCTCCGACAGGCCCGTCACGGTGACGAAGACCCCGAAGCGCTTCTCCAGCACCGGCTGCCCCGCCAGCAATAACAGGTAGGTGAGGCAGACACCGGCCCCAACGCCGAGCGCCGCCAGCAGACCCGCTTCAGCCACCAACAGGGCAAACACGTGGCGCGGCCGTGCTCCGACGGAGCGCAGGATGGCCATTTCGCGGCGTCGCTCGTTGAGACTGGTGAGGATCGCGGTGAGCATGCCCAACAGGCCGGCCAGCACGACGAATGCCGCCACGATCATGAGAGCCGTATCGGCGACGCCGACCAGCTCCCAGAGCTGGCTGAGGGCCACGCCGGGGAGGATCGCGAGGAGCGGCTCCTGACGATAGTCGTTTATTGCCCGCTGCATGGTGAACGTCATGACCCTCGCGCGCATCCCGACCAGAAAGGCGGTGATGCTGTCCGGTGTAAGATCGCGGTGACGCGCTTCCTCTGCGCTGACCCTGCGTCCGGGGGGAGCCTGCATACCGCTCTGCCAGTCGATGTGGATTGCCGTGATGGCCTCGAGGCTGACATGCACGGTGCGGTCCACCGGCGTACCCGTGGGCGCGAGTATGCCAACGACGCGGAAGGGCTTGTCCTTGTGTTCCGCGAAGCTCACATTGCCTACACCGTGCGCGATGACGATCGAGTCCCCGAGCTCGTAGCCCAGTGTGCGTGCCACATCGGCGCCGAGCACGGTGTCATAAAGATCTCCAAAGGGTTTGCCGCGGGCGAATTGCAGTTGGCGCGTACCGCCGAAGCGGTAGTGCTCGAAGTAGCTGCCGTCCGTCCCCATCACACGGAAGCCACGATGCGAGTCTCCGAGCGAAATTGGAATCGTCCACGCCACGTCCGGATGCCTTGCGATCTTCTGATAGGTGCCCCAGCTCACGTTCGCGGTCGCATCGCCGACGCGGAAAACTGAATAGAGCAGCAGGTTGAGGGGCCCGCTGCGGGAGCCGACAATGAGGTCCACGCCGGAAACCGTATTCGCGAAGCTCTCGCGCGCGGCCGCACGCATCTTCTGCACTCCGAGCAGCAACGCGACGCTGATGGCGATTGCGGAAACGGTGAGCAGCGCCGTCATTCGACGGTTCCACAGGCTCTTCAGCGCGAGATTCAGCGTGGGTGAGGCCATGATGTCAGACCGGCGGCATGGCGTGATTGATGCCGCTCATGCTGAGCGAGCGGTCGAAATGGGGGCTGAGCGAGGAGTCGTGGCTGACGAACAGCAGCGTGGCGCCGCAAGCTCCGCATTCGTTCAGCAACAATTCCAGGAAGCCTGCTCTCGTATCCGAATCCAGGGCGGAGGTCGGCTCATCGGCGATGACAATGCCCGGGCGCCCGATCAGAGCGCGAGCTGCCGCCACCCGCTGTTGCTGGCCGATGGAAAGTCGCGTGACCGGACGTTCCAGCAGGTCGTCTCCGGCGAGGCCCAGGGCCCCGAGCAGGCGCAGGGCCTCCTCGGCTGGCGCCACACCTCCGAGGCGCTTGCGCCGGGCGGAGCAGAACTGCAGGGGCAGCAGCACATTCTCACGGACGGTGAGGTACGGGATGAGGTTGAACATCTGGAAAATGAAGCCGATGTGCTCGCCCCGGAAGCGGTCGCGCTCCGGGGCGTCGAGGCGGTTGAGGCTCGTGCCGAGCAGTGACACGGTGCCGGACTGAGGCACCAGCACGCCGCCGATGAGACCCAGCAATGTGCTCTTGCCGCTGCCGCTCGGTCCCTGCAGGAACACATGCTCACCTGCAGCGATGGCGAGCCGGTGCACGGTGAGCAGATCCTCGCCGCCTGGCCATGCGAACTTCACCGCCTCGATGTCGATTGCGGCGGCCTCCGTGGCAGCGAGCTTATCGAAGCGCCACGCGTGCCTGGCCATTGGTGACCACCTCGCTGTGTTGTCCGTTCGCGGTTGCAAGATTGACTCGCGCCTCCGTGACGTTACGCAGCTTGTCCAGCAGCATCGGCTGCA
The DNA here is from genome assembly GCA_964508005.1 of uncultured Steroidobacteraceae bacterium. Taxonomy (GTDB): domain Bacteria; phylum Pseudomonadota; class Gammaproteobacteria; order Steroidobacterales; family Steroidobacteraceae; genus 13-2-20CM-66-19. Next base: position 35,808 of record CAZDTG010000016.1, read on the forward strand.
GCCACTTGAGCTGGCCCGGCGACCAGCATCGATAGGTGAAGCGGGCCTCGTAGTCGGCGTGGTGCTCGTGTCCGTCCTGCTCGCCTCCTTGTTCCCATCGGGGGGCTTTGAGATCCGTCTTCTCGAACTGGCAGCGCGCCTCCCGGGGCAGGCCGAATAGCCCGCGGCCGTTGTACAGAAGAGTCGCCGCGGCTTGCACGGCCGCACGCTCATCATCGGTGCGCGGCTCGTGCTCGAAGCCGACGACATTCACCGCGGGAGAGTCGAGCTCGATGACGAGCTCGTTGCCGTCGAGCGCCGCGTTGATCGTCACCTTGCCGTGCTCGTGCGGGGCGCGCTGCACGAATTCGTCCGCCCGGGCGAGGCTGCACAGCAGGAGCGGACAGCAGGCCGCGGCAGCGAACACCAATCGCGTAGTCATGTCGATAGTCCAAAGCAATGGGCCTGTGCGACAGGCCGACGATTCCATGTGCCTGTTATGTGCACATGGCGTGAGCGGCCGTCAGGCCGCGGTCGGATCAGGCGGCGAAGGGTGGGGCGCGGCTGCGGTGCGAGCGAGACTGCTCTCGTGAGAGGACTTCAGATGAGTTGCGAGGCGGGTCGATGCGGGCGACCATGATTGTCGCCCGGCGCGGGGTCGCCGGCGCGGCGGAGGGGCCGCCAGTGCCTCCGAATTGCAGGCACAGGTCGCAATGAGCGGTTGTGTTTGGTTTGCCGACCGGAGAGTGGATGTGCGAGCCATACACCGTCATCGCCAGGAGCAGCGCCGCCATGGCAAGGAATGCGATCAGCTGGCGGGCGCGCGAATGACGCATCAGGTCGAAGACTTCAGCTGGCTTTGGAGCACTGGGTGCAGACAGCCTTGATCTCTACGGCGGAAGCTTCGAGGCGAAACCCGAGCGAGCGGGCGCGTTCCTGAAGTGCGCGGCTCAGAACGGAGTCCTCGATCTCCGCCACGCGCCGGCACACGCTGCACACCAGGAACTGTCCGGCGTGCTCGTCTTCCGGACGGTCGCAGCCGAGAAAGGCGTTCAGGGTGTCGAGGCGATGCACCAGGCCGGCTTCCTGCAGAAACTCCAGCGCGCGGTAAACCGTTGGGGGCGCGGCCTTTTCGCGATCCCGGGAAAGCTCCGCCAGAATCTCGTAGGCCCCGATCGGCTCGTGCTGGCGCCAGACGATCTCGAAGATGCGCTTGCGCAAGGGTGTGAGATTCACCTGTCGCGCCGCACAAACCTTCTCGGCGGTCGCGACCGCCCGTTGAATACAACGCGCATGGTCGTGCGCCGCCCGCTGTCGCTCTGCCGCTCTGGCCATTTCAGCGCTTGTCCCGCGAGCCACCATGGTCCGCGTAATCGTGGACGCTCCTTCGAGCGGGGATCATACCGCACAGGGTTACAGTGTAACAGCGCAGCCGGGCGGGGTGGTGCCGCGGTACTGGACAACCTAAGGGGTGGCGGATATTCGGTTCGTGTCCCTCGATGCGCTCTGACTCTGCACTGACCACGGCACCGCCCTTCCGGTGCCGCTCACTCGAGCGCGCCGGCCGTCACGCCATGACGCCGCAGAGGCACGGGCGCGCCCATATCCAACAGCGACTCGCGAATGACGTCATCGGCAGGTACGGCAGGCCTTTCGCCGGCGGCCAGATGGTCCGCGTAGTCAAACAGCTTCTGGAACAAGCCGGCCTGGTCGACGGCGGCGCGCAGCGTGATCTGCGGGTGTCCGACGAAGAGCTGGTCCCACGTCGAGAGCACGCCGTCCCAGAAAGGCCGTGTCCGTTGGTAATACTCGTCCGCGGCCGCGAAATCGTACCCGCGGATGCGTGAATAGCGGGCCACTCCATACTCGCGGGCGAGGTACGGGCGGGCCGGGTCGATCGCCCGCTCGGGCGTCAGAACCGTCTTCAGGTTGTTTTCCTCCTGCACCCAGCCGGTCGCAGCGATCGTGTGCCGGTTGGTTCCGAGGAGCACCTGATAATCCTTGCGTGCGCTCCACTCCCTCCGCGGCAGGGGTCGCCAGGTGTCGCCGCTGATCCACGTGGAGAAACTCCCCGAATGGCTCCAATGGCCCACGCCCGCGTAGCGGGGCGATTCATCGACCTGATAGACCGTCTGCGACCACTCCCCGTTGCGTTCCGCCGCGCTCAGCTCGCGGCGTTCCCAGCGGTCGCGCCCTTTGAACTCCACGATCGCGGCGGGCTCGTACTGCCAAGTCTGGCGCCAGTGTTTGGTGACGATGGGCTCGCTCACCGAGCCGTTATCCTGAACGATGCGCATGTCCAGGATGTGGACGAGGCTGATGGATTTGCCAGTGTCGAAATCCACGTATACACGCTCGGTGCCCCAGGACTGGTAGGGCTTGTCTCGAGGGGTTTGCGGCGGAAAGGTTTCCACTTCGAGGAAGTCGAAGGTGACCCGGTAGTCGCCCGCCATCGCGAGAATCGCGCGCCGGTCGCGCTCGAACGGCGCCAACCCCGGCTGTTGCAGCGCGCTCCAGGCCTTCGTGGGCTCGTCGTCCAGATTGACCGCCGGCCCGCGTGTCGTGCCACCGCGGGGAGCCGGCGCGTCCGGCTGCCCGAGCTGCCACGTGAACGTATAACGCGGTGCACCCGCAGGGGCTGCCGGATCGGCGTACGCCAAAGCGCAGCCGAGCACGCCGGATAACACCCATGCGCCGATAGCCCTGATCATATTTGCCGCTCCTGCACCTGCTCCGTCAGACTAGGCAGAATGATAATAATTCACAAAGGGGCACAGCAGCGGCCGCGGCCGGCGGGCCTGCATGCCGTCGTCCTGTCCGCCGGTATCATCGGTGTCGTGGCGTGCGCCCCCGCGCCGCAGCTGCTGCGCCTTGCGGACGGTACCGAGGTATTTTATCTCTCCAACACATCGGTACGGCCCGCCGGCGATTATCCGCGTACCCGGGAAATCAAAATCGACGGCGAAGCTTTCATCCGCGCCGCGGAGGCCGCGCAGCCTCTGATCATCCACTCGAGGCTCATGGTGCTGACAGTCAGCGGAAGCTCGGCGTTACGGGTCGCGGCTCGCTCGAGCGAGACCGGAGAGGAGGCAGATGTCCTCTATGGAAAGGTCGAGGCGAGAAAAGCGTACCCTTCGCGGCAGAGTGAGCCGGATACTTTGTCGGCCGGCGAGGAAGTCATGGTCAATGAGACCGTCGATCTGCAGGAGAAGGAAACCGCCGATGTTCCGGGTCTGCGCGCGTGGAGCGACGCCCTCATGGCGTCGGTGGCTCGAAGGAACGAACGGTGAGACCTTCGACACGGCTGACGGTGATGCCGTGGCGCTTCAACCTGCGGTAGAGCGCGTTACGACTGATTCCGAGCTGCCTCGCGGTATTGCATAGATTACCGCGATTCGCGCGGATAGCGCCCAGCAGGGTCTCACGCTCTGCGCGCGCGAGCGGATTGGCCGGAAGTGATTCACTCTCATTTGCTTGCGAGGCGTTTCGGTTCGACGGCCCTTCTGGACGCATGACTCGCCGGGGAGCTCCTGATGAGGGGTGTGATGCCCAAGGAGCGCCGCGGGGCACCGCCGCCACTGAGCCCGCATACAACTCCGCAGGTAAGTCCCGCAGCCGGATGACATCGCCGTCGCAGATCGCGAATGCGCTGCGAATCACGTTGCGAAGTTCGCGGATGTTGCCGGGCCAGGTGTATTCCCTCAGGCACCGTAGTGCCTCCGCATCGATCGAGTCCTCGCGGGCGGACCCGCCTTCTTCCGTGAGGAAACGGCGGATGAGGACGTCCTTGTCGGCGCGTGCCGCGAGCGGCGGCAGCTCCAGCGTGATGCCATTCAACCTGTAATAGAGGTCCTCGCGTAGTCCACCGCCGGCGATCATCCCGCGCAGGTCCCGATTCGAGGCACAGATGACGCGCAGGTCCACCGGCGTGCCGGTCTCGGCTCCGAGCGGGATCACCTCCTGCTCTTCCAACACGCGCAGCAGGCGCGTTTGCAGCAGCAGCGGCATGTCGCCGATCTCGTCGAGAAACAGGGTGCCGCCGGAAGCTTGGACGATCTTGCCTTTACGGCCTTCCTTGCGGGCGCCGGTGAAGGCGCCCGGTCCGTAGCCGAACAGCTCGCTCTCGATGAGCGTCTCCGGAAGTGCCGCGCAGTTAACGGCAACGAAGGGCCGCGCCCCTCGCGGACTGGCAGCGTGCAACGCCCGCGCGAAGCACTCTTTCCCCGAGCCGGTGGGACCCTGGATCAGAACCGGGAGGGTCGAGCCGGCAACCCGCGAGGCTTTGCGGATCACCCCGGCCATGTGCGCATCATTGCCCGCAAGATCCTGGAGGGTCAGTGTGCGTCCGGCGGGTGCTTCCGAGGCGGCGCGTGTGACCCGTGCAGTGCTCGTGGCTGGCGACGCCGTGGTTGGTGGGTGGCGCGCGGTGGACCGGGTGTTGGCCACGATCGTCGGGGAATGATCGATGGTTGCGGGGCGCGCCAGCGAAGGGCCCGCGGAGCGGCCAACGGGCGAATAGCTTCCCGAGGACCCACCGGCGTGGAGGCTTGCAAAGAAGCGCCGGCCCAGGCGCGCGTCGCGCAGTGGCCAGAGTGCCTGCCGCGCAAGAGTCGCCGGCGCAAGCAGGTCCTCGATGCGCGTGTCGAAAATCTCGTCGAACGCCCGGCCGACGAGATCGTGCCGCGCGCGTGCCCCCAGCAGTCGCACGGCCACCTCGTCCGCCGCGATGACAGTACCGTCCATCCCGAGGGCGAGCGACCCGTCGTGCAGCAGATTGACGAGCTCGGGCCGCGCGTGAAATCGCACGATGTTGGCGCCGTGGTGATGCTGGAGGAAGATACATTTCTCGATGAGCTGCGCCGACACGTTCACGAGCGCCATGGTGTGCGCCTGGCTGGCGCGGGTGTCGCGCGCGTCTACGGTCGAAGCATCGAGGACGGCCAACAGAGAGCCGGAGGGGTCGTGTATCGGCGCGCCTGAGCAGGACAGACCGATGTGGCGCGCACGGAAGTGCTCGGAGCGATGCACCGTCACGGGCCGGTCGACGGTGATACAGGTTCCGATGCCGTTCGTTCCTTCGTGCCCTTCGCTCCAATCCGCCCCGATGATGAGTCCCGCCGAGCGGAACAGACTCTTCAAGGTGGCATCGATCTTCTCGCACAGGATGACGCCGCTCGCGTCCGTCAGCAGCAACGCGTAGCCGGTCCCGGAGATCTGCTCGTACAGTGAGTCCATTTCGGCGCAAGCGATCTGGATGAGCTGCTCGTGTTGCACTTGCCGCCCGCGCAGATCCCCGGTGCTGATGACCGCCGGCGAATAAACCTGGACGGGGTCCAGCGAATAGTCGTGGACGCAGCGTTTCCACGAGTCGCCGATGGACGCGCGCAGGGCCGCCCCGCCCTCGGGCGTGATCCCTTGTGCGACCCGCAGAACGCGGTCCGCATGCCGTACTACTATCGGATCGGCCATTGATCCCCCCTCTGCGCGACGGCCGGACTGCGCGCCGTCCCATCTTTGCCCACGGGCGCCGGCATGGCAATTCCGCATTAGCGCAGGCGTCAACGTCACCGGAACATCTGCTCCGTGTGCGTGACAGCTGCCCCGGAGCACATTCCCCCCGCGCTACCCATGGTGGTGGTCATGGCGAGCCTCGGGCGACTCCTCGCGCCCGCTACCTTGTTGATTTTGTTGCATTGCGAGGCAGTGACCGGGGTGTCCTGAGCGAGGGCGCAATTTTGGTCCGTTCCTTGCTCGATGGAGCGCCCGGAGAGCGACGCCGCCGCGAGCCATTGACACTTCCCCCGTACGGAGTCCGCAATGAACGCCCAAGTAAACGACGTGATCGCGCTCAACGCGCGAGTGCAGCAATTCATCGCCCAGCCCCGCAAGGTGCTCATCGACGGACGCTGGGTCGCCGCGAGAAACGGTGAGACCTTCGACGTGTTCAACCCGGCCACCGGCCAACGAATCGCATTGGCCGCCGCGTGTGCGAAGCCGGATGTGGACGCCGCTGTTGCCGCGGCTCGCAAGGCATTCGATGAAGGTCCGTGGCCGCGGATGTCGCCGTCCGAGCGGGGCAGGATCATCTGGAAGATAGGCGACCTCATCCTGCAGAACCTCGAGGAGCTGGCACAGCTCGAGTCGCTGGACAACGGGAAGCCGATCGTCGTCGCGCGGGCTGCGGATGTGCCGCTGGCCGCGGATCTGTTTCACTACATGGCGGGCTGGGCAACCAAGATCGAAGGCAACACGATCTCGCTGTCGGTGCCGTATACGCCCGGCGCCGAGTATCACGCCTACACCCGTCGTGAGCCGATCGGCGTCGTCGGCCAGATCATTCCGTGGAATTTCCCCCTCCTGATGGCAGCGTGGAAGCTCGGCCCCGCGCTCGCCACAGGTTGCACAATCGTGCTCAAGGTCGCCGAAGAGACTCCGCTCTCCGGCTTGCGGCTCGCGGAGTTGTGTCAGGAAGCGGGGCTCCCGGACGGCGTGCTGAACGTGCTCACCGGCTTCGGCGAGACCTGCGGGGCGCCGCTCGCCGCCCATCCCCAGGTGGACAAGGTCGCATTCACGGGCTCGACCGAAGTCGGCAAGCTCATCGTGCAGGCGGCGGCGAACGACCTGAAGAAAGTGACCCTGGAGCTCGGGGGCAAGTCGCCCAACATCATTCTCGAGGATGCGGACCTGGACAGCGCCATCCCGGGGGCCGCGAACGCGATCTTCTTCAATCACGGCCAATGCTGCTGTGCGGGCTCGCGGCTGTTCGTGCATCAGAAGCACTACGACAAGGTCGTGGAGGGTGTTACCGAGTTCGCCAAGAGCATCCGCGTCGGCCCCGGGCTCGATACGCGCACACAGATGGGGCCGCTCGTCTCGCAGACGCAGCTCGAGCGCGTTTCGGGCTATCTGCGCTCGGGTGCGGAAGAGGGCGCGCGTACCCTGTGCGGCGGGCGCCGGGTCGGCGACGCGGGTTATTTCGTCGCCCCGACCGTGCTGGTGGATACGTCGAACGACATGAAGGTCTATCGCGAGGAGATCTTCGGGCCGGTGGTTACGGCGAGTCCATTCAAGGACGCCGACTCGGACTTGTTGAAGCGCGCGAACGACACGCCGTACGGCTTGGCCGCCGGCATCTATACGCGCGATATCGGCAAGGCCCATCGCATCGCCAACCGCCTGCGCGCGGGCACCGTCTGGATCAACTGTTACAACATCTTCGATGCGGCGCTCCCGTTCGGCGGCTACAAGCAGTCGGGTTGGGGGCGCGAGATGGGTCATGACGCGCTCAACAACTACCTGGAGACCAAGGCGGTCTGCGCGGGGCTCTAGGCTGGAGGCCGTCTGACGAAGGTCGCGGGCCCAGAGGAGCCCGCGACCGGCGCCTTATGCTATAACACCGGCATGAATGTGCCGGAGCTGCGGGCCTTTGGCCTTGCAACGATCCTTTTGCTGGCCGACGCGCGGGCGGGCACGCCCGCAGCCGTCGCCGGCGGTCCCGCCGGGCCGGCAAGATCCGAGGCCACGATGGCTGGCGCTGCCGCCGAGGCGGTACGATCCGGGCCTTCGGTCGCTGGCACCTCAGCCGAGCCGGCCCGATCCCGGCCGCCATGCCCGGCTCTATCCGCCCAGGCAGCCGTGGTCGAGCTGCTCGAGATCAGCGGGGTCTTCGCGAAAGCGCGCAGTGAGACGGAGGCCGTGGTGGCGCGTTTGCGCCTCGATAATCCACAAGTTCCCGATGAGCTCTGGTCGCATTTCTCCGAGCACGTCGCGAATCACGACACACTGGTCTCGCTTTACGCTCCGATTTACCTGCATCACCTCTCACGCGCGGACGTCTGCGCTCTGGTGGAGTTCTATCGCACTCCCGCTGGAGTGCGTTTACTGCGGGTCGATCCGCAGATTGAACAGGAGACCCGCGCTGCCGCGCAGGCTTGGGCAACGAGCGTTACGCTTGCTTTGCTGGACCCTTCGCGCGTCCGGCAGGACGAAAGCTCGCAGTTGGACAGCGTGTCGCCGCCGATGGCGCAGGATATCGCGGCGATTCACGATCTGTTGCGGCGCTCCGGTGCGTTGGCCGGCGCCCGTCGCGCGATCGACCGTAAGCTCGACCAGCTCCGGCACGCCCCGCAATCCGCCATGCTGCCCGGCTCTTTCTGGGAAGATGCCCGTCAGCGGCTCTCGAGCGAAGATGAGCTGCTGCGCCTGTGGACACCGGCTTATGCCCGGCAACTCACCAGCGCAGAAGTGGCTGAGCTCCTGCGCTTCTTTAGCTCTCCTGCTGGTGTTCGCTATGTCGCCGCGCTTCCCGCGATCGAGTCGGAGAGTCTGGATGCGGGCACGCAGCTGGGGCATGATGCGGCGAAGCGCGCGGTGCGCGAGGTATTCGGGCCGCTCCCGCAGTGGCGTCTCTTACACCCGTCACCTGCGCCGGCTGCAGTATCACCCGGACAATCCGACGCAACGTCGCCGGGGCCGCCGAAGGCCGGAGCTCCAGGCGACTAGGAAGCCTGCCGGAGTAATGATCGCCGACCGCGGGCCCCCGCTGCGGCGATCATTTCACCTGGAGAGTGCGCCATGTCTTCAATCCCACCGGGCAGCGTTCTGATTCTGGGTGTCGGTTCCCCGCGAGGACTTGGCGCTGCGACGGCCCGAACTTTCGCCGCTGCGGGCCACCCGGTGGTCATTGCCGGGCGAAGTCGAGACAAGCTTCGCGAGGCCGCTGAGAGTGTCGCTGCGGTTGGCTCTGCTCCGCGTGTGGAAGTCGGCGATGTTACCAATGCGAGCGATGTCGCACGTTTCGTCGCCAGCGCGGAAGCGCTGGCTCCCCTCCACGTCGCTGTTCAAAACGCCGGCGGCAATCGTCCGTCGCCGTTCCTGAAAGTCACTCCCGAAGTGTTCGAAGAGCACTGGCGGGCTCACGCCTTCGCCGGCTTCCTTCTCGCGCAGGCGGTGCTTCCCAACATGCTGGGCCGGCACAGCGGCACGATGATCTTCACCGGCGCCACGGGAAGTTTGCGCGGCAGTGCAAATTTCTCGCCGTTCGCAGCCGCGAAAGCCGCTCTAAGGATGATCGCGCAGAGCCTCGCCCGCGAATTTGGTCCGCAGGGTATTCACGTCGCTCACGTCATCGTCGATGGCGTGATCGATGGCGACCGCGCCAGAGCCGCTGTGCCAGGAATCCGCGACCGCTTTGGCGAGGACGGCATGTTGGATCCGGACAGGATCGCGGAGGTCTATCTGATGCTGCACCGCCAGCACCGGAGCGCATGGACTCACGAGCTCGATGTGCGGCCCTGGTCCGAGAAGTTCTAACCCACGCACGCCTCACGCGTCCGCGTGACCGTGCGCAACACACGTCGTTTACCACGTACTCCCACCGACGCCAAAACACGCAGCGTCGACGACGTATCCTCTTGCTCTCCTGCCGCGCATAATTGCGCGATTTCGTTGCTTTTCAGGGCTTCACAACACAACCGTGCTCTGCTGAAATGTTCTCGCATTCCAACGGACGGCTCGAAGACCTGTGAGGGATGGACCATGGCGGCGGTACTGCAAGAGGAAGATTTTGTGGAAGCTCGCGTTGCAAGACTGGAATCGGATGTCGCGCACATCCGCTCCGACATCACGGAGATGAAAACCGACATCCGTGAGTTGAGGCACGATGTCGGTGAATTGAAAGACAACGTCGCCGGCCTTCGCGACGAGCTGCACACGTCAATCGGCGGCTTCCGTGGCGAGGTGAAGGAGGCGATTACCGGCCTCAGTGGCAAACTGGATACGTCGATTGCCGACTTGCGCGACGAGCTGCACACGTCGATGGGCGACATGAAGGGGGCGATTACCGGCCTCAGTGGCAAACTGGATACGTCGATTGCCGACTTGCGCGAC
>CAZDTG010000017.1:0-44837 GCA_964508005.1 uncultured Steroidobacteraceae bacterium
CGGCGCGCCGCCTGCACTACGATCTGCGTCTCGAGCTCGGCGGAGTATTCAAGTCGTGGGCTGTCACTCGAGGTCCTTCGCTCGATCCCGCGGACAAGCGCCTGGCTGTCGAGGTGGAGGATCATCCGCTCGAGTACGGAGACTTCGAAGGGACGATCCCCGCCGGGCAGTACGGCGGTGGTACGGTGCAGCTCTGGGACCGGGGTTTCTGGGCGCCCGAGGGGAGTCAGTCTCCCGAGGAGGCGCTCGCGGCGGGCGAGTTGAAAGTCGTGCTGGAGGGCCAGCGGCTGCACGGGGGCTGGGTGCTCGTGCGCATGAAGGGCGATCGCTTCCGCGGCAACCGTACCAACTGGCTACTCATCAAACAGCGCGACGAGTACGCGCGCCCCGGTGACGGCGACGCGTTGCTGGCAGAGGATCGCTCCGTTGCCTCCGGCCGCACGATGGCGGAGATCGCTGCGGGCAAGGGGCCCGCCCCGAAGCCTTTCATGCTTGCGAAGGGCACTCTCGCAAGGGCGGATGCCGTCTGGAATTCCAATCGGAGCGAGTCGCAGGCGATGCAGACAAGCGGCGGAACTCCTCGAGCCAGGGCAGGCGGCGCTAACAGAGATCGCGGTGCCAGACCGGCTGGCCGCACTAGCAGAAATCGCGGCGCCAGCAGAGCTGGCGCCGTTAGGAAAGCTGGGGGCGTTAGGAGAGCCACGCGTAGCCCGATGCCTGACTTCATCGAGCCCCAACTTGCCTTGCTCGTCGATCGACCACCGACGGGGGAGGGCTGGGGTCACGAGATCAAGCTCGACGGGTACCGTCTCCAACTGCGTGTCGAGGACGGACATGCCGTGCTGAAAACCCGCAAGGGGCTCGACTGGACGGCCAAATTCGACACGGTGGCCGCCGCCGCGCAGAGCTTCCCCGACTGCATCATCGATGGCGAGGCTGTCGCCCTGAATTCACAGGGAGCTCCGGACTTCTCGGCGCTGCAGGCCGCTCTGTCCGAGGGCCGCGGCGAGGCTCTCGTGTTCTTCGTCTTCGACCTGATGTTTGAAGAAGGCGAGGATCTGCGCCCGCTGCCGCTGGTGGAGCGCAAGCGCCGCCTGCGGGCTTTGTTGGAGGCGCAATCGAGCCAGACGACCCGGCACATCCGCTACCTCGACCACCTCGAGACGGCGGGCGATGCAATCCTCCGCTCGGCGTGCCGCATCGCGCTCGAGGGCATCGTCTCCAAACAGCTCGATGCGCCGTATCGCTCGGGCCGCACGGGGAGTTGGACAAAGGCCAAGTGCCGCGCCGGCCATGAAGTGGTGATAGGTGGCTGGACTTCCGAAGGACAGGAGCTGCGGTCGCTGATCGCCGGTGTCTATAGAAACGGCCGCCTGGTGCCCGTGGGTCGCATCGGCACGGGTTTCAACAGCGCGAACGTCGGTCCTCTCACCGCTCGCCTGAAGAAGGCGGCGAGCGACAGGAGCCCGTTCGAGGAGCGGGTGCCGCTGCCGAGCGGGCGCCGTGTCCACTGGGTCAAGCCGGAGCTCGTGGCTGAAATCGAGTTCGCCGGCTGGACCGAAGGGGGTCAGGTGCGTCAAGCTGCGTTCAAGGGCCTGCGCGAGGATAAACCTGCGACCGAAGTGAGGGCCGAAACACCGGTTCCAGCGGATGCGACGGCTCTCCTACAACCGAACGGGAATGTTGGCGTGGGCTCCCGTTCCGCGGCGGGAGGAGGCAACGGTGGTATGAAGCGCACATCGAAAGACCTTCGGCGCGGTACTGCCGAGGATGCTGGGGCGAAGAGCACCGCAAATGGGTCCGCGGGTCGCAGTGCGAAGCGCGCCGCGAAAGGCGGTGGCGGCAGTAGAGCGTCTCGCAACACGCAGACGGCGCCGCAGGCCGCGGCAAAGGCGGCGAGTTCGGGCGAAGATGCGTCAAAGCCCGCTTCGGGCAAACAGGTACCGAGCGTCGTATCGGGTGAACAGGCATCGAACGTCGTGATGGGCGTCGTCATCACGAAGCCCGACAAGGTTTTCTGGCCCGACGGAGGCGACGGCCGCCCGGTCACCAAGTTGGCTCTCGCGCGTTATTTCGAGGCCGTGGGCGCCTGGCTCATGCCCCACATCCAGGGCCGTCCGTGCTCGATCATCCGTGCCCCGGATGGCATCCAGGGCGAAACCTTCTTCCAGCGGCACGGGATGCCGGGGATGTCCAACCTGTTTGATCTGGTGCGGGTTTCCGGCGATCGCAAGCCGTATGTGGCCATCAACCGCATCGAAGCCCTGGCCGCCGTGGCCCAGAGCGGCGGCATCGAGTTGCATCCTTGGAATTGCGAGCCGGGCAACCCCGAGGTGCCCGGGCGTCTGGTGTTCGATCTCGACCCCTCTCCGGATGTCGATTTCGGCTCGGTGATCGAGGCCGCTCACGAGATGCGGGAGCGCCTTGCCGCCATTGGGCTCGAAAGCTTCTGCAAGACGACTGGAGGTAAGGGCCTCCATGTGGTTACGCCGCTCGCCCAGCGGCGAAACAACCCTCTCGACTGGTCGCTCGTCAAGGCGTTCGCTCGCGAAGTGTGTCGACACATGGCCGAGGACAACCCCGGCCGCTACCTCATCAACATGTCGAAGAGCGCGCGCAAGGGTCTCATCTTTCTCGACTACCTGCGTAACGACCGGATGTCCACCGCGGTTGCGCCGTTGTCGCCGCGGGCCCGCGCTGGGGCGCCCGTGTCTATGCCGGTCACGTGGGAACAGGTTCGTGCGGGGCTCGATCCAGGTCGATTCACGATACGAACAGCGCCGGGGCTCATTGCGGGCAGCAAAGCATGGCAAGGTTATGATGAAGCGGCGCGGCCCATCGTGAAGGCGATAGAGTTGCTCGCCAGCGGGCAGGTGGACCCTTCGCCGACACGCCGGCGCCGCCGGGGTACTCAGTCCGTGAGGTTATGAATCAGGCGGCGCATCAGGACGAAGGCGGCGTCCACTTCCTGTCGCGTAAAGTCCCGCAACAGACGGTTCTGTCGCCGCCGGACCACCGTGTCGAGCGAGTTGAACAACTCCCGGCCGCGATCGGTGAGGAACACATCGACGTAGCGGGCATCGTCCTCGCGGGGGACGCGGCGGACGTACTCCTCCTCCTCCATGGTCATCAATACGCGGCTCAGCGCCGACTGTTGCATCATGGCGCGCTCGATGATCTCACTGATGGTGATGCCATCCCCCATTGCGAGGACGGCCAGAATGCGCCAACGGGCAAGGTTGATGCCCTCGCGCCGCAGTTTCTCGATCAGGTCGACATTGAGCAGCCAGGCGAGCCGCGCGATGAGGTATGGCAGAAAGCCTTCGAACAGGGCCGCCGGATCCGCAGCCTTGTCGGGTCGCCTGGCGACGCTCTGCGGAGCGGCGGGCGTTGCTTTCCTTTTCTTTTTCTTGGGTCGGGTTGCGGCCATGATGCGAGCTGGGGATGGGCCACTGGAAAGGACGCACATAGTGCCATTCGCCTGCGGCGGGTGCCAGAAATCGACGGCCAGAAATCGGGCTAGAAATCGACCACCTGGCCCACGCCGCGCTGCTGCGCTTTCTGCAGTACATAGTGTGCGGAGGCGAGATCCTGCGGAGCGATCCCTAACGACTTGTAAAGAGTCACATCGTCCGGGGAGGTGCGTCCGGCCTTCGAGCCACTGGCTACCTCACCGATTTCCGCCAGGATGTGCTCGGGCGTGATCGCGCCAGTCCGTAGCGCGCGGAGGTATTCGCCGCCTTCGTTGATCGTGGAGGTGCGGTAGTCGACGAAAAAGCGCGATTTGACCACCGCCGGGGTATCGATCTCGGCCTTGGTGGCGACGCTGGAGCCGACGACGTTGAGGTGCGCACCCGGCCCGATCCATTCCCCAAGGAGGATCGGCTCGCGTGCCTTGGTGACAGTGCAAATGATGTCGGCGTTGGCGACGGCATCACGCGGCGTCTCGGCAACTTCAATCTCGACACCGTGCCTGACGCCCTCCGCCTGCGCGAACGCCGCGGCCTTGTTGCGGTCGCGGCCCCAAACCCGGACGCGATCGAGTTTGCGCACAGCGAGCATGGCTGCGAGATGGCTGCTCGCCTGCTCGCCGGCGCCCAGGATTGCCAGGTCGGAAGCGTCCGGCCGTGCCAGCAGGCGTGTGGCGAGACCGCTCGCGGCCGCCGTTCGTATGGCCGTGATCTCGGCCGCGTCCAACAACGCGACCGGTTGACCGTGCTCAACTTCGAACAACATGACGATGCCGAGGTGCGACGAGTACTGCGGCGGCTTGTTGCGCGGCATGAGACTCACGAGCTTCACCCCGAAGCATTCGGGCTCGGCGAGGTAGCCCGGCATATTACCCATCATGCCTCGATCTCCGGGCATGACCAGGATCGACCGCAGCGGCAGGACCACCTGCCCCGCGGAGACGGCGCTCATCGTGCGGTGCATCAAATCGATGCACTCCGCCATGGGTAACAGAGCACGGATTTCCGCTGCGCGCAGGATTCGAATTTCCATGTTCAGGTCCTCGAGTTGCCTGAAGATCGTCGGGGACGCCTGGCCCGGGCGCGTAGCCGCGGACGCTCGTCGGGGTGCGCGCCGCTGCCGCCCCGCTCGGGAGCTCGGCGCCGTCAGCGCGGCCTGAACTCGTCGCGCAGGGCTTTCATCGCTGCAATGAACGATTCTATGTCAGTTTCGTTGTTGTAGAAGTGGAAACTCGCGCGGAGATTGTCATCGCGGTGGGAAGTGACGATGTCGCGCTTCATGAGCTCCCGCGCCAGCGCGCCGCTGTCCCGTGACGGGACGCATACGGTCGCGCCGCGGCGCGCATCCTCAGTCGGGGTCACGCTGGGCCAGCCGATCCCGACCAGCCTCTCCATGCAACGCCGGGTCAGAGCCTGGTTGCGCTTCTCGATGGCCCGTGTGCCGACTCCCAACAAAAACTTCAGGCCCGCTTCCGAGGCATAACAATTCACCACGGCCGGCGTGCCCGCCTCGAAGCGGCGCGCGCTCGGGTGGGGGCGGTTGGCCGTAATGTCCATGGCGCCGATGTCCGCCTGCGCGAACCAACCGGAGTTCGTCGGGACGAGCGACTTCACGAACGAGTCGCGTACATACATGAAGCCGATTCCGGCCGTTCCCAACAGATACTTGAGCATGCCGCCCACGGCGAAGTCGACATCGAGGCTCTTGACATCGATGTCCATGGAGCCGACCGACTGGTAGCAGTCGAGCAGCACCAGGGCGCCTCGGGCGCGCGCGATGCGCACGATCTCGGGAATCTCCAGCTTCGCGCCGTTGCGGAAGCAGACATGCGTGATCGCCACGAGCTGCGTGTTCTCATCGATGGCGTCGGCGAACTTCGCGGCGGGAATATAACCGTTGGGATCCCGCCGCACGTGCACTACTTTGGCCCCGCGGGGTTCCTGGGCATGCCAGATCTGCGCGTTGGTGGGGAATTCGAAATCGCTTATGACGACTTTGTTGCGCTTACCCGTGAAATCCAGCGCGCTCGCCAGCGCGTTTAGGCCAGCGGACACGGACGCGGTGACCGCGATTTCGTCCGGCGAGGCGCCCAGCAGCTGTGCCGTCAATGCGCGCACCGCCTCGTTCTTGGTAACCCACACGTCCCAGTTGGCCCCGACGGCCAGGCGATCTTCCATGTAAGCCTCGATCGAGGCCTTGACATCGTGCGCCAGAGCGCAGTACGAGCCGCTGTTCAGGTAAGTCTTACGCTCGAGAACGGGGAATTCCTTTCTCAGAGCGGCGAAGTTCGGTTCCATATTCAGGGGATCTTGCGGGAATTGGCCTGGGGACATTATATGCAATATCATATGATCCCACAATGTCAGGCGCGGGCGCGCAGGCGGTTTTGCTGAATGTTGGAAAAGGTGCAACCGGTGGCGCTGGGCGAGATACAGGCGGCGCGGGCGCGTCTGGCCGGCCTCACCCTGGTCTCTCCGCTCGTGGCCTGCCACGCTGTGCCGCAGCAGAAGACCGTGCGCCTGAAGTTGGAAAACCTCCAGCCCATCGGCTCGTTCAAGCTCCGCCCGGTCGGGAACGCCGTGCTGTCGCGGGCGCCGGCCCAACTGGCCCGGGGCATATGCACCGCCAGCTCGGGGAACAGCGCGCTCGGGGTTGCCTGGATGGCGCGGCAGCTGGGCGTCCCCGGAACTGCCGTCGTGCCGGCCAACGCGCCGGAGGCAAAGCTCGAGAAGCTGCGGCGGCTCGGCGCCCGCATCGAAATGTGTTCCGTGGAGGAGTGGTGGGAGGCGATCCGGGTCGCGGCGCTCAGCGATCGGTACGGCGTCTACATCGACGCCGTCCGCGATCCGGCCTGCCTGGCAGGCGACGCCACGGTCGGCCTGGAGATCCTGGAGCAGTTTCCGGGAGTCGAAGCGATTTTCGTGCCTTTCGGGGGCGGCGGACTTGCTTGCGGCATCGCCTGCGCGGTGCGTGCGATACAACCGGACGTGAAGATCGTTGCTTGTGAGTTGGAGACGGCCCACCCATGCAAGGCCGCTTTCGCCGCAGGCCGTCCGACGGAAACGCCGCACGACCCGGGATTCGTCAGCGGAGTTGGCTTTGGCACGGTCCTTCCGGAGATGTGGCCGTTGATCAGCAGCCACATAGACGGCGTCATCACGGTGACGCTCGCGGAAGTCGCCGGCGCGATCAAGGTGATGGTTGAGAACAACCGCGTCGTTGCCGAGGGTGCCGGCGCAATACCGGTGGCCGCGGCGCTGTCAGGACGTTATGAATACTCCCGGGTGTGCGCGGTGGTGTCGGGCGGCAATCTGGATAATGCGGCGCTGACCACGATCCTGGGGGGCGGAGTGCCGCGGGGTTAGGACGATCTCATAAAGTGCGCGGCGTGCTACGCGTGCATCGCGCGGGTGGGGCGTAAGGCCAGACCTGGTCCGACCATGAGCGCGCAGTGCGCGCCGTGAGCGGAGGCTCCGCTAGCCCCCCGGGCTGCTGTCGTCGCTGCCCGCTGCCGAGGGCGCCATTGCAAGCGTGCCGTCACGAGCCCGTTGTGCTTTGCGCACGAAGTAGGCAATGGACAGCAGTCCGAGCCACGGTATGCCCACGATCCAGGAGATGCCCCACACCTCCTTGTCGAGACCCATGGTGATGAGCACGGCAACCAACACTCCGAGGCCGACGAGCTGCACGAGCGGGTAGAGCGGCATGCGTACGGGCAGCTCGTCTTTCCGATAGCGGCGGCGGAAGCTCACGTGGCTGAGCAGGATGGCGACCCAGACGATCATCGCATCGAAGAGCGCGACACCGAACAGATAGTTGTAAGCGCGTGGCGTCAGTTTCGAGACTCCGGCGGCGAGCAGAATGCACGCTCCGGAGGTCAGAATGGCGCTCACCGGCGTGCCGTTTTTGCTGAGCCGCCCCAGGAAGCGCGGTGCGAAATCGCCGCGCGAGAGCGAGAAGAGCATCCTCGAGCACAGGTATACGTTCGTGTTCATGCTCGACAGCGCCGCGGTCAACACCACGAAGTTCATGATTCCGGCGGCGTGCCGGATGCCGGAGTCGGCGAACACGCGCACGAACGGACTTTGGGTGACGACCTGCGCCCCCGTGGCCGTCCAGGGGACGATGGTCACCACGATACCGAGCGCGAGGATGTAGAACAGGAACAGGCGCAGGCCCATGTTACGCAGGGCCGCCGGGATGTCCTTGACGGGATTGCGAGTCTCACCGGAAGTGACCGCGATCACCTCGATGCCGTTGAATGACAGCACACCCACCAGCACACCCATCCAGACACCGCCGAACCCGTGCGGCGTGAACCCGCCGGGCAACCCCGTCAGGTTGTGAAACCCGATCGCCTGCCTGCCGAGGCCGAAGATCATGGTGGCGCCGAGGATGATGAACAGGACGATGGCCACCACCTTGATCATGGCGAACCAGTATTCGATCGAGCCGAAGTTGTGGACCGAGCGCGAGTTGAAATACAACAGCACCAGGGCGAAGCCCACGGACCACATCCACAGCGGCGTATCGGGGAACCAGAAAGTCATGTAGACCCCCGCCGCCACGGCCTCGCCGCCGATGGCGATCACCTGCGCCATCCAGTAGGAGTAGCGCACGACGAACCCGGCCCAGGGGTTGAGGTAGATTTCCGCGTAGGTGCCGAACGAGCCAGCGGTGGGATGAACGACCGCCATCTCGGACAGACTGAAGACGATGGCCACCGCCGCAAGCGCCGCAATCGCGAAGCTGAGGACCACCGCCGGCCCCGCATAGCCGATTGCGAGTCCGCTGCCCATGAAGAGGCCGGTGCCAATCGCGCCCCCCAATCCGATCATGATGACCTGGGAGCGCGTGAGCGCCTTGTTCAGGCCGCCCTCGCGGGCCGCGATCTCGGACTTATCCATGGCTCCTCAGTCTGGCATGTACCGATTGGGGTGCGGGCACCGTCGAGCGCCGGCCGATTCCGCGTCACCCGCGCAGCTTAGCCCGGCCAGCGTAAGCTCGGGGACGACTTCATGGGCTCGGGCTCAGACCCTCCGGGGTGCAGTCGCAGAACGGACCGATCCCCGTGCGTTTGCAGCCGCACAACACCGCCTCATGGTCGTCCCGCGGCGTGAAGCGCAGCGGTGTGAATCCCGTGCCGGCGTGCGAGCCGTCGCAGAACGGCTGCCGCCGGCTGCGGCCACAGGCGCACCAGAAATACGTGCGGCCGACCTTCAGCGCGACGGAGCACGGGCCCTGCTTGGCGACGGTGGAATCGGACATCGGGGCCCCAAAACGCTTCAGGTCTAAAGCTTCTGCGCGGATACTATGATTTCTCATATCGTGCCGCAAGCGCTTGGTTGCATTGCGGAAGATCCGCTCTAACGGGGCTCTAACGAACGAACCCGAGGCGGGATGCGGTGCGCTGGCGGGCCCTGGGGTGGGGCTCTGCCGAGGTGCCGTGCGGTGGGGCTCTGGAGGTGGCGGGGCTCCGGAGGGCTCCACCGTTTCAAGCGCCGGCCACTGATCCAAGCGCGCCTCCCCCCGTTCCCGTCGTTCCGCCGCTTGAACCTTTTGCCGAACTGGCGCAACTCATCATCGAGCGGTTGCGATTGCGCGGCGGGTCGCCGTCGCCCCAGTGCCCGAAGGAGGAGCAGGTTGCCGGCTCGAGCGTTTGTTGAACCACTGGCTGAGTACGACGCACCGTTCACCGAGTTGGCCATCGGGAAAACGCTGCGCGTGCGCGGAGTCCCCCCGTGAATGCAATCCGAGCCCAACCGCTTCGAGAGGGCGCGCTGCTGCGGCTCCCGCTCGTCACCCTGTACCTGACGGAACGCTGCAACTCCCGTTGCGTGACCTGCGACTACTGGCGCCACGGTCGCCTCGACATGAACCTGGCGCTCGTCGCGCGCCTGTTGCCGAGTCTCCGTGACCTCGAGACCCGCGTGGCCCTCCTCTCTGGCGGGGAACCGCTGCTCAATCCGGAGTGGGAAGAGATCGTACGTGCGCTGAAGACCAACGGGTTGAAGGTCTGGCTGCTGACTTCCGGGCTGTCGCTCGCTAAACACGCACGGCGCGCGGCGCAGCTTCTGGACGCGATCACGGTCTCCCTCGACGGCACCAATTCTGAAACGTATGCAGCGATCCGCGGTCTGGACGCCTTTGACAAGGTATGTGAAGGCATACGCGCGGCCGCGGATTGCGGGATGAAAGTGGGCCTGCGTGTAACACTGCAGCGTGCAAATTACAGGCAGTTGGATGCCTTCGTGGAGCTGGCACATCGAGTTGGCGCCCATAGCATCTCTTTTCTCGCTGTCGATGTCGCCAATCCGCACGCTTTTGGCCGTACGGACGATTTCAGTGCCGATCTGGCTTTGCAGGCGGAAGATCTGCCGGTTCTCGAACAGCTGCTGGTGGCCCTCGAGAAGCATCGGGCGGATGACTTTCGGCATGGCTTCATAGCAGAGAGCCCGGTCAAGCTACGCCGGATCCACCAATACTTCGCCGCCCTTCACGGCCTGGCGGTCTATCCGACCGTGACGTGCAACGCACCCGAGTTTTCCGCTGTGGTCGGGGTGCAGGGCCGCGTTCAGCCGTGCTTCTTCATACCGGGGCCGCGGGAATCGGGCCACGACCTCGGCGAGGCCTTGAATACTGAGTCGATGGTTGCCTTGCGAACGAACATTCGGGAGGGTCGGCGGGCGGAGTGCGCCACCTGCGTTTGTTCGCTCTATAGAGATCTTTCCAATGTAGAGCGTCACCTCCTGCCATGAAGGCGAGCAGCGTCAACGTGCCGGACGCCACGCTCAAGGCATACGAGCGGTGGGCACCACTATATCCGCCGGTGGCCCACAACCCGCTCATGCGAGCGGAGGAACAGGCCATGAAATCGGTGTGGCCGGACGTGCGGGGCGGGCGCACACTGGATCTGGCTTGCGGAAGCGGCCGCTATTCGCGGCTTCTGGCTGACACGGGCGCCGCGGAGGTCGTCGCGGTCGACTTTTGCCTGCCCATGCTGCGTCAGGTGGTGACCGGGCAAAGGGTCTGCGCGAGCATGATGCGCCTGCCTTTTCGTGACGGGACTTTCGGTTCGGCGATATCCGGTCTGGCGATTGGACATGCGGCCAGCCTCCAGCAGTGGATGTCAGAGGTGGCGCGAGTGCTCGATGTGGGCGGGTCGCTCCTCTATTCTGACTTCCATCCCGAGGCTGCCCACGCCGGATTGACGCGCTCATTCAAGGATGAGAATGACGCTACCTGCACAGTGCCGCACCACGTGCACGAAGTCACGTCGCAACGGGAAGCGGCTGAGAGCGCACGGCTGCGTATCGAAGACATCCGCGAGATTCGTGTAGGCCGGGAATTATGCGAGCCGTTTTCAGGCTCGGCGAAGTTCTACCGCGAATGGGATGGTCTGCCCATCATTCTGATCGTGCGCGCGCGCAAATGACTCGCAGTGAAGCTCATTCGGCCGGCGTGACCTTCATCAGAGCCGCGAGCTCGGCGCCGGGCGAAATCGACTCGTTGCGTATCCTGGGCTCGCGGATCGTCGCGCTGAATTGCGCGCCGCATGGGGACGACCTCGTCGTGGATCTCAGGGGCGACCGACTGCTTCCCGGCCTCGTCAATTCGCACGATCACCTGCAGCTCAACACGCTGCCCCCTCTGGAGACCAACAGGAGTTACTTTCACGCCCGCGAATGGATTGCGGAAGTCGACGCACGGCGCAGGACAGATGCCGCCTTCGCGGCCCGGGTGGCCATGTCGCGTGATGACCGCCTGCTCGTGGGCGGACTCAAGAATCTGTTGAGCGGCGTCACTACGGTCGCGCACCACGACCCAGCCTATCCGCTCCTGTGGCATGAGGGCTTTCCAACCTCCGTAGTGCCCGATTGCGGCTGGTCGCATTCCCTGTACGTGGAAGGTGATGAAGAAGTCCGAAGCTCTTACGGGCGCACGCCAGCGGACCGGCCGTGGATCATCCACGCAGCCGAAGGGGTGGACGATGCCGCGGGCAAGGAGTTCGATCGGCTCGAAGCCCTGGGTTGCGTACAGTCCAATTCACTGATCGTGCATGGCGTTGCCCTGAGCAAGGAGCAACGTCTTCGACTGTGCCGCCGCGGTGCCGGACTCATCTGGTGTCCCTCCTCGAACCTCCGGCTGTTTGGCAGAACCGCGGAGGTGGCGGATCTGCATCGGTACGGGCGAGTCGCTTTGGGTACCGATTCCAGGTTGAGCGGTGCGCGCGATCTGCTTTCGGAGCTGCGGGTCGCACGGGAGGCCTCGAGCTTTGATGATGCGGCTCTCGAGGCAATGGTCACTCGTGATGCCGCGTCACTGCTTCGGCTCACAGACCGGGGCACGTTGCGGGTGGGGGCTCGAGCCGACATTCTCGTTCTACCGGCCGCTCTACCTCTGACCTGCGCCACTCGCGCCGACATTCGGCTGGTGGTGGTGGGTGGAATGGCCCGGTATGCGGACGCGGACTATGCCGGCATGATGGCCTCGCGCGCTCACTGGGCTGACGTGACTGTCGATGGCAGCCCGAAGCGGCTGGAGCGCAGTCTTGCCGCCGCAGTCTCGTGTGCCGAGGTGTCCGAACCTGGCCTCGAACTTGCCAATTTGGCGTGGAGGGCGGCATGACCGCCGTGAACCCCCAACAGCTGCACGCCCGGACGAAGATCGTGCTCTATAACCCGCAGGCGGTGTTCTTCACCATGCCTCTGGCGTTGCTCGCGATCGGCTCTGAGCTCGATCCGGCGCGCTACGAGGTGGTGACGATCGACGCTCGTCTGGAGGCCGATGCGGAGGCGGCCGTCCTGTCGCAGCTCGAGGGGGCATTGTGTGTAGGGATCACGGTCCTGACAGGAGCTCCTATCTCCGATGCGTTGCGGATCTCCCGTGCCGTCAAGCGCGCGCGGCCGAGCCTGCCAGTAGTCTGGGGTGGGTGGCACCCCTCCATGTTTGCTCGTGAATGCCTCGATGAGCCTTCCGTCGACATCACCGTTCGCGGCCAGGGAGAGGAGACTTTCGTGGAGATCGTGGAGCGCCTGTCGCAGGGACGCTCGCTCGAAGGCTGCGCTGGCTGTACGGTCAGGCTGCCCGACGGCCGTATCCACGAGAATCCGGCCAGGTCATTGGCCCCGGTTGAGCGCTTCAGGGCGCACGATTACAGCCTGATTCCCGTGGAGCGCTATTTCGAGCTCAAGGGCAAGCGACAGCTGGATTTCATTTCCTCCCAGGGCTGCAACTTCCGCTGTGCATTCTGTTCCGATCCGTTCGTGTATGGGCGCAAGTGGGTGGGGCTCGAGCCCACCCGCATGGCTCTGCGGCTCAAGGAGCTGTGGGACCGGTATCGCTTCAGCGACGTGAATTTTCAGGACGAGACTTTCTTCACCAAGCGTGATCGCGTCCGTGCGATGGCGGACAAGATCATCGAGTCCGGGATGAAAATCACGTGGGCGGCAACGATGCGGGCGGATCAGGGAATACGTCTGCCCGACGATGTGTGGGTCCGCTGCAAGCAGTCGGGGCTGCGCCGTCTGCTCGTCGGCGTCGAGTCAGGCTCGAACGAGATGCTCAAGCGCATTCGCAAGGACATCAGGATCGAGCAGGTCTTCGAGACCGCGCGGAAGATGGTGAAACACGACATCGCCGGTCACTTTCCGTTCATCGTCGGCTTCCCGGACGAGAGCGATTCGAGCATCCGGGCCAGCCTGGATGTGGCCAAGCGGCTGCGCGCGATGAGCCCCGATTTCCTGACCCCCATCTATTACTTCAAACCCTATCCCGGCAGCGAGCTGGTCATCGAGGCCGTGGCCCGCGGCTTTCAGCTTCCCGAGACGCTCGAGGCCTGGGCGCAATTCGACTATGTGGCCGGTATGCCGGGTCCTTGGGTGACGCCGGAGAAATTCGAGTTGATCGAGCGCTTCAAGTTCTTCCACGAGCTGGCGTGGAAGCGGGTATCGCGCGGCAAGCGCCTGCTGCAAAAACTGGCCCGCTACCGGTGTGACCGCGACTTCTATCACTGGCCCGTGGAAATGCTGTTCGAGCGCTGGCTGGTGCCGGTGCAGAAGCTGTCATGAGCGAGCATTGCATCACCGGGCATGCGCCCGCGGAGTGGAGTCGCGAACAGGTGTCCGCCACCGGATCCCGCCGCCGGCACGTCTTGCTCATCAACCCGACGATCACCTCGCGGCGCAGCGCCCGTTTTCCGCTGGCCGTCCTCAACCTGTCCGCGGCGCTGGACGGGAAATACGACTCGAGCATCGTCGACGGCAACGTGGATCGCGATTTCATTGCCTCGGTGCTGAGGAAGCTCGGCACCGCAGAGGTGGACGCCGTGGGCGTCACGGTCATGGGAGGCCCGCAGTTGCGGACGGCCATTGCCGTCTCGCAGGCCGTGCGCGCCAGGTTTCCGGGCAAGCCCATCATCTGGGGCGGCCACTTCCCGACGATCTGTGCGGAACCCGCACTCAACACGCGGTATGTCGACTATGCCGTCAGGGGGCAGGGCGAGGAGACACTCGCGGAGGTTCTCGATGCTCACTTCGCGGGAGGAGGGGATGAGCGGCTGGAGAGGATCGCAGGGCTTTCGTGGCGCCGCGGCGCGCAGGTCGTACATAACAAAAATCGCCCGTTCTCGCCCCTAGGGCTGAGCCGAAGCCTGCCCTATGAGCGGGTGGGCGATCCCAGGCGGTACGTGCAGCGAACCTACCTTGGGCAGCGTACGACAGCGTACCAGGCAGCCCTGGGGTGCCGCTTCCGTTGCACTTTCTGCGGCGTGGCCGCGATGTTTCGTGGCAAGACGGCACTGCCGGCACCCGAGCGGCTGGAGCGCGATCTCAGGTTCCTCACGACGCAGCTCGGTGTCGACGCGCTCCAATTCTATGATCACAACTTCTTCGATCGCGAGGAGGACACCCTGCCGCTGCTGGAAGTGCTCGCGAAATTCCAGCTTCCCTGGTGGTGCTTCGGACGCTCCGACGCGCTCATGAACATGTCGGACCATGGGTGGTCGCTCATCCGCAAGAGCAAGCTGCGGATGACCTACATCGGCGCGGAGTCCCCGAGCGACTGGCTGCTGCACGACGTCCGCAAGGGCACCCGCATCGACCAGACGCTGGCGGCCGTCGAGAAGTGTCGCAGCAATGGGGTGATTCCCGAGCTCTCCTTCATGCTCGCTCCGCCGCAGGATCCGGAAGGGGAGACCGAGAGAACCTTCGATTTCATTCGTCACATCAAGCGTGCTCATCCGCGGACGGAAATCATGTTGTACGTCTACGCGCCATTGCCGCCGGCACCCGGTCCCCGGAATCTGCCCGTGGAGCGTTCGATCGCCCAGTTACGCGACAATGACGGCTCGCCGCTCGTGTTTCCGACGACGGCAGAGGGCTGGGCTGAGGACAAATGGCTCAAGTACTGGTGTCACACCGATGTGCCCTGGCTCACTCCACGGCTGCGCAGCCGGATTCGGGATTTCACGACGGTGCTCGGGTGCAGATTTCCGACCATTACGGACATCCGCTCGCCCCCCTGGGGCAAGTCGGCGCTGCGGGCACTGGCTTCCTGGCGCTACCGCTATCAGCGCTATGGGCGGCCCTGGGAGCTGGATCTCTCAAAAAAAATCGTCCGGCTGTGGGACCCGCGCGTCTCCGGGCTGTGAGCGAACATGGCCTCACCCACCGTATCGCTCGTTCTCCCGACGTTCAACCGTTTGGAATACCTGCGGCTGACGATCGATTCGGTATTCGCACAGACGTTCGAGGCTTGGGAGCTCATCATTGCCGACGACGGCTCGGATGACGAGACGCTGGCTTATCTGAGCGCAATTGCGCAGCGGCCGCGCGTAAAGCTGCTGCAGTTGCCGCACACCGGCAATCCGGCGGCGGTGCGCAATGAGGCCATGCGTGCGGCCCGCGGAGAATACGTTGCATTCCTGGATTCCGACGATGTTTGGATGCCGGAGAAGCTTGCGTTGCAGGTGGCGTCGCTCGAGTCTCACCCCGACCGTGGCTGGAGTCACACGGCATTCGCGGTGATCGACCATTCAGGCAACCTGCTCGCGGGAGCGCGCGCACGGTGTTGGCCCGCTACGGAGGGCTGGATTCTCGAACAGCTCATAAAGATGGAGGTCGTCATCGCGATATCGAGCGTGATCGTCAGGCGGCAGCTTCTCGAGGAGCTCGGAGGTTTCGATCTGAACCAGCGGGTGTGCGAGGACTACGATCTCTGGTTGCGTCTTGCGAGGTTGAGCGAGAGCGACGGCGTTCGCCAGACATTGCTGCACAAGCGCGGTCACCAGACGCCCTACTACTATGACAACGCCATGGTGTTCGATGCTCTCGGCCGTGCGCTCGCAAAGCTGCTCGCCGCGGACACCGATCGCTCTCTGCACTCCATGGTGCGAAGAGAGCGCGCCAGGGCAGCGGCGCGCCTGGCGCGCAGCCAGGCGGTCGATGGAGGCCGCTGGGACGCCTTGCGGACCCTCGTGAGAACCTCCCGGTATTCATGGGAATATCGGGAGTGGTGGATGGGCGGGGTCCACACGGCCGCCCGTGCGATTGCGCCTGAGGGCATTCTGCGCATCGCGCGCGCTGTGCTTCGCGGTAGACGAGGCGCACCGCACCTGCAGGAGTGAGCGGTCCGTGCCTGTAGTCCTCGCACTGTGGCGCCTTCTCGATCGACGACAGCGTCGCCAGGTCGTGGGATTGCAGCTGCTCTCGATTGTGATGGCCTTGTCGACCGTTGGTGGCATCGCTGCCGTGCTGCCGTTCTTTGCCGCGCTCGCGGCTCCCGACGCACTCCGACACAACGCCATTCTGCAGATGGTGTCGCAGACTCTTCACCTCGATCCAGGCGGCCCCTCCGTAGCCGCACTCGGCGTGGCGTTTGCCGCCGCGGTCGTCGGTGCCAACGCCGTGAATCTGTTCGGCTTCCTGGCAATCAACAGGTTCGCGGCTCGTGTCGGCGATACGCTGTACGTCCGTCTCTTCGACGAGTACATGCATCGTGAGTACGAATTCCACACCCGCAGCGACAGCTCGGCGCTCGCGCGCAAGGTCCAGGAAAGCGCGCGGGTCACCTCCGGCATCGTGCAACAGGCCCTCATCCTCGTGACGAATCTCGTTACGATCCTGTGCGTTGCAGCCGCAATCGTGCTCGTAAACGCTGCCGTTGCGATCGGCGCCATCGTCGGACTAGGGGCGAGCTACGCGGTGATCTACTTTGCCGTTCGCAGGCGTCTGCTGCGGAACGGGCGGGCCGAGAGTCGTCACCACGCGGATCAAACCCGAACCCTCAACGAGGCTTTTGGCGCGATCAAGGAAGTCACGCTGGTGCACGCGCATGATTTTTTCGTGCAACGGTTCGCACAGCAGTCGAGATCCATCTCCCGGGCCGCTTCCAGCACCATTGCGATTGCGCAGAGCCCCAGATACCTCCTCGAGTGCGTCACCGTCACTTGTCTGGTGGGCGTCGCGCTCTACTTGCGTGGCAGTGCCGGCGCGCTCGGCCCGTGGCTGGCCCAGCTGAGCTTTGTTGCCTTTGCGGCCTATCGTCTGTTACCCGCATTGCAGCAGGCATTCGCGGCCATTGTAAAGATTCGGGCCGATCGGGCCGCGTTTGCCGGCATTGAGACTGACCTGGGGTGCGCCCGCCCCGGGCGGGGCAGCACGCGTGTCGCCGAACCGGATCGCCCGTGGCGCGGCAGACCTCGTCGGGAAATACGCTTGTGCGAGGTGTCTTATCGTTATTCGCCCGATCGTCCCGAGGCTGTCCGGGGCGTTTCACTGGCCGTGCCCGCAGGCGCGATCGTCGGGTTCCTGGGTCCAAACGGCTCCGGCAAGACCACGCTCATCGACCTCGTGAGCGGACTGCTCGTGCCGCAGGCCGGACATATCGAAGTCGACGGCCAACGGCTCGATCACACCAACCGCGCCGCCTGGCAGTCGGCCATCGCCTACGTGCCACAGCACGCATTCCTGTTCGAGGCGACCGTGACCGAGAATATCGCCTTCGGAATTCCTCCGGAACAAATCGATCACGCGCGTGTCAGGACCGCAGTGCGCCTGGCGCATCTGACGCAATGTATTGCCAGCCTTCCCAACGGCTATGACGAGCGGCTGGGGGAAAGGGGCTCAGGTCTCAGCGGGGGCCAGCGACAGCGCCTGGCGATCGCGCGGGCACTGTACCGGGACGCATCGCTGTTGATCCTGGACGAGGCCACGAGCGCCCTGGATACTGCTGGCGAGGGGGAGATCGCCGCGACTCTGGATGCACTGCGGCCGAACAGAACCATCCTCGTCATTGCTCATCGCACAGCGGCGCTGCGACACTGCGATCTGCTGTTCGAGCTCGCAAACGGCCGGGTGGTGGGCAGCGGAAAATACGGTCAGGTCCGCGCGGCGCACCTTGCTTGAGCATCACGACGGCATCGCAATCCCGAGGGCAGGAACCGATGAATCCGTTCTTCAGCCGGGCATGGTCCACCTTGATGTTGGTCGGTGTCGCCGGCTACGTGTTTCTGAAGGGCGTCGTGCCGGCGTTCTCGCAAATCGATGCCGACTTCCCCGGCTATTTCACCGCCGCGAGGATCGTCGTCGACGGGCAGGACACGCGCCGGCTCTACGACGACACCTGGTTTCGCGAACAGATCCGCCGCTACGGACTGGAATCAGCGCAGAATCCGGGGAAATTCGCGCCCTTTCCGCCCCCGACGGCCCTGCTGCTCGTGCCGCTCGCGCGCTACGAGCCGCTTACCGCGCTGCGTATCCTGACCGCCGTGAGCGTCCTGGGCCTCATTTGCTCGATATTCCTGTTGGCGCGAATTCTGGCCTGGCATCCGCTCGATGCGGCACTGTTCGTTCTGTTCTCCGGCGCGGCAATCATCAACGGTTTGCGCTTCGGTCAGCCGTACATTCTCATTTCGACAGCCTGCATCCTCGGATACTACCTGTACCTCGAGCGCAGGCCGTGGCTGGCCGGCATGTGCCTGGGTCTGTTCGCGCCCATCAAATATTTTCCGGTGCTCATCCTTGCCTGCTTCGCGCTGCGCAAGGAATGGCGGGTCGTGCTGGGCGGCGTGGTCGCGATCGCCGCTGTCGCGCTCGTCAGCATCGGTGTTTTGGGTTGGCAGGTACATCGGATCTTTCTTCTCGAGATATTCGGCAATCACCTGGCGGGCCGGCTGAGCCTGCAGGACCAGGGCGTTCCATTGACCGCGGTGTACCAGTCGTTCGATACGTTGTTCAACAGACTGTTCGTGTTCGATCCGCTGCGCAATCCACAGCCGCTGCTGGTGGCGCCCCTGTTGCGAACCTTGAGTCTGGTCGCGATCAAAGGGGCCATCGCCCTCGCCGCCGTTGCGACGCTGGTCAAGCTCGCACGCGGTGGGACCTCGAACGCCGTTGGGCCGTCCATCGGAATTCTCGGAATCCTCGTGCTGCTGATCGCGCCCGCCACGGCGACCTACATGTGCGCCTTGCTTTGGCTGCCCGTGGCGCTGCTCATCGACTATTTCCTGGCCAGGCGTGCCTCCGGGCCGGCGTACTTCATTCTCGGCGCGTACGCGCTCATCGGCTTCATTCCGTGGAATCTCACCTATCCATTCGAAGGGCGTGGCGGACTCACGGTGTTGGCATATCCGCGACTGCTCGTGCTGCTTGCAATGTTCGCCGGCTGCGTCTGGTTCATTGTCCATCCGCAGCGGTCCGGCCAGCCGGCTGCTCCCGTGGTCGCTTGATTCGCACCGGCCGCAATGACCTCGTGCCGATCGGTGCGTTGCTGCTCATCGGCTCGTTTGCCTTCGTGCGCCTCATGGCGTTACCCGCGTTCGAGGATGAAGGCTCCCAATTGCGCCTGGTCTGGAGGTTGATGGAAGCAAAGGAATGGCTGCAGCCGCTGAGTGAGGGCAAGCCGCTCGAAGCCTGGCTCATGGCGCCACTGCTTCGGCTCCCCGGTCAGCCGCTGGCTGCCATCCGGGCGTTGCACGTCCTGGCCGGGATGCTCGGTGCCGTGTTGACCTACCGACTGGGGACTCTGGTGACTGACCGCCCGACAGCCTGGGTGAGCGGCGCCCTGTTCGCCCTCTGCCCGTTTGTCGTGTATCTGCAGCGGCTGGCGCTGTCGGACATCCTGCTCTGCACGGCCGGCATATGGGTGCTGCTGAGCGTACTGAAGCTCGCGGAATCTCCAACCTGGCCGCGCGCCGCGGTGTTGGCTCTCAGCCTGGTGTCGGCGGCTTTCTGCAAGTTCCCGGTCGGATTCGTCTTTCTCATCTCGATGCCTCTGGCGCTCGCGCTCCTGCCTGCCGCCGAGCGCCGGCGCTTGCTGGAGGCACCGCATTTGACGAGGCTGCTGGCGGCCCATGTGCCCGTCGCCATGCTGGCCGTGGCCGTGGCCGTCGTGGCCGGGATTCGCTTGCGGAGCGGCCGATCCCCTGGATTTGGCCTGCAGGATCTGTTTGGGATCGGCCTCGGTCAATACCAGAACATCGGGGCGGGGAGTGGCGGGCCACGCCCCAGCCTGCTGCGCGAGCTGACCACCCAGTTATCGGAGCCCGTCGTGGCCATCGCGGTCATGGGGCTGGCCGCGAGCGCGCTCTTCGGGGATTGGCGCCAACGCTGGCTGATCGCGGTAGGCGCGCTGCCGATGCTTGCAATAGGGTTGCTTGCCGATTTCTGGTTCTCGCGCTATTTGCTGTTCACTCTCCCGCCGCTCATCGTCGCTGCCGCCGCCGGCTGGCGAAGTCTTGCGGCGCGCGCCGGGCGATTCCGGCGAGCGTCCGAACTGGCTGCCCTGATGCTATGCGTGGTGTTCATGCTGCCTCAGACCGTGCGGCTCATCCTCGAGCCCGCGGCCGCAAACTGGTCACAGCTGGACCGCTATCAGTACCTGGAGGGAGCGGGTTCCGGTTATGGTTATCCGGAGGCTGCGCGCTTCATCGTCGCCGCGGCCGCGGCGCCGCCGATGGTTTATTCATTGGACGGCCACAGCGCGTACCAGCTGCGAAACTATTTGCCGCCCGCATGGAACACGCGTGTCAGCCCGATTTTTTACGCAACCGACGGCCGGGAGCTGCGCAGCGAAGCAGAGCGGTTTGCGAATCTGTCGA
The DNA here is from genome assembly GCA_964508005.1 of uncultured Steroidobacteraceae bacterium. Taxonomy (GTDB): domain Bacteria; phylum Pseudomonadota; class Gammaproteobacteria; order Steroidobacterales; family Steroidobacteraceae; genus 13-2-20CM-66-19. Next base: position 20,570 of record CAZDTG010000017.1, read on the forward strand.
GTCCCACGCCGGCCTGGCTCATCATCCCGCAGCAGCTGTTGCAACACTATCTGATCTCGAGCTTTGGCGAGAAGAACGCCGAGCGCATCCAGCTGCGCCAGATCGCGATGTTCGACAAACCCGGGCGACGGACGCAATTGGCCATCTACGAGATCGCGCTCCGGTAGGCGCGCATTCCATCATTCGAACCGCGGCCGCAGACGCCGCAACCGGTATTTCAGATCCGCGGCGATCAATCCCGGAGGATCGCGGAAAAAGCGGATCTTCTTGCCCTGCTTGAACGAGCGCGCGTGATAGTTGACTGGAATCTCCAGCGGCCGATAACCCTTCAGCACCAGCTTGATGACGAGCTCGTGGTCGAAATCGAACCCGTTGCACTCGAGCTGCAATCCGTAGAGGCATTCGCGCCGGAAGACTTTGAACATGGTGAACGGATCTTTCATGCTCTGCCCATACAGGACATTGATCAGACCCGCAAAGAACACATGTGCGACGTTGAGGACGTCACCGAGCAGCCGCTGCTCCTGAAATCTGCGCATTCTGAGGCGGCCCGCATGCCGCGCGCCGAGGACGAAGGCGGCGCGACCGCTGAGCAAGGGCTCGAGGAGGGCGTCGTAGTCGTTCAGGTCGTACTCCAGGTCCGCATCCTGAATGAGCACGACGTCGCCGCTGGCCACCCCCAACCCTGCACGCACCGCGTTACCCTTGCCGCGCGGATGATCCTGCCAGAGGACTTTGACTCCGGGCGCAGAATCAAAACCTGCAACCAACTCGCGCGTGCCGTCCGTTGAATTGCTCTCGACGAGGATGATTTCGCGCTCGACTCCCAGGTGATCCAGGCGCTTCGCGAGCAGCCTGCGCATGAGCTCGGGAAAGGTATTCTTCTCGTTGTACACCGGCACGATGATGGAACACGTCCTGGCAGAGTGTATGGGGGCGGCACGGTTCGCAGAAATGCACAGCATGCGGCGATGGGAATGCATCCACACCCGGTGGTAGCCGGACCGCAGCAGCAACAGGTGCGCGGAGTCCCGATCAGTCCGGCCCTGGAGTGTGGCTACCAGAGTGATGCCCGGCGCCAGGAACGCGGCAAGCGCCGCCAGAATCGGCTCCAGCTCGCTCGCGCGGGGACCTGCAAGAATCAGGACGACGGCCGCAAAGCCGCCACGCCTCACCAGCGCGGCCGAGTCGCTGATTGCACCGCTGGTGAGTTGGAACTGCGGAATGGTCTCGGGCCTGTGCAAGCGCGGGGGACCGTCGGTGAGCACCAGGACGGAGCTGCCGTCCGCGACGCCGCGTGCGCGCAGGATATCGACCATCGTGCGCGGCAAGCCGGTGTTGGCCGCAGAGTCGAGCCGAGCAGCGCGCAGCTGCAGGTCCGCCAGGTGCGCGGCGCAGGCCGGATTGCCGTCGACCTTCATGGCCGTCGCTCATTCGCGAAGACGATGTGCGTCATGACGAGGAAATTGAAGACCATGGTGCATCCCGTAGAGGCCATGAAAGCAACATAAGGCGAGATCGACACCCGCGACGCCAGAGCCACGAGCGCCTGCAGGATCAGAAAATTGCACACTAACATCACCGCATACCGCAGCCCCTGCGGACGCAGCGGACGGTCCTGGGCGCCGTAGGTGATCCAGCGGTGGGCGGGGAAGTGTATGAGTGCGCCGAGGATGTATGTCGCCGCCACCGCAATCGGATCCGGCAAATGCAGTAAGGCGCGCAAGCAGTACAGAAACGAGAGGTTCAGCGCGGCAACGCCCGCACCGATCAGCACGAATCGAATGAGTTGCGATGTGTGGGCGCGAGCGTAGGAAAACAGCGGGCCGAACAGCGTGGTGTTCTCCCGGCGTTCGAGCCACTCGAGAGCACGGTTGCAGGCGTGCTCCCTTTCGGTCACAGGCAAGCTCTGATCCGGCAGGATCGGGCGGCTCATCTGCATGGGGAGAATCCGGCCGCGACCGCGTCGCGATAGAACATCCGCACCGTATCCAGAGAATATTCGTCCAGGTTGTAACCGAGGAGCGGCAGCTTTTTCAGGATGTCCTGGGTTGCCGTAACGATGTGGCAGCCGATGCTGTCAGCCTGGACAATATTGAGCACTTCGCGTGGACTTGCCCAGATGAGCTCCGCCTTGGGGCACGTTTTGAGCATCTGCACGGCGGCCGCCATGAGTGGCACAGGATCTACACCGGTATCGGCGATGCGACCCGCGAGCACGGAGACGAAGCTGCCGACCTCGGGGCTCAGCACGGAGGCGACATCCCGGACCTGCACCAGGGTCATGATTGCGGTGACGTTGAGCTTGACGCCGCGACTCGCGAGGCGCCGCACCAGGGCGTAGCTCGGCTCGCCGCGTGTATTCGTCACCGGGATCTTCACGTAGACATTGTCGGCCCAACTCGAGATCTCCAGGGCCTGGCGCTCCATGTCCGCGAACTCATCGCCGACCACCTCGAAGGACACGGGTTTGTCCCTGATCCGGGCCAGGATGTCCCGGGCGAAAGCCCGGTAGTTCGAGATGCCGGCCCTGCGCATGAGCGTCGGGTTGGTCGTCAGGCCTCTGATGAAGCGCCGCGAATACATTTCCAGCATTTCGGCCGTGTCGGCCCCGTCGGCAAAGATCTTGACTTTCAGGCTGTCGAGGGTCGTCACGATAGTGTGTCCGCTTGTAAGATGATCCGTGCGGCATCGGGCAGGGAGCTCACCCGGAAGTCATACGAGCGCGGGGCTTGCTCGTCGTAGCCGCAATCGATGAAGAATGTCTTGCACCCCGCGCGCCGGCCAGCCTCGATGTCGCGCCAGCGGTCACCGACCATGTAGCTTGCCGTGCACTCGAGGCGCAGCTCCCGAGCGGCCTGCCTGATCAGACCCGGCGAGGGTTTCCTGCACTGACATTGATCGTTGTCGTCATGAGCACAGGTCAGGACCGCATCCAGGGGGAGAACCGACTTCAGCCAATCGTTCATGCTGTCGACGACCGCCCGGGGCAGGATGCCGCGCGCCACGTCCGGCTGGTTGGTCACCACGACCAGGCAGTACCCACCCGCCCTGAGTGCTCGCAGGGCCGCGGGTACACCGGGCAGAAGCTCCAGCTCAGCGAGCGAGCGCGGCGGATAGGGCTTGCGGCCGCGAATCGTCGGGCGGTTGATGACGCCGTCCCGGTCCAGAAATATCCCCGGGCGCATCATGTCAGCTCCGCCTCCCACTTTGTCTGATTCTTGCGCAGCAGCGGATGCGAGACGAGCAGATGCCAGAGCAACGCCTGAAACGCCTCCGTGTGCGGTGTGATCGTCTGTGCGTTGACCGTAGGGACTATGACGCAGGCATCTGCTGCGCGTGCCGTGAAACCTCCATCGCGCCCGACGATACCGGTCACCTTGGCACCGACCTTCCTTGCGAGCTGTATTGCGCAGACGAGATTCGGACTGATGTTCCTCTCCGCATCGCCGCCCCCGACGGAGAGGATGAACAGGGCATCCCGCGGCGATAGCCTGCTGACCTCGAGCCACCCCGCGAACACGCTCTCCCACCCCTCATCATTGGTGCGGGCTGTCAGCTCGGCGACGTTGTCGGTCGGTGCATAACACTCGACACCCACGATCTTGCGAAAGTCATTCACGGCATGCGAGCAGTTGGCCGCGCTGCCGCCGACCCCCAGAAAGAAGACCCGGCCGCCATCGGCTTTGACCTGCGCCAACAGCGAGGCCACGCTCTCGATCGCCGCCGTGTCCAGCCTGCGAATGATCTCGGCCGCTTCCTGCAGGTAAGTCCCCGCGTAGCTCATTTGCGACCCCCCGCTCATCAGGTAGTGCTCCGTCGCTTCGATGCCCGCGATGGAGCCGATCTCGTAGAAGCGCTCCTCGACCGCCAGAGCGGCGAGCTCGCCGCGCGTGGCGAGCTCGTGATAGAGGTCAGCCAGGTCGAATGCGGCGTTCGCCGGGCTTCTCCGCAGAGCCTGCGTGGACAGGATGCTGAGACCGTAGTCAATGTGCCGCATGTGAGGACGCGGCGAGCGCTTGTCGTACTCGACGACTCTCCCATCCCTGAACAGGACATTGCTCTTGCCGAAGCGGTCCTCGTTGCAAAAGACCGTCATCAGCCCGGGAGCTGCGCTCGCCTCATAGGCCGTCTGGGCGGCCAGGAAAGAGCAACGCAGATACGAGTCGCCATAGAGGACGAAGAAGGCAGCGCCCAACATCGGCAGCGCGCGTCTCAATGCGCCGCCGGTTCCGAGCAGGGTGGCCCCATCGAAGGAGTAGCGAACCGTCATGCCAAAGCTGCCGCCGTCACCCACGGCAGCCTGGATCTGCTCGCCGAGGTGACCCGCGCACAACACAACCTGGGTCACGCCTTGCTGCGCCAGCAGCGCCAGCTGCCAATGAATGAAGGGCCGGCCAGCCACCGGCAGCAGTGCCTTGGGCACCGTCTCCGTGAGTGGACGCAGCCGCGTGGCCAGACCGCCCGCGAGTATCGCGACAGGTAGCATGTTCACGTCAAAATCAGCTTTGTGCCTTCGAAGTCGAACTTGAAGCGGACCTCTTCCAGCCCGGCTTTCGTCATCGCATGGCGCAGCAGGTTGCGATCCGTCGCGTAAAACATCAGGAAGCCGCCGCCGCCTGCCCCGACCAGCTTGCCGCCGACCGCGCCGTTCCTGCGGGCCAGCTGGTACCACTCGTCGATCTGCTCATTGCTCATGCGGCCGGAGCGGCTCTTCTTGTGTTCCCAATGCTCGTGCATCAGCTCGCCGAACCGCACCAGCTCGCCGCACTCCAAGGCCGCACGGCTGCGGTATCCGAGCTCCTTGACGTAGTGCAGGTTGCGGAGCATCTGCTCGTCACACGACTGGGAGCGCAGCTGCTGGTCCTGCAGGATGCCGGCGGCGCTGCGGCTGAAGCCGGTGAAGAACAGCAACAGGTTGTCCTCCAGATCAAACATCGTGTCCATCGATACGAGCAGCGGCTCGACGGTCACGCGATCGTCCTTGTGAAAGGTGAAGCACGTCAGGCCGCCGTAGGCTGCGATGTATTGGTCCTGCTTGCCGATGGGCTCGCGCAGACGATCGATCTCGATATGGCAGGCGAGCTCCGCCAGCTCCTGAGGGTGGATCAACTTGCGCCGATGCGCCTGCAGGGCTTTCAACAGCGCGGTGGCGAAGCTTCCGGAGGATCCAAGACCCGTTCCGGCCGGAATATCGGCGAGTGTCGTGATCTCGATCTGCGGCGTCCTGAGCTCCTGCAGGGCGAGCGCTTCGCGGATGATCGGGTGCCGCACGTGGTCCACGCTGGCAACGCGCTCGAGCGCCGAATATTTGAGGTAAATGCCCGGGGTGAACGGCCGCGTCACCGTGACATATACGTATTTGTCGATCGCTGCGGCGACCAGAAAGCCTTCATGGCCGCGGTAGTACGACGGCAGGTCGGTGCCGCCCCCTCCGAGGGTGATGCGTAGAGGACTGCGCGCGATAATCATGATCTCGAGTCCAGTACCCAGGCGTTGTCGCGCAGGAAAGCGACAGTCCTGCGTATGCCTGCGTCTATGCCGAGCTGCGGCCGCCAGCCCAGGGCGCGTATGCGCGTCGTGTCGAGAAAGATGAACGGGTTGTCGCCGGCCCAGCCTCGGTCGCCGCCGCCGTAGATGACCTGCGGCTCCAGGCCCAACTCGGCGCTGATCCAGGCGATCGAGTCGTTCACCTCGCAGTAGGAATCGACGCCCAGGTTGAACAGGTTCACGCGCGCGTTGGCGCGCGACATCGCCAGGAGGATGGCATCGAGGCAATCCTGCACGTAGAGGTAGGACTTGCGCTGCCTGCCGTTGCCGAGAACCTCGAGGTAGGCCGGATGGCTGCGCAGCTGCCTGTAGAAATCAAACACGTGGCCGTGGCAATAGCGCTCGCCGAGGATCGAGACGAACCGGAATATCCAGGCTTGAAAGCCGAAGCCCTCACAATAGGCGCCGATCAGCCCCTCACAGGCGAGCTTGGAAGCGCCGTACAGCGAAGTCTGGACGGGAAACGGCGCATCTTCCGGAGTGGGAAAAACCGCGGTCTCACCATATACGGAGCCTGTCGATGCGAACGCGATCTTCCTGATGTCGTTGGCGCGCATGGACTCGAGGACGTTGTGGGTGGCAATGGTATTTTGCTCGAGGTCTCGGCGCGGCTGCTCGGTGCCCCGGCGCACGTCGGCATTCGCGGCGAGATGGAACACACAGCCGGCGCCCCGCATCGCGGCCTGCAGTGCGCCGATGTCGAGCAGATCTGCCTCGACCAGGCGGAAGTCCGGATGCTGCGCGGCACTGTCGAGAAAGCGGCGCTGACCGGTCGAGAAGTCGTCGATCCCGACGACCGCCCAGCCGCTCGACAACAGGCGGTCCGTCAGGCTGCTGCCGATGAATCCTGCGCAGCCCGTGACGAATGCCCTCATTCCCATGAGCCCGTTGGGTCGTTCAAGACCGCTATGATGATGGATACTGTCATGGCCAGCCTCAAACCCGTAAACACAGGCGACGCCTGCAGCGTCATGCACGTGCATCTCATGGGTAAGTATCTGCGGGATCGGCATAAGTTCTACCCCGCCGGATCAATTTGGGGAACTCGCCGGTCCTCGCGCCGAAAGGGTCTGCCCGCGGAAGCTTTGCCGGGTATCCTCGCTCCTCGTGACCCACAGGTTTGCCTCGCATGCCCACCCTGGTGCCTGATCTCCTCTGCGATCCGTTTCGGGAACGCGCGCCGTTCATAGTGCGCAAGCCCTTGCAACTGCTGGGAGCCCTGTTCGAGTTCGAGAGCAACAGCAGGCAGCTGCTGCGGCTTGCGGACCTGGCCTGCGCCGGCCTGCCGCAGCACCGGCTGTCGGCCGTTCTCCCGCGCCTGCGGGTCGGCCTGCGGGTGTCATCGGGTAAGCGCCCACACGGGCGCTCCGAACCGCCGCCGCTGGCCATGTTGTCGGGGGCCGGGTTCCTGGGTGGCGCGACGGATTCATCGAGCTTCGTAGCCCTGAGCCCGCAGCAGCGGACGGCGCTCGTCGTCGTATCACCGCAGATGCTGCGATTCCCCTACCACACCCGGTATGAGCTCATCGAATTCGCGGTGTATACGCTCGCGGCACGGGCCCAGCGGCTGGTCTCCCTTCATGGGGCATGCGTGGGCCGCGGGCGCCGAGGGGTCCTGCTGATGGGACCAAGCGGTGCCGGGAAATCGACGGTGGCCTTGCATTGCCTGTTGCAAGGGCTCGATTTTCTCTCGGAGGACAGCGTGTTTGTCACGCCCGACACGCTGCTGGCGACCGGCCTGGCAAACTTCGTGCACGTTCGATCCGACTCCCTGCGCTGGATCGAGGGCTCCCCGGAAGCTGCGCGCATTCGCAAATCACGCGTGATCCGCCGGCGTAGTGGAGTCAGCAAGTTCGAAGTCGATCTGCGGCGCGGGGACTACCGGCTTGCGGCGTCCGCGCTGAAGGTTGGCGCGGTCGTGTTTCTTTCCGCGCGCAGCGCGAACGGAGGGGCGCTGTTGACCCCGCTTTCCAAGGCCGACCTGCTCGCCAGATTGAAGACGACTCAGGCCTATGCGGCGAATCAGCCGGAATGGACGGCTTTCAGCCGCAGCGTGACGCGTCTCGATGCCTTCGAGCTGCGCAGAGGGCGCCATCCGCGCGAGGCCGTCGAGGCGCTGCGAGGATTGCTGGACTGATCGATCAGTGAGGCGGGGACGGCCGAGGTCGGACTCCGATGTCCGCCGCGCCCTGTTGCGGTGCAGGCCGCGCCGGGAGCCACGCCTTGGGACCCATCCGCAACGCTCGCCAGAAGACGACGTAGCTCGTCAGAAAATAGTCGCGCAATACGCCTTTGACACTGCGGTCGCTGTTGAAGGGGTTCTCATCCAGGCCGAGCGGTAAACTGTTCGCGGCCGCGGCATCGCAGGCCGCGTAGGTCCCGAAGAGCCTGTCCCAGATCACCAGGTCGAAGGTGAAATTCCTGTCGTGGTACTCGGGCGCGGTGGCATGGTGAAGCCGGTGCATCCTGGGGGAGACGAGCAGCCAGCGGCCGATCCAGCCGTAGTCCGTACTGAGATTGGAATGAACGAGATACTGGTTGACGCGAATGAAGGTGCGATACAGGAAATAGATCGCGACGAACACGAACAGGGGGCTCGCGGCGCCCGGTTTCGGGGCGGTTGGATCGCTCAGCACGGCCAGGGACAGCAACAGGAGAATCTGTTCCACTGCCTTCGTCAACTCCGTCTGGCGAACCGCGGTCAGGAGCGACATGCGGTCGGCCGAATGGTGGAACTTGTGCAGCGCCCAGAGAGCCGGGATCGCATGTTCCAGCCGATGTATCCAGTAAGCGACGAATGATTGCAGCAACAGCAGGCATCCGACCTGGATGCCCCAGGTTGGCAGGAAGCGTGTCAGCGAGAGACTCGGGGGCTGCAGGGTGTGAGTGTCGACCGCCAGCAGCAGTCCGAGCGACAGTATGTAGCCAAGACGTCTGTGGGGCAGAAGGGTCATTGCAATGGAAAGCAAGTCCAGCCTCACCGAGGCTGACGGCTCCCGCAGCGTCTTGAGCGATGAGCGCGACCAGCCGACCAGCAGCGCTTCTATCAGGTATCCGGCCGCGAGCGTCACGATGCCGGTGGGAACGGCAAGGAGGAAGGACAGGAGCAGGTAAAAGGGCAGACTGCGGTGCGCGCCAGCGAGCTGTTCCAGCTGGGGGGTCCCCGTAACCAACAGCAGCGCGCATGCGAGAAAAAAGGCCAGCGACCAGGTCAGGCGCTTGATCTTTCCCATGGCCGATTATACCAGCACGCACGGCCCATGGCGGCCCGCAGACGCGCCCGGCCATGGTTGGATGCTCACTTGAAGAGCGTCGCCTGAACGCCTACCCATTTTTCCTTCGAGCGGAATCTGTGTCGTATGAAAATGTTCACCGGCTCCTCGAAACGGACGAACAACAGGACGGAAACCAACCAGGTGGCGACGAACGTCAGCATGACGCAGACCAGGCGGGAGCCGAGCAGCGGCAGGAGCAATGGAATGCTGACGTAGTCGATGACCAGCGTGTGCAGCAGGTAGAAGGAATAGGAGCTTCTGCCCAGGAGGCCGGCAAGTCTGCCCGAGAGCAGACGAGACAGGCGGGTGTTCTCCCGGATCAGTCCCCAGTAAAGCAATGCGATGGGGAAAGGCATGAGGAAGTTGTTGAGCAGGATGGCGGCACCCGTGTGCAACGGCGCATGGGCGTAAACGATCAGCATCGCTATCACCAGCAGCACCACCCCCGCGAGCCCCGTCAGTGTTCGCCGATTTCCGTGTGCGGCAATGCAGCCATCCGCCTCGATTCTCATTACCACCAGCGCCAGATACACCCCGGCGAAGAACTCCATGAAATGACCGAAGAACGTGGTGGACATGACGAAGCCGGGCGTGTGCAGGAAGGGAGTCGGCAGCTCTGCAACCGCCAGCGCCGCCGCCAGCAGGGCGCATGCCGGCAGGAAGGCGGCGATGAAGCCGCGACGCCTGGCGAGAATCATGAACAGGGGGGCCAGTAAATAGAAGCATTCCTCCACCGTGAGCGACCAGCTCGGTTGTATGATCAGATCCGAGGGGTAAAACAGGGCGTGGGTCAAGGTGTAGTTCTGCAGCAACGACCAGGGCTGGACGTCCTGTTGGATACAAACCGCGACCGTGAGCAGCAGGAAATAGACGGGATAGATGCGCGCGAAGCGGTTGGCGAAGTATTTTGACAGCCAGCGCGGGCTCAGCTGCGCCTGTTCGTAGTAGATGCGGAAGATCAGGAAGCCGCTCAGGGCGTAAAAGAACGCCATGACGTTCACGGTCAGGTGCGAGTCGGCCCACAGCGGGAAGTGATCGAAGAACACGACAGCGGCGCCCAGCGCCCTGACGCCGGTGAGGGCCGGGTATTTCTCGTCGCCGGGCTTCAATTGGGAAAAGACTCTCATGCAACGAGCGTTCCAACGCGGTGATCTGCCCGACACGCCGTGCGCCGCCGCTGTCGTCGGGCGTCGCGCCGGCCGGTATCACCGCTTTCTCATGACCATGAGGAAGTGATCGCCCATACCGCGCAACAGCGGCCAACCGGATGCGCGCCGGTCGAGATGCCACAACCGGTCGTACCAGCCGGGATGCTTCTCGCGGATCGATGTCAGATACGGCGGCGGCGCGAATACGCACAATCCGCGATAGTGCACGAGACTGAAGTGGCGCGCGAAAGCACGATAGAATTCGCGCGGCGCGTAGTATCGCGTCCAGATGGTGTGCTTGTTCATGCTCACGGGCACGGAGCCGCGCGCAAACCGCACCTTGACGCGCGCCCATTCGCGCCGCCGCAGGTAATGCGCAATCTCCCAGGGACAGACGCGCCCGATCACGGTGAAGACGAGCGTACCGCCCGTTCTCAGCAAGCGGCCGCACTCGCGCGAGACGTCTTCGAGAGCAGGCACGCAATTCAGCGGGCCGAGATTGGAGTAAGCGCCGTCGAAGCCGCCTTGCGGGGCCAGCCGACCGAGCTCGTGAGCGCCCACCGCGATCACGCGCACGCGGTCCGCCAAGTGCTCGTGCGTGGCACGATCGCTTGTCCGTCGTGCCATCTCCGGCGACCAGTCAGTCGCGGTGACGTGATGGCCCAGCCGGGCCATCCGGACGGCGTCGAGTCCCGTGCCGCAGCCGATATCGATTAGTCGGCTGCCCGGCGAAAATGAGGCGTCCAGCCAGCGCCACATTTCCTCGCGCATATCCTGAATCAACGCGTTGTTGCCGCGTGGACCGTCGTAGTCCGGGGCGACGCTGTCAAAGGCGTCCTGGGTTTCGCGCAACCGCGGCAGCGTGGAGTCCGGCGGCGCCGGATAGGAGCCGCGTAACCTGTTCATGGCTGACATTGACCAACCGCCAGACTGAAGCTCTGCAGAAAATGAAAATCAGGGCGCCGCAACGCGAACTGCGGGTCCCGGCTGTCGCACAACCGGCCCAGGGCCGCGAAATCCTCCTCTGTGAGGTAAGGGCGCAGCCGCTCCCCCCAGGTATCCCGAAAGATCGCCTCGCACAGGTAGGCTTCATCCGCGGCGCCCACGGGCGACACGCGTTCGATCATGAACGTCCGTGCCGTGACCTGATGCAATCGGGCTCGACGCAACACACCGACGATGGACCTGACCGCGGTCAGATCGAGCTCGCTGATGCCGTAGCGGTCTCGATAATACCGGCGCACGGCCTCGTTGGTGAGCCGTTCCAGCCTCGAGTCCCAGGCAAAGTACATGTCGGGGACGAGTGAGCTCTGCCCCAGAGCGATGCGGCCGCGGGGACGCAGGAGGGTTGCCAGCGCCTGCACGCCACAGACCGGCTCCCGCAAGTGATTGATGGTGTTGACACACCAGATCAGGTCGAAGCTCCTGCGCGGAAAGGGGGTCTCCAGCAGATCCGCCTGGAGTACGAGAACCTCCGGCGACGCCAACGCGCGTGCTGCGGCGACGTGTGCCTTCGCGAGATCGATGCCGACGACCTTGCCGGTCGATCCGACTTCCTCCAGTAACCATTGCAACGCCTCGCCGGTGCCGCATCCGGCATCCAGAACGCTCATGCCAGGCCTCAGGTCCAGGCTGGCGATCGCCTGTCGAAGCTCACGCGCGGCGAACGAGCTGAACAGCCTCAGCTTTTGCGAGTAGTCCCGGGCTGCCGTGTCGCCGAGCAATCCGGCGGATGCGGGCACTCCTGTCATGTTGCCTGTCTACTGTGTCTGCGCAAGCGCCATTCGAACCGCATGCATCGTGTCGGCCCTGGTTTGCCGCGACGCCAGCCAGCGCAGCATGCGGCGGCCTTGGGGCAAGTGGTGCCACTTGCTCGCGGCGGGCGCAACCTGGGTCTCCGCCAGTCGTCTACGCAGCTCGAGCATCTGCGTGCTCGGTGCTACCCGGCGCATGATGTAGCGCGCCGTCCCGGTGAGCGACCGCGACCACTCAATTCCTGGAAACGCTTGAATCCACAGGGACGACAGCGAGACGTCCGACAGCGTCCGACGTCGGGCGATCATCCCCAACAATGGGGGGCATTGCCCGGCCAAAGCGGCCAGGACGCCGGCGGGAGCGGCCCCAGGGTAATACTTAGCCGTCAGCTGCAGCGGAGGCAGCGCCCACCAGTGCTCTCGGCCGTTCGCACTGTGCTCCAGGACGTCAACCCAATCCGCGTCTGTCATGCGTGAAGACAACAGCGCGAGATCGTGGAGATGAAGAAGCCGCAAGGTTCGAGACACCATCGCACCAGCAGCGTGCAGCAGCAGGTGGAGCATGAGGGATGCCCTGGAAGGATACGGATTCAGGCCGGGATGCGGCCGCGATGGGAACACCCGTCCCGAGATGTCCACGATGTCAACCGGAAGTGCCTCCCGGATCCGCTCGTGCAGCTCGACCTTGAGGTAGTTGTCCGCGTGCTCACCCAGGTCGCATGGTGCGCGCTCATACTCAGGGACGAAAACCCGATCCCTCCAGGTTGACAGGGATTCGTGAAAGCCGAGCGATTCGAGCATCCGGGTCGCGCGGCTCGAGTCTCCAGGTTGCACCAGAAGGTCGATGTCAGCCATTGGCCGCTCACCCGCTGCATAGAGACCTGAAGAGTGGAGCTCTACACCCTTCAACGCGACGACGGCTATGCCGTCAGCGCGGGCGCGGGCATCGATGAGCTCCAAAAGGTCCAGGATGCGCGGATGTCGGGCCACGGTATGCGCTCTCTGATCCCGCAGAAACTCGCTCCACCCCGCAGGACCTCGCCAGCGTAACGCACCTGACAACAGGGGCGAGACGCCATGCATCGCGGCGACGGCCCGTGCCACCAGCCATTCGAAATCCGACCAGTCCGGCGCACGGTTCGTCGGGTGTGCCAGCTCGCGGGCGAGCGTCTCGGTGGTCTCACGCAAGGCGGCCTGGAGCGCTTTGGCAGGTGGCACCTCGATACGAGCGCTCGTCATTTCAACACACCCGCGTGCCTGGTAGCCCACAAGCAGCCGCCTTGCTGTGCTGAGAGCGGTACTGGTGCTCCCGGGACAGCAACTCCTGCCACCTGCGTTGCACGGCACGCTTCAATCCATGGCTCTCGGCCCCGTTCTGTGACGCGTCATGGCGGCTCTGCAGGGACACCTGCTCGTGCAACAGATCCCTGACGGCGCGGTAGAAGTCAGACGTATAAGTTCCCTGGAACATCATCTCCAGATCGTTGCTGTCCTGCCAATGGGTCTTGCCGCGCAGCTGCTGTTTCACGAGCTCGTAGAACTTCGTGCCCGGCAGGGGATACGACACGCTGACACCCACATCATCCGGGCAGGCATCGTCGAGGAGCTCGCGGGTGGCCAGCAGGTCCGTCAGATCCTCGCCCAGGTAGCCGAGCTGAATGAAGAATCCGACGCGGATCCCGACTGCCTTGAACCGGGCGCGCGCCGTCAGGATCTCGGCGACCGTCGTGCCCTTGTTCATGGCATCGAGCACCCGCTGGCTGCCGCTCTCCGCGCCGATCCAGGCCTCCTTGCATCCGGCCTCTTTGAGGGCGCTTGCCATGCGCTCGCTGATGAGATCGGCCCGGGTCTGGATGGTGAAAGGAATGCCGCCGCCGCAGGCCTGGACAGCCCGGGCGAAGTCGACGACCCAATCCACCCGGAAGCCGAAGATGTCGTCGGCGAACCAGACGTGGTCGGGCGCATACGTCCGCTTGAGATGAGCCATTTCGGCGGCGACTTCAGTAGCGTCACGTTGCAGGTACTGGTTGCCCCAGATGGGCTTGGCACACCAGGCGCAGCGGAATGAGCAGCCCTTGGAGGCCGCCATATTGAGACTGAAGAATCCATGCGCTCCGCTCCAGATGGAGCGGTAGTGCTCGATATCGACCAGGTCCCAAGCCGGGGGTGCCACGGGCTTGACCGAGCGAGGCAGTCCCACCGTGCGGAGTGTCCTTACGTGTGCACCCGTCCTCACTTCGCCTTGGGTGAGGGTGGCGCAACCCGCCAGTCCTTCCAGGAGCCGGTCTGTTGCCTGTTCGGGCAGCGCGTCGAGGCGCGAGACCAATGTCGACAGGGTCTCGAGACCCTCGCCCAGGAGCACCAGGTCGGCGCCGGCGCGGAGGTATGGCTCGGGGCTATCTGTCGCGTCGGATCCCGCCGCGATGACCCGTGTGCCGGCTTGCCGGGCCGTTGCAATCATCTCGCAGCAGGCGCTGCGCATCTTGCCGAGGCACATCTTGCTCAGAAAATTGAAGTTATCCTCATAGAAGAGCACCAGTTGCGGGTTGACGCACTGCAGCAGGCGCTCGTACTCCACGGTGCCTTCCGCGAGCATGGCATCGAAGAGCGCCACCCGGTGACCGGCCTGGCGCAGCTGGGCGGCGACCTGCAGAGTCGCGAGCGGCGGGTACGGTTTGGCGCGCTCCTGCTGCTTGGTGTCGAAGCGCAGGAAGTAGGAGTGGCAAACCAGAATGGAAAGCATTGTCCACAAGCCCTCGCGCCGGCTGCCGCCGACACACTCGATTTCCCGTTTCACCTGGCAATCGGACCCAAGCGCTCAAGGCCGCCGGGCCGATCTACCGAACACGCTCGCAGCCTGTCTGACTTCCAACGCCGCTCGCCATGCAGGTAAGTTCACCGTCACCCCGTTCCGGTTCAAACGCGGGAACGTGCGTGGACGTCAGGGAAGCGCGTACGAGAAATGTTCCCGGGAATTCCCCGGGAACGGAAACCGGTAGGCTGTGGCGTGACACTTACGGCAGGCCCCATTGCACCCAAGGGAGCGTGATGTCGTCTTCTCAAACGTTAGTGGCCGCGTTGCTGGCGGGGGCGGCGGCCGTTACCGCGGGCGTGTCGGGTTGCGCGGGCAATGGGTCAGGCCTGAATTCCAACGGGCAGCCGATCGGCTCCGGCGGCGGTAGCGGTGGGACGGTGCCGTTGAACGCGGATTTCCAGTCCATCCAGGCAAACGTGTTCACGCCGATCTGCTCGCCATGCCACAGCGGGGCGAGCGCGCCGCAAGGGCTCATGCTCGATGCGGCGCATAGCTACAGCCTCCTGGTCGGTGTTCCGAGCAACGAGGTCCCCGCGTTCGACCGGGTGAAGGCTGGGGATCCCAACAACAGCTACATCATCCTCAAGCTGCAGGGCAGCCCCGGCATCGTGGGGTCACGGATGCCGCTCAACGAGACGCCCCTCCCACAGTCCACGATCGACGTCATTCGTCAGTGGATCACCAACGGCGCGCCGCAAGGAACGACGGCAGCATCCGCCACCAGCGCCATGCGGAAACTCCAGGCGCTCGGTCAGAGCGCGCCGGCTCAATTCAGTGTGAGCTATACAGCGCCGCTCGATGAAGCGGTCGTCGACACACCCGTCAGGCACGTCGTGCTCGTTTTCAATCACGAGCTCGACGCATCGCTCGTCAACTACACGACCCTGAAAGTGGAGCGCCTCGACGCGGCGACGCCCGCCGCTTCGACCGGCGCACAGCCGGCTGCGGCGGGGCAAGCGGTCGTCATACCGACCCACTCGGCCCTTGCCGACGGCAACACCAACACCGTCGTCATCACGCCCGTTGCGCCTCTGTTGCCCGGAGCCTATCGGGTAACCGCGCGCGGCAGCGGCGGTGGGGCACTTGCGGACCTGAACGCGCAGGTACTCGGCAGCGACTACTCCTTCACGTTCACTGTGGACGGCTCTCCATGATCAACCGGCTTCCCCGGCTCCTCCTGCAGTGCCTCATGGTGGCGCTGTGCTTCGTCGCTCTGCGCGCGCATGCCGAGCCGTACCTGGCGGTTCAAACGGGCTTCAAGTGCGGCCAGTGTCACGTGAATCCGACAGGCGGCGGACTGCGCACGGCGTACGGCGACGTATTCGCACAGACACTCATGCCGCACGAGCGCCTCGACACCGGCAACGACGTCTGGACGGGCGACGTGACCAAGTTCCTGCGAGTGGGCGGCGATCTGCGCTTCGACGCGACCGTCACGCAGGTTCCGCACACCAAAACCCTCAATACGTTCCAGTTCCAGCAGACGCGCGTCTATCTCGAGGCCAATGTCATTCCCGAGCGCCTGCTCGTCTATGTCGATGAGCAGGTGGCGCCGGGCGGTGCCCTCAATCGCGAGGCTTACGGCGTTTACTGGTCGGCGAACCACGATTGGTACATCAAGGGAGGCCAGATGTACCTCCCGTTCGGCTTCCGCCTGCAGGATCAGACGGCTTTCATACAGACGGCCTCCGGCATCAACATGACGACGCCCGATTCGGGCGTCGAGTTCGGCTGGGAGCGGGGACACTGGGACGCGCAGATCGCCATCAGCAACGGGACCGGGGGCAGCTCGAGCGGCTCGACCGACAACGGCAAGCAGTACAGCGGTCAGCTGATCTGGGTCGAATCGATGTGGAGAGTGGGCGCGGCCGCCAACTTCAACAACAAGTCGGTGGGCAACAAGAGCGCGTTCGCATTGTTCGCAGGGTTGCGCACGGGTCCGATCGAATGGCTCGCGCAAGGCGAGCTCATCGACGACAAGTCCATCGTGGAAGGCGCGAGCGTCAATGGACAGCGACAGCTGGCCGGCCTCGCCGAAGGCAACTGGACGATCTCACGCGGCAACAACCTGAAGATCACCGGCGAATTCTTCGATCCCGACCGCAACGTCTCCAATAACAACCAGACGCGCTGGAGCGCGTTGTACGAATGGACGCCGATCCAGTTCGTCCAGCTGCGCGGGGGCGTGCGCTACCAGGACGGTATCCCGCAGATCAATACCCAGCACACGAAGCTATATTTTGCGGAGCTGCACGCCTTCTTCTGAACGTTGCGTCATGGGCCGGCATGCTTCCATGAACTGTTGTCGTGCCGGTGCCGAATCCACCTCGCTGGCCAACAGTCGCATCAGCTCCTCGCGACTCACAGCCTTCGCGGCAGCGCGCTTCACGAGATGCCACGCCACCGGCCCGACATAGTAGGCGAGCTGTCTCGCCAACGATTCCAGTTCTGCGGGGTCGAGAACCGGCGACACCGCGCCCATGGGATCGGGCGCAGCGGGGCCCGGTGGAATCGGTCGCGGGACGTACGCCGCGCGTGTGCCGGTGCTCGCATTGAGCAGGGCCGAGATATGTGTGCTCAGTCTGGTGTAGTGGGGCGCGCGCGGCGGCGGAAAGGCGTCGAGCCAGTGTTGGGTGCTGAGGAAATACTCGAGGCTCCTCGCGGGCAGGACATCCTCGATGCGGAAGGGCAGGACGGGAACCTGCCGGTGCACGGCGCGCTCGACCTCGCGCCTGACTTGTGGGGAATCGTTACAGTGGGCCGAGAAGACCAGCACCATGACACGGGCGGCCGAGATGGCGTCGATGATTTCTTCCGCCCAGTCCGCTGCCGGCGAGATGTCGCGCGGTGCGATCCACACACTCAGGCCATCGGCTTCGAGCTGCGCCACGAGCTGGAAAGCGCATTCGCGGTCGGGTTGCGAATAGCTGACGAAGATATCGCGCTGGACCATCTCAGGACTCCAGCAGCTTCATCGCCTTGTCCAGGCTGGTGCGCAGCCGGCCGAAGGCGCGGGCCAGTGCCCCCAGCTCGGAGGCACCGCCGGAGGGAAATTCCGCCGCGGAGCGGTTCCCGACACTCAGCTCGTCCGCGACCGCGGCGATGCGTCGTATCGGCAGTACGACGATGAAGTAAACGACCCCGTTCACGATGAGCAGCAGACTCACCATCGTCACGGCAATGGCAATCATGATGTCGCGGAAAATGTTGTCCGCATACGCTGTCGCGCTCGTGAGCGGCACCGAAACCACATGCGCGCCCACTATCTCATTGACCTGCCACCCGAAGCCGTTGTCGCTGCCGTAACGGGCGATCAAGCTTGCCGGCGCCGCCGCAGGCAAGCTGTGGCAAACCAGGCATTCGGCATCGACGTGTATCGGTCTCGCCAGATACAACGCCCGGCCCGTGGGGGTGTCGCGCTCACCGGCGAGCTCGCGCGCCCCCGGGTTGTTTCTGAAGTGCTGGATCAGGTCGGCCTCCCAGTCGGTGGCCCGGTCCCGCGGATTCGTCGGGTTCAGCGTTGCCTCCTTGTAGGTGTACGCCGGATGTTGCTCGCGGAGCTTCAGGAAGTTCTGGGTCGCGGCGTAGAAAGGTACGGTTTGCGGCAGGAATTCCGTGCGCATCCGGCCCTCGAGCAACGGCAGGATCTCCGTGCTCGTGTATATCCGCGTGGCGACCGCGCTATCCATCATGAGGCCGGCTTCGCGCGCGACCTCGTGTTTGGCATCCATCTGCAGCGTGAGCCAGCAAACATAGGCTAACGCGACGCCGCCGAGCGCGAGCGCCGTGCCGAGAGCTAGATTGATCCGGACCAACAGATTCATTGGTATTCCAGGCGGGTCCGAGTCCGGCCGGCAGCGAGTTTGACAGACCGGGCCGGCCAGCCGCAACGCGCGGCGCCGGCGACCTCCCTTGTTTCAGGGGGGATCACGCGAGTGGCAGGTGGTGGGGCCGGACGAGCAGGTTCCAATCCTGATGCTCCTCGAGGATCCCGGCGAGAGCGGCCTCGATCGCAGCCTTGAGCGCCACGACATCGACCGCGGCGGCCGGTGCGATGGCGGTTGCCGCGATGCGCTCGGTCGCGTCCTGCAGGTCTCCGGCCAGGCGCTCAGAGGTCGTGCCGAGGCGATAGGCCTCCGACTGCGCCAGGGCGCCGTGCAAAGAGGCGCCGAGCGCCGGAAAGAATGTCGTGATGAGCGAAAGCCACAGCGTGTGGATTGCCAGGTGGAGAATCGCACCCAGCGCGGTAAGTCCAAACAGACCGGCGTTGATCGTATGGACACGCTGGAGCAGCGCCCGTTGTTTCGTGGCGATTCCGCGGTGGTAGCAGCGCTGTTGTTCCAGAATGTCGAGGGTCCACCGCGCGTAGCTCGCAACGAAAGCGGGATCGGCCCACGCACCGGCCAGCAATTCGCGCGCCCGGGGCTCGATGCGGGCACAGAGCATCGCGACGTCATCGATCGTGCGCAGATGCTGGCCCGGATCGAACGCGCGCACGTACCAGTTGGGCTCGGCGGCGGGTGCTTCGAGGTCGAGCAGCGGCGCGAGCACGGGCAGATACCAGGTCAGCTCTGCGGTCGTGCGAGCGCGCAGCCACTGGCCCTGCCAGTCTCGCCTGTGCCCCAACCAGTAGATCACGCTGACAATCCCTATGATGATCACTTCTCCCAACGCCCAGAGTCCCGCATACGGATGAAGAAGGTGGCTCGGGCTATCCCAGCCGAGTGCCAGCGGCAGCACCGCGCACAAGACGGCAAGCGCGCTCAGCAGATAAATCGCCCAGAAACCGCTGCGGTAGCGATTCCCGAAGTGGACGGCGCGTCGATCGAACCGCCGGTGCTCGGGCTCGATGGCCTTCATCAACGGCGCGAGGCGTTGCGGCGCCTGGGGTGTTGGGGCCGGCGGCAGCGGCTCGAGGCGCACGCCGAGGAGCAAGACGTGCTGAATGGCTTGATGCAGCGCCACGCGGTCCTCAGGTGACGATTTCGTAGGTGGTACCGAAAATGGCGTCCGACACAATGCCGAGACTGCCATCGCCATAGTCGACCAGCCAGTCATTGGGCTGGCCGGTCAGGCGCGATACGCCATCCGCGAGCAGGACGTCGAAGGGATCCCGCATCTGCACGGCCATGATGCGATTGGGAAGGCTGACATAGCGTCCGTTCTTGCCGGGGGTCGTCGGTGGTACCGGGCGATATTTCCCGGGAAAATGCGCGTGGGAGACGCGCCATTGCTCGCCGGCGGTGCCCGTCACGATGGCGTCACCCGGACGCGCCTGAACGAGGCCTTCGCGGGTCTTTACGGTGGCGGGCGCCTGCGCGAACTGCACGTCGACCTCGCGAACGAGCTTGCGCGCAAACGCTCGTTGGGGATGGGTACTCACGGCGGTCGAGTAGCCCGGCTGTGCGGTGGAGCGGAACAGTGGTCGCGATTGCGGGCTCACGCGTCAGCCCCACGCGTCGTCGCCGAGCGTGGCGCCGGCAGGGTCATGGTCGCGCCGCTGTTCATACGGCTCCGACACCGTGTTCTTGTTAGTGGCCCCGAGTGTGCCGGAACGGTGTCCGGGCTGCAATGCGCAGGACCGCCTCTTGGGGAGCGGTCGCAGCGACGGTCTCATGACCCTTCTCCACCCCGGATGGGTCAGGGCACGATGGGCAGGCGCACGCTGCTGGCAGTGTGTGCGCCGTGGTAAACACTTTCGGTGGCTGTTTTGTAGTCGCCGGGCTGGGCGTGGAAGATATTCTCCACGTAGGTCTGCGGGTTGCGGTCGTACAGCGGGAAGAGGCTCGACTGCACCTGGATCATGATCCTGTGGCCGGGCAGGAAGACATGATCGACGTTGGGGAGACCGAACTGGTATTCCTCCACTTTGCCCGGTGTCAGAGGCTTGGGCTTGTCGAGGCCGTGGACGTAACGGCCGCGGAAGATCTCGATGCCGATGGGCAGCTCGAGCCCCGCCGTGCCGGGCTTGGAGCCCTGGTCGGGCGGCTCGGGCGAAGTGTTCGGATACACATCGATGAGCTTCACCACCCAATCGCCATCGGTCCCCGAGGTGGCGGCAAACAGATCGACCTGCGGGGCGCCCATGATGTGCACGGGCTCGTCGAGAGCCGTCGTCTCATAAACCAACACGTCCGGACGATCCGACACGAAGCGCTGATCGTGTACCAGCCACGGTCGCCATTGCGTCGGGGCCCCCATGTCGATTGGACGCGGGATGAACGGCACCGGCTTTTGCGGATTGGAGACATAGTCGTCGTGGCCGCTGGCCGCAGGGGCCGTGAAGCTGGCCGTGAACCGATCGCCGAGATAGAGCGGCGTGAGTGTTCCCATGGGCCACCGCGGCGACTGCTCCCAACGGTTGACACCCGTGGCGTAGGTTAGAACGCGCGGCGTGTGCGGATCCGGCGCACCCTTGAGATAGTGGTCGAAAAAGGGCTTCATGTAAGTGACGCGGAACTCGTCCGCCGTATCGCCCGTGAATGTCAGGGGTCCCAGATCGTGGCCGTAGTGGTTGACACCGGAATGCCGCCATGGGCCGATCACGAGCGACACCAGGTCGCCGTACTTGTCCTTGAGGGCCTTGTAGACGGCAGGGCCGCCGTACGAGTCCTCCTGGTCCCATTGTCCAACCACCAGCATCGTCGGCACGGTCAGCGCCCGTGCCGCCATCCATTTGTCGACGGCCTGCAGGGACCAGAAATCCGTGTACGCCGGGTTCTGCATCAGCTTCTGCACGAAGGGATACTGGTCGATCCCCCACTTGCGCGCGTAATCGCCGGTCGATCCGGCTTCCAGATAGCGGGTGTAGTCATCCCCGACACCGACGGCCAGACCGCTTCCCTCGGCCTTGCCAGTGCTCTGCAGGACGATATAGTCGAGGTTCGTGTTGCGGAACGCGCCATTGTGAAAGGCGTCGTCGCCGATCCAGGTATCGACCATCGGGCTCTGCGGTACGGCGGCTTTCAACGCGGGATGGGGATTGATTTCCGCCATGAGGGTCGTGAAGCCGAGATAACTGCTGCCGGCGACGCCGACCTTGCCATTGCTTTCGGGAACGTTCTTGACCAGCCAGTCTATCGTGTCGTAGGCGTCGGTCGACTCGTCTATACCCGTCGTGTTCAGCGGCCCGACAATGGGCCTGGTCAGGATGAACTGGCCCTCGGAGTTGTGCAGTCCGCGGATGTCCTGATAGACGCGGATGTAGTTGTCTTGCACGAACTCCGCGTCCATGACGGGCAGGATCTCGGTAATCGACTGACTCTTGGTGCGCGCGGTAGTGCCCTTGGCGTCATAGGGGGTGCGCGAGAGCAGAATGGGTGCGGCAGCCGTGCCTTTCTTCATGACGATGACGGTGTACAGCTTCACGCCGTCGCGCATCGGAATCATCACGACGCGTTTGACGTAATCCGCTTCGGGACGGATGCTGTCGTACGTTGCAACCACGTCGGGCGTCATGGGGGTTACTTCGGGCGCTGCTTGGGGCGTGGCCTCCCTACTCCGTGGGGCTCCCGGCAATAACGACAGGCAAGCCGCCGCGCAGACGGTCAACATGTGCTTCATCGCGTTGGTCCTAGTGCAGAAGAGGGAGGGCGCAAAACAGGAAGAACAGGGGATGCAGCCGGATCATGGCGAGTGCTAACGGCTCCCGGTCTTCTTCGCCCGCGAGGCGAAGCGCGACAAATCGACCTTGCGCACGTCAGGCAACAGGCGGTCGTCCGCTATGGGCTCGCCAACCTGCGTGTGGATCGGGACGACGCCGGCCCATACAGGGCGCGTGTAATCCTCTTCGTCGTCCACCGGGGGACCGACGCGCACCTTCGCCGACACTTCCTCCAGGGGAAGTGCGAGCACCAGGGTCTGTCGCAACTCCAACTCGTTCGGCTCGCGAACCTCCGCCCAGCGTCGCGGTACGACGTGGTCGGTGATCAGGTGTAATGCCCGGAGCTTCTCTGCCGGATCCTCCACCAGGCGGGCCCGGCCGAGAACGGCCACGGAACGGTAGTTCATCGAGTGGTGGAAGGCGGAACGCGCGAGCACATAGCCGTCGACCAGTGTCACCGTCACGCAGACATCGACACCTTCCGCCAGCGTCTTGAGCATCCGGCTGGCGCCGGACCCGTGCATGTAGAGCAGCTCGTCAGAGCGCGCGTACAGCGTCGGAATGACAAACGGCTGACTGTCCTGCGTGAATCCCACGTGGCAAAGAAACCCTTCGTCCAGGATCTCGTGTACCCTTGCCTTGTCATACACGCCGCGCTTGGCCAACCGGCGGACTTTGGTACGCGAGGTGGGTGTGTAAGTGCTCATAAGCAGTCCATGATAGGTAAGCGAGTGGACGCCCACAATGGCCACTTTCGTGCAATTGGACCAGGCCACTCACGGGCATCACGGAAAGTGAGCGAGCTGCATCGCCGCGCCGGCAATTGCGCCCGCTACAGTATCCGTCCGCACGGACGGCATGTCAGGGCGAGCTCGCCCTACTGCGTCCCAGCATCTTCCGAGCGCACCCGCAGGGCGGTCAGTGCGGCCGGCAACTCGGTGCGCAACGAATGGCGCAACAGGACGCGCGGAATCCAGAAGCCGGGATCCACATAGAGATCGTATTCAACGATCGTCACTTCGCCGGGTGCGCGCGCGGGTGTTGGCGCCAGCTCCGTGGACAGCGCCGCCGTGCTCCCTTCAGCCGCCGCTCCAATCGAGTCCCCGCCGCCGCCGCCGGCATCCGGGCCCCCCTGCGGCTCCAATAACCAATAGCCTTCCCAGTCCTTCAGATCCCCTCTCACACCCTTGAAGTCGATGCGTTGCGGGCGCTTGTAGTCGGCGCGGACGACGCACGTAACCGACGGCATCAGCCACGAGTACTTCGACTCCTGCTCGATGAGCTCCCACGAGCCGTCGGGAGCCGTTTGCAGCCGCCGGCACCGCTTTACGCCAGGGATGAAACGAGCGGCGTGGTCGCAGTCCGTGAGCACGCGCCAGATCGCCTCGGGGTTCGCGTTGATCCTGACAGCGGCATGGACTCGCACGCGAGACTCGCCGCCATCGAAGACTGTCCGCATGGCTACCTGTCCGGCGGCCAACTGCTGCTGCACGGTTTGTTCGTCGACCCAGGGGACTTGCGCCCAGGTCGCGATCGGCAGGACTGTCCCTAAAATCGCACCAATCGCTCTGTGATTCACTCTTCCACCGTGTAATACCGCCCTTTTCAGACAGCCGATCGGGCCCCTTCGTTCATCGGAGCGACCGCAGGCGCAACCACGACAAAGTCGAGGCGTTAGCCGGGTCCAGTTCCCGTGCGTCGCGGATCGCCGCGGGCCCACCGGATGCTGACGGCCAAGGCCGCAACGGTCGCGAGCAGGGTAAACTGAGCTCAGCAG
This sequence comes from uncultured Steroidobacteraceae bacterium, assembly GCA_964508005.1. Classification (GTDB taxonomy): domain Bacteria; phylum Pseudomonadota; class Gammaproteobacteria; order Steroidobacterales; family Steroidobacteraceae; genus 13-2-20CM-66-19. The sequence continues at coordinate 44,492 of CAZDTG010000017.1, forward strand.
TGCTTCGACGTTCAAACAGCGTCCTGTCCTTCGGTCGTCCATTGCGGGAAGCGCGGGAGCTTGGGGTTCGCCGACAGTGCGGAAGAGGGCGCGAGCCGACTTCGCGATACTGTCTGAAGAACTGCAAAGGAACGCGGTCTGAGGTTACGATCCGTCACGCGGTCACGATTTGGCCAGTTTAATGAGGGTGCAATGGCAACTAAGCTCGACAAACAGCTCAAGCGCGAAATCGATGTGGATGGCAAGCCCTACATGCTTGCGATCACGCCCGAGGGCCTGAAGCTCACGGAAAAAGGCAAGCGCAAGGGCCAGGAACTCTCCTGGAAAAATCTCCTCGCGGGTCAGG
>CAZDTG010000018.1:0-43883 GCA_964508005.1 uncultured Steroidobacteraceae bacterium
ACAGCACCGGCCCGATGAACACGCTGAGCTCGACACCCGTCCCGTTGGCCGGCAGCAGTTTGCCGCGCATCGGAATCAACATGAACCAGGGCAGGGACCACGGCCCGGTAAAGGTATCGGCGGTCCGCCGCGGAAAATCCGCCTGCGCGCTGATCATCGGCCACAGATAGCCGGCATCCAGCAGGCTCGTGATTACACATGCCGCGAGGAACGCGGCCGCGGGCAGCACGGACCGGCGTACGCAGCTCAGTACCAGGCTGTACAGTCCAATCCAGAAAAGCCAGTGAATGATCGCGACGGGAGAGCCGTCCACGACCACGGCGAACAGACACCCCAGCAGCAGTATGGCAAGAACCGCTCGCGCCACCGGGGTCGGTGAGCCGGATCGCGAGGTGGCGCGATGGATCATCCAAAGCGCCAGCGGCAGCGCAAGGAACGGGACAAAATCCAGGTGGCCGTGCGTCAGGCGGCAGATGAAGAAGCCGTTCCCGATGAACAGCGACGCCGCCAACGCACGAGGTTGCCGCTCGGAAAGCCACAGCCCCGAATAGAGATAGGCGCCTGCCCATCCCACAGCGAGATAGACCGCGATGCCGAGCATCATTCCCGGCAGCGGACCGATGGCGTAGGCGAGAAGCATCGTGAGCGAAGCGAACGGAACCTGCGGCTCACCGGCCAGCGACAGGCCGGAGCACATGACGGGACTCCACTGCTTGGCGAGGCCGAACAGCGACGAATTCCAGTACTGCAGCTCGTGAAATACGAGGAACTGATCGTAGTCGTGCGCCCCGACCCGCTGCGCGAAGACAGCCAGGATGAGACAGTAGACGCCGGGTATCGCAAGCGTAAATGCCAGAGACCAACGTCTGGCCGCCGGCCGCGGGCTGGATGTGATCAATGCCGCCTTTCCTTTGTTCCCGTACCATCCCTTGCAAGGGCGTACCTCCTTGAGAGTCTCGAGGCCGGCAAACCAATCGCATGGCACGGGCACGGAGCGTCCTGTACCGGCCCCGGGCCTCGAATCTGACGACTGGCGCACAAAATGACTGGGCGCCGCCTGCGTGCCCGGCAGGCAATCTCCGGCTGCCGTCACGGCTCGACCAGGACTCCCGCATCGTTCCGGGCGCCACTCGAGGAGCACTGCCGGTCCCGATCTCCCTGCGCCCGGATCCCCGCCATGTAGTGGCCTCGAGCCTGCCGCCACGACCGCCGCCACGCCGCCAACCGCCGCCCGCGAACCACACCTCGCGTTCGCGCCCTGCATGCAGCCGCTGCGCGAAAGTCAACCCCGTTGATTACATATATTCCGAACCACCTGTTGACTCGCCCGTTGCCTGTTATGTCAGTCCGCCGTCCTGACATAACTACACGCACTGAATTTACATATCCGGAATCGCGCGCCGGACTGTGTCGCGCGTCACTGTTTTGCGATTTTCTCCACGGTACAACGGTCGCGGGGGACACTCTCCACAAAAACGACGGATCACGCCATGACCACGACCCGCGCCCGGCGCTACCTGCTGGCCGCTGCCGCCCTGGGCACGCTGCTCGCCTCTCTCTCCATGACTGTCCGCAAGAGCCCGCAGCCGGCAACCCCGGTGTTGCCAGCTCCAATGGCGCGACAGGCTCCAACCGCCGTCGTGCCGCCGGCCGCACGGGCAACAGTTCCCGCGCGCACCGCGCAGGCCGGCGAGCGCAGCTCCTACATCGTCCAGGCTATGACCGCCGACGTCGCGCGCAGCGCGGTGTTGCGAGTCGGTGGCGTGGTGACGGGCGATCTGAGCATCATCCGCGCGGTCGGCGCTTCGCTCGATGAGCGGCAGCTCGCGGCACTTCGCACGGCCGACATTCCCGCACTGCGGATTTTCGAGGACACCCCGGTCAAGGCGAGCTCCGTCACGGGCACGCTTCCCGAGACCTACTACCCGAGCGAGGTCGCGGCGAGCGACCTGCACCTGGGTGGCGTCACAGGCAGCGGCGTAACGGTCGCCGTGCTCGATTCAGGTCTGTGGGGCCAGCACGGTCCGCTCCAGACGGCCGCCAACGGCAACAGCGGCCGCATACTCGCCCAGTACGATGTCATCCTGGCACAACAGAACCCGGGTGCGTACGGGTTCTTCTCGAGCTACAGCACCAACATCGGCGATCCTTACGGCCACGGCACGCACGTTTCCTCGATCATCGGCAGCAGCGGCCTGACGGGCAGCGGCAAGTATCAAGGCGTCGCCCCCGGGATCAATCTCGTCTCGGTACGGGTTCTCGACAGCACCGGCGCGGGGACCTACTTCAACGTCATCCGCGGCATTCAATGGGTTGTCAGCCAGAAGCTGCACTACAACATCCGCGTGATCAATCTCTCGCTCGGAGCGCCGCCGCAGTCACCGTACTGGGAGGACCCGCTCGACCAGGCTGTCATGGCAGCGTGGGCTTCTGGCATCGTAGTCGTGGCGGCTGCCGGCAACCACGGCCCGAACCCGATGACGATCGGCGCACCCGGCAACACGCCATACGTCGTCACGGTTGGTGCGGTCACCGATAACTACAAGCCGATGCAGGTGAGCCAATACACGCTGGCAAGCTTCTCGTCCGCCGGACCCACCTACGAAGGCTTCGTGAAGCCCGACCTGGTCGGCATGGGCGGCCATGTCCTCGCCTATTCACCCAGCGACGGCACCCTGGCTCAGAATTTCCCGCAGTGGTACGACCCCGTGCACGACGACTTCAAGATGTCGGGCACCTCCCAGGCTACCGCGGTCGTGAGCGGCGTCGTCGCCCTCATGCTGCAGGTGAGCCCGTACCTGACCCCGGACGATGTCAAGTGCCGCCTGATGTCGGGCGCACACCCGGCCGTGAATTCGAACGGCGCGCTGGCCTATACGGTGTTCCAGCAGGGCGCCGGCCTCGTGGACGCGCACGACTCCGTTTACAGCACGGCATCCGGCTGCGCCAATGTCGGACTCAATGTTGCGCTGGACATGGCGGGCCTGAAGCACTTTGGCGGCCGCGCCAACCGGGATTCCTCTGGAAACTACTACATCATGGCCGCCACTCCGACCTCCGGCGGTGCCAACACCGGCGGCCTGCTCGGCGCTCTGGGCCTGGGTGGCCTGGTGCCGGTGATACAGAGCATCCCGCTGGTCGGCAACCTGCTGGTCGGGATCCCGCTGCTGGGGGATGGTCTGCTGTGGGACGGCAGCTATACCTCGGGCACCGGCTACACCTGGAGTAACGGCTACACCTGGAGCAACGGCTACACGTGGAGCAACGGTTATACCTGGAGCAACGGCTACACGTGGAGCAACGGCTACACCTGGAGTAACGGTTACACGGGACCGAGTGCCGACACCGGCGCGGCCCAGCCCCAGCAGCAGTAGAGTGGTCGCGGTTCATGCGGATGCTGTCGCTCATCCTGGCGCTTGCCGGAGTAGCGGCATCCGCTGACGCAACCACGCCGGCCGCTCGATCGGCGCCGGCCGCTGCGGCGGCCCCGAGCGCACCGGTACCCGTACCGGCGGCGCGGCCGTTGTATTTCGAGCATCTCACGGTGCACGACGGCCTGTCCCAGAGCACGGTGATGGGCTTCCTGCAGGACTCGCAGGGTTATATCTGGCTCGGCACCGAGAGCGGCCTCGACCGCTATGACGGCTACTCCATCCGCGAATACCACCGCGAGCGCGGCAAGCGCACCGGGCTGGCGAGCGACTATGTCTGGGCCATCGCCGAGGACGGCCACAACGACCTGTGGCTGGCCACGGATGGCGGCGGCGTGGCGCGTTGGGATCGCCGCACCGACCAATTCCAACAGTTCCGGCACGACCCTGTCGCGCCGCAGACGCTGGCGAGCGATACGGTACGCACGCTCCTCATCGACGCCCAGGGCCTCATCTGGGCCGGCACCATGGACCAGGGGCTGGACAGCCTGGATCCCAGGACGGGCCTCGTCCGCCACTTTCGCCATCGCGACGGCGATCCGCATTCGCTTCCCGCCGATGCCGTCTGCGTGTTGTATGCGGATCATATGGGCAGGATGTGGGTGGGCACCGATGGGGGGCTGAGCGAGTACCAGCCCTCCACGGGCGATTTCATCAACTACGGCAACCCGGCGAGCGGTGCGGTGTTCGCCGACGTGCGCGTCCGCGCCATACGGGAGGACCATACGGGTGCGCTCTGGGTCGGCACGCTCGGCGGCGGACTCGATCGCTTCGATCCCCACACCGCGCACGTGACGGCTTTTCGGCACGATTCACAGGATCCGCGCTCGCTGAGCCACAATCATGTCTGGTCCATTCTCGAGGACGATGCGCAGCGGCTCTGGGTGGCCACCGACGACGGCCTGGATCTCCTCGATCCCGCCACCGGCACGTTCGTGCGCTACGGCAATGACACGAGCGATCCACGCAGTCTGCGCGTCAGCCGTGTGATGGCTCTCTATCAGGATCGCGGCGGCGTCCTCTGGGTGGGCACACGGGGAGGCGGCGCGAGCCACTGGAATCCCAACAGCTGGCAGCTCGGCCACTATCGCAGCCCCTTCTTCCGTGACACCCCGGTGAACGCTTTCGCCGACGACGGTGCCGGCCGGGTGTGGGTGGGAACGGTGGGTGCGGGACTCGCCGAAATCGACTCGCGCTCCGGGCGTGAGCTGCATTACAACAGCTCCGCCGGGTCGGCGCTGAGACTCACCGATGATCGAGTCATGGCCCTGCTGTGCGACCGCGAGGGCGTACTGTGGGTCGGCACGATGGCTGGCGGGCTGGATCGGCTCGACTTCGCAGCGCAGACGGTGCGCGCATACCGCTCGGACCCGGCGGACCCGGCTACTCTGCCGGCCAACGGTGTCATGACGCTGTATGAAGACCGCATGGGTCTGCTATGGGTCGGCACCTTCGGCGGAGGTCTCGCAAGCTTCGATCGCAGCACCGGCCGCGTAACCCGCTATCCCTACGGTCACGACGATTCCCGCTCGCTCAGCAACCCGCGAGCGAGTGCCATCGTGGAAGACACGCGCGGCAATCTCTGGATCGGGACGGCGGGCGGCGGCCTGAACCTCTTCGAGCGCCAGACGGGGCGCTTTTTCCATTACCGGCGTGCCGACAACGACGGCAGCCTGAGCGACGATACCGTGTACGCGTTGCATGTCGATGGGCACGGCGACGTGTGGGTCGGTACCGCCGGTGGCGGCGTCGATCGCGTGATCGGCAGCTCCGCCGCGCCTGATCGCATCCGTTTCGAGAACCAGTCGGCCCTGGTCCGCCTGCCCAGCCGGGTCGTGTGGGGCATCGAGTCGGATCGCGAGAATCGCCTGTGGATCAGCACGGACAACGGTCTCGCCCGATTCGATCCGCGCTCCCCCGCGCTCAAGCTCTTCCACGAGGCGCATGGACTGCAGGGCGAGGAATTCAACTTCAACGCCCACTATCGAGGCCGCGACGGTACCCTGTTCTTCGGCGGCAACGACGGCTTCAATGCATTCTCGCCCGAGGCCGTCTCGACACAGACACCCCCGCCCCATGTCGTCCTCACCTCCGCCGCGAAGCTCAACCAGGCGCTGGGGGCCCGGGACATGCCGGGTCCGGATCGCCCGTTGCGGCTGTCCTATGATGACAAGCTGCTGACGCTCGAATTCGCGGCCCTGGATTTCACCTCGCCCGCGAACAACCACTACATGTATCGCCTGCAGGGGTTCGATAGCCGGTGGGTCGACGCGGGAGCCCAGCACCGCGCGACCTATACGAACCTGGATGCCGGCAGCTATGTACTCCATGTCCGCGCCGCGAATGCGGACGGCGTGTGGAGTCCGACGGATCTCGAGATTCCGGTACAAGTCGCACCGGCACCGTGGAATACGTTCGCCGCACGGACGGTCTACGTAGCGCTGGCTCTGCTCGGCCTCGGCTATCTGTGGCGCCGGCAACGGGCTCGACGCGAGCGCGAGCTGCGATACAGCCGCGAGCTGGAGCACACCGTCCGGATCCGTACGCACGAGCTGGAAGAGCGTAACCAACAGCTGCAGGTTCTGACGCGCGCGAAGAGCGACTTCGTGGCGCGTATGAGTCACGAGTTGCGCACTCCCATGAATGGCGTGCTGGGAATGACGAGCCTGCTCCTCGACACGCGCCTCGACCCCGCGCAGCGGCGCTTTGCCGAAGGCATTCACCGCTCCGCCGACTCGCTCCTCGGTATCGTCGATGACGTGCTCGACTTCTCGAAGATCGAAGCGGGCCGGCTGCAGCTCGATCCGGTCGACTGCGACGTGCTCGAGCTCGTCGAGCAGACGGTGGAGATGCTGGCCGTCCGCGCCGCCGCCAAGGGCATCGAGCTGTTGTTCGATTCTCCCGCGATGCCCCTCCCGCGGGTCAAATTGGATGCGGTGAGGCTGCGCCAGGTTCTGGTCAACCTGGGAGGCAACGCCATCAAGTTCACGGAACAGGGCGAGGTGACACTGCGCGTTGCGATCCAGTCGAGCGAGGGCGGCTCGCTGAGAGTTCGGCTGGAAGTGTCGGATACGGGCGTGGGCATCGCGCCGGAGAACCAGGCGCGCATCTTCGAGGAGTTCGCGCAGGAAGACGCTTCCACCACGCGCCGCTTCGGCGGCACGGGGCTTGGCCTGTCCATCTCACGGCAGATCGTCGAGCTCATGGGCGGCGAGCTCACGCTCGTCAGCACTCCCGGCACGGGCTCGACGTTCTCCTTCGAGTTGTCGGCACCACTCTGCGATCCCCTCGGGCATGCGCTGCCGCCGCCAAAGAATCTCAACGGACTGCGCGCTCTCGTGGTAGACGACAACACCGCTGCGCGCGGCATCCTCGTGCGCGCTTTGCGGGAGTGGGGCGCCGATCCGACGGGTGTCGCATCGCTCGCGGGTGCCCTGGCAGAACTGCGAGCCGCCGCGTATGACGCGGTCGTCATCGACGACCCCATGCCGGATGGCCGGACGTCTGAGCTGTTGAGTCGGTTGCCCGCGGAGCAGGCTCGGAGCTTGCGTCTAGTCCGTCTCGTGAGCTTTGTCGACGTCTCCTCGGCCGCGCCCGATCACGCGGGCGCCGCCGAGCTGACCAAGCCTTTGCGCCTCCTCAAGTTGCATGAGGTGCTGTCAGGCGCTGGCGCTGGCGCGGACCGCGGGCAGAGCACCGGCGCTGCGGACAGCTCCGCGCGTCCGGTCAGCCAGCTGCGTCTGGCCGGCCGCGTACTCGTGGTCGAGGACCAGCCGCTCAACCGCGAAGTTGCGCAAGGTATGCTCGCCTCGCTCGGCCTTCGGGTGGAGACCGCCAACGACGGCCAGCAGGCCCTCGCCAGGCTCGAAAGGGAGCGGTTCGATCTCGTCCTCATGGATTGTGAGATGCCCGTCATGGATGGGTTCTCGGCCACTGCCGCCCTGCGCCGGCGCGAAGGCAAGGGTCCCCGAACCCCCATCGTGGCACTGACCGCCGACGCGACCGCGGCCGGCCGGGCGGCCTGTCTCGCCGCCGGCATGGACGGTTACCTGGCGAAGCCTTTCAGTCGCGATGCACTGCACACCACACTGGCGAAATGGCTGGTAGAAAGTGCGGTGGACGCGGAAGCGCCGGCGGGCGACGAACAACTGCTCGACCGCGCCGTATTGGGCGCGCTGCGCGCCTTGCCACGCAGCGGACCGAAAGACATGTTGAGCCACATCGGGGCAATCTATCTATCCGACTCGAGCCGGCTCGTAGCGACCATCGAGCACTGCCTCCGGGAAGGTGATGCGACGAGTCTGGCGCGCGCCGCGCATGCCTGGCGTTCCTACAACGGCAACGTGGGTGCGCATGCGCTGGCACTCCTATGCCGGCAGTTGGAGGGCCACGCCCGCGCGGGCGACCTTGAAGCGGCCCGCGAGACTTTCGACCAGATCCAGGCCCTGCATGGTCGCGTGCGCGACGAGCTGCAGTGTGAGATGCGGAGGTCCGCGTGAGCGCTGTTGAGTCGCGCGTCCGTGTGCTGGTGGCGGACGATGATGCAGTCCTGAGAGAAATTGCGCGGGCGACGTTGGAATCGTGCGGATTTGCTGTGCAGGCCGTTGCCAGTGGCGACGCAGCCGTTGCCGCCTGCGCGTTGGGCATGCCGGATGTTGCGCTTCTGGATGTGGACATGCCGGACGGTAACGGATACCAGGCGTGCGCCAACATCCGCATGTTGCCCGGCGGCGCTGGCCTGCCCATCGTCATGGTAACGGGCCACGACGATTCCGCGTCCATCGATCTTGCCTACGAGGCCGGTGCCACGGACTTCGTCGTGAAGCCTCTCAACTGGCCGCTGCTCGCCCACCGCATTCGCTACGTGTTGCGCGGTGCCCGCACCATCGAGGCCTTACGGGTGAGTGAGCAGAAGAACGCGGCCCTGCTGCAAGCGATTCCCGACGGCCTGCTGCTCGTGAACGGCAACGGCGTCATCGACCATTGCTTCAATCCCGTCGCGGGCCTGCAGCCCGGCACCGGTGTGCGGCACATTTCCGACCTGATTCCGGGGGCGGCGCAGGGGCGCGCGATGGAGTGTCTCGCGGCGACCCTGCGCGGTGAGCCCGCGGAATTCGAATTCCCGCTGGAGCACGAAGGCCAGCCCACGCGGCACCTGGAATGCCGCTACCTGCCCAACGCCGGCGGCCAGGTGCTCGCGATCGTCCGTGATATCACCGAGCGCAAGGAGATCCAGGCGCACATCCAGCGGCTGGCTTACTACGATGCGCTCACCGGCCTGCCGAATCGGGAATGGATCGGCGACTATCTTTCCGGCTCGCTCGCGGACGCACGGGCCCATGCCACGGGCGTGGCGCTCCTTTATGTCGACCTCGACCAGTTCAAGCGCATCAACGACACGCTCGGACATGACACCGGCGATGCTCTGCTCAGGCAGGTCGCCGGGCGCTTGCGCGGTTCCCTGGCCCACTTTGGCGACAAGGCACAGCTGGCCCGTGTCGGCGGCGACGAATTCATTGTCGTGCTCTCGGGCCCCCCCGGAGCGCTGCTGGCGGAACGCGCCGCGGAGCTCATTCTCGCCGCTCTCGCCGCGCCTTGCCAGCAGGGAAGCTACGAGCTCGTGGTGACACCGAGCATCGGCATCGCACTGTTTCCCGAGCACGGCGCCGACGCACAGAGCCTCCTCAAGAACGCCGACGGCGCCATGTACGAGGCGAAGTCGGCCGGCCGCAACCAATTCCGCTTCTTCAACGACACGTTGAACGTGCGCGCTCTGAAGCGGCTGTCGCTCGAGATGGAGCTGCGCCGCGCGCTCGAGAATTCCCAGCTGGAGGTCTACTACCAGCCGAAGTACGACACCCACGGGCTGCAGGTGACCGGCGGCGAGGCCTTGTTGCGTTGGTTCCATCCGGAGCGCGGCCAGATCTCGACGGCCGATTTCGTGGCGGTGGCGGAAGAGACCGGTCTCATCGCCGACATCGGGCGCTGGACGTTGCAGCAGGTGTGCCGCGACATGGTGGCCTGGCGCGCCCAGGGTCTGCATGCCCCTTCCATGGCGGTGAACGTGTCGGGCCGCGAATTCATGCGTCCCGACATCCTGGTCCGCATCAGCGAGATCGTGGAGCATGCGCGCCTGCCGGCCGCGCTCTTCGAGCTCGAGCTCACCGAAGGGGTGTTGATGCGCGATGCGGAGGCCGGCCGCCGCTCGCTGTTGGCTCTGAAGGAGTTCGGGTTCTCCCTGGCCATGGATGACTTCGGCACCGGCTATTGCTCGCTGAATTACCTGAAGCGCTTTCCGCTGGACACCCTGAAGATCGACCGCTCGTTCGTGGCCGACCTCGGCACCGATTCCGGCGATGCCGCGATCGTGCGCGCCATCATCGCGCTCGGCCACGTTCTGAACCTGAAGATCGTGGCCGAAGGCGTCGCCACGTTCGAGCAGCTGCGGTTCCTGCGCTCCGAAGGCTGCGATACGGTGCAAGGCTTCCTCATGAGCCCGCCTTTGCCCGCGCGCGAGTTCGCGGCGCTCTTGCGCCTTCCGAATGCGGCCCCCGTGCCTGCGAATGACGCCGACCTGAATGCCGGCGGCGGCCTGCTGGCCCGCTTGTCGGCGCTGCGCTGACCGCCGGCTCCCAACTCCCCGGCCGCCTCTTGCCCGCACGCAACTCGCGTACTGTTGCCTCCGTGCGCCCGCACCGATACTGTGTGCGGCCTTTATAACCTCGCATCGCCCAGGGAGCACTCACTTGAGACGAACGACTCGAATGACTCGAATCCGCCGTACCGCCATTCTCACAGTGCTGGCCGCCGGAAGTAGCGCCACGGCGCTGGCCGCCGATGCACCGGCCCCAGCAGCGCCCGTAACCGCGATCCACTGCGGTCACCTGCTGGACGTGGTCGCGGGAAAGATGCTCGGTGAGACCACGGTCGTCATCGAGGGCAAGCGGGTGCGCGAGGTCGCCGACGGCTCCCAGTCGCCTGCCGGCGCCACGCAAATCGACCTTTCCGGGCAGACCTGCCTGCCCGGGCTCATCGACAGCCACACGCACCTGAGCGAGCAGTTCGGCCCCAGCACCTACGTCGACGATTTCCATTGGAACCTGGCCGACTACGCCGTCCGCTCGACGATTTATGCACGCCGCACGCTGCTGGCCGGGTTCACGACCGTGCGCAATGTGGGTGACAAGCAGAACGAGACTGTGGCACTGCGTAACGCGATCAATGCGGGCCTCATCACCGGACCTCGGATTTTCACCGCTGGTGTTGCAATGGGCTCCACCGGCGGACATGCCGATCCGACCGACGGCTACCGATATGATCTGGCCGGCGACCCCGGGCCGGTCGAGGGTGTCATCAACAGTCCCGAGGACGCCGCCAAAGCGGTGCGCCTGCACTACAAGCGCAACGATGACCTCATCAAGATCATGCCCTCCGGAGGTGTGCTCGATCAGAGCGCCAGCGGCGACAACGCGCAGCTCACCCTGGAGGAGATCAAGGCCGTGGTGGCGACGGCTCACGACTACGGTTTCACCGTCGCGGCTCATGCGCATGGCGCCGAGGCCATCCGCCGAGCCGTACTCGGTGGTGTTGACTCCATCGAGCATGGGACGTTCATGGACGACCAGGACATGAAGCTGATGAAGGAGCACGGCACCTGGTACGTGCCGACGATCATCGCCGGCGACTTTGTCGCCCACAAAGCCGCCGTGCCGGGCTACTACCCGCCGCAGGTGGCGGCGAAGGCCGCAGCCATCGGTCCGCTCATCCTCGGCACCGCCGGCCGTGCGTATCGCGCCGGAGTGAAGATCGCCTTCGGAACGGATGCGGGCGTCTATCCCCACGGCGACAACGCCCATGAGTTCGAGCTCATGGTGCAGGCGGGTATGCCGCCTCTTTTCGCCATACAGTCGGCCACGACGCACGCCGCCGAGCTGCTCAAGCACGACAAGGATCTGGGCAGCGTCACCGCCGGGAAGTTCGCGGACCTTGTGGCGGTCGCGGGCAACCCGCTCGATGACATCAGCCTCCTGAAGCAGGTGAGCTTCGTCATGAAGGAGGGTGTCGTCTACAAGCGCGACGGCAAGGCGCTCGACGTCAACCCCTGACTGCGGACCTCGAGAACGATGCGCCCGCGCTTGCGGGCGCAGTCCGTCCTCACTCCGCCGTGACCTGCACGTCGACGGTGAGCGACACGAAGTCGCCCGGCTCGCCTTTGTAGCTGCCCGCCAGGGGGGCAGCCTGCGAAGCATCGCGAGCCACCGCGACCCGGATGAGATTGCGGCCCCCGACGAGTGCGTTCGTCGGATCGAACTCCACCCACCCGGCGCCCGGCAGGAACGCCTGCGCCCACGCGTGAGTGGCTCCGCCGCCCACCAGGCCGCCCGCGGCGCCGATGAGCTTCTCATCGTAGAGGTAACCTGACACGAAGCGTGCCGCCAACCCCAGGCTGCGCGCCGCCTCCATCATGAATACCGCGAAATCCCTGCAGCTGCCGCTTCCCAACTCGAGCGTCTCGAGAGGCGACTGTACGCCCACCACCTCACGCGCCGCGTATTTGAATTGCTGTTTGATTGCCGCCGTCATTGCCGTGAGCACGGCGAGCGTTTCCCCGCCGTCCGGGGTCCTCTCCAGGACGTCCTTCGCCCACGCATCGACCTTGTGCTCCGGATCGGGATAGTGCCGGTCGCGGGTATGCGCGAGATCCATCGCGTCCTCGGCCGAGTAATTGAAGGGAAACTTCTGCGCATAATCCTCCACTTCCACAGCCTTCGCCTCGGTCGGATAATGCTCCGCGCGAAATCCAGACTCGAACACCAGGCGCTGCGCCGGCTGGTTGAATGTGGCGATGGCGATCGAGTTGCCGAATACATCGTGCATCCAGCGGATCGCGCTCGCGGGCGGATCGATCGCCAGCGTGGTATCGAGGAGCCGCAGGTCGTGACTGTCCCGCGGCCGCGACATGAGGCGGTGCTCGCCGAACTCCACGGGCTTCTTGTAGTCGTAGGTCGTCTTGTGCTTGACGTGGAGAACGCTCATGGGAGATACATAACTCGGCAGGTCATCCGAAAGTTCCGTATGTCAGTGCAGCGAACCTATCGATCGAAGGTCGACGGCAAGATCGCCTCCATTGCCGTACTTTCCATCGTGGTGCTCGTCTTGGCCGGAGCCGCGCTTCCCGACCAGGGCCATGGTACCGCGCTCACCCTGCACGCCGTATTTTTGTTTTGTCTCGCCTTGTGCGTGTGGACCCTCCTGGGGACCTACTACGTGATCGACGCCACGCACCTCGTGGTGCGCAGCGGGCCGTTTTACTGGACCATCCCCCTGCGCGAGATCCGCTCCGTGCGTCCGACCCAGGACGTGCGCTCCGGTCCCGCCTTGTCCTTCGACCGGCTGCGCGTCGAATTCGGGGCGGGTCGCGTGCTGCTGATCTCACCCCGTGACAAGGACGCGTTCCTTGCCGATCTCGCGCGCCGGGGCGTACAGGGTGTGGAGAGCTGAGCCAGGGCTACATGGGGGGCGCAGGCGGTGGCGGCGCGCCTGCCGGCAACGGAATGAACTCGGCATTGTCGAAGTCCGGCAGCTTCAGGCGGCCCGCGCGCCAGTCGGCCTTCGCCTGCTCGATGCGCTCCGGGGATGAGGACACGAAGTTCCAGTCGATGTGGCGCTGCCCCAAGGGCTCACCGCCGAGCGCCATGACGACTGTTGGCGTGACTGCCCGCAGCACGGCAGGAGCCCTCTGTGCGAACACGAGCATGCGCCCTGGCCCGAATGACTGTCCCTCCGCCTCGATCTCTCCCGAGACGACATAGATGGCGCGCTCCGAGTAATCCGGTGGAACTTGCGCCGTTGCCCCCGCTGCCAACACCCAGTGCAGGTAGAACAGGGGCGAATGGGTCTTGACCGGAGACTTGACGCCGAAGGCCGCGCCGGCGATGAGCCGCATCGAGAGGCCGCCGTCCTCGAAAGTCGGCAGCTCGTCCCGGCTGTAGTGCGCGAATTGCGGCGCCGTCTCCTCGTCCTCCTGCGGAAGAGCGACCCACGACTGGATGCCATGGACCGCGTCGCCTTCGGCCCGCGCTTTCTCGAAGCGCTCCGAGTGCGTGATGCCGCGTCCGGCCACCATCCAATTCACTTCACCCGGCCGGATCGCCATTTGGGACCCGACGCTGTCGCGGTGCATGATCTCGCCGTCGAACAGATAGGTCACCGTCGAGAGTCCGATATGCGGGTGAGGCCGGACGTCGACACTCCTGGGGATCCCGGCGGGCATCGTCTCGGGGCCGAGGTGATCGAAGAAGATGAAAGGCCCGACCATCCGCCGCCGCTGGTAGGGCAGCACCCGGCCGACTTCGAATCCGCCGAGGTCGCGGCGGCGCTGGTCGATGACAAGCTCGAGCATCGCGTTCACCTCCTGTGGAGCGGATTATCCACTGTCACGCCTTGAGTTTGTATCCCGTGCGGAAGATCCAGGCGACAGCCCCGATGCACAATGCCAGAAACACCAGCGTCATGCCGAAGCTGATCACCACATTGACGTCCGACACACCGTAGAAGCTCCAGCGGAAGGCGCTCACCAGGTACACGACAGGGTTGAACAGGGCGATCTTCTGCCACACGGGCGGCAGCATGTTGATGGAGTAGAAGCTGCCGCCGAGGAAGGCGAGCGGTGTCACGACGAGGAGCGGCACCGTCTGCAGCTTCTCCCAGCCATCGGCCCAGACGCCGATGATGAACCCGAAGAAGCTGAAGGTTATGGAGGTGAGCACGAGAAAGACGATCATCAACAACGGGTGCGTGATCGAGAAGCTGACGAACAGGCGCGCCGTGCTGAGGATGATGGTGCCCAGGATGACGGACTTGGTGGCCGCCGCGCCGACATAACCGATGACGATCTCGTAGACCGAGATCGGTGCCGACAGCACTTCGTAGATCGTGCCGGAATACTTCGGCATGTAGATGCCGAAGGCGGCGTTGGACACGCTCTCCGTGAGAATGGAGAGCATGATGAGTCCGGGCACGATGAAGGCGCCGTAGCTCACCCCGTCGATCGCGGTCATGCGCGAGCCGATCGCGGCCCCGAACACGATGAAATAAAGCGATGTCGAGATGACGGGCGAGGCGATGCTCTGCATGAGGGTGCGCCACGTGCGCGCCAGCTCGAACGCATAGATCGCGCGGATCGCGTGAACGTTCACGGGCGCGACCTCACGAGGCTCACGAAGATCTCCTCCAGAGAGCTTTCGCTCGTCTGCAGGTCCCTGAAGTCGATGTCATGCTCGGCGAGCCGCCGCAGGAGTCCGGCGATGCCGGTCCGGTCGCTCTGCGCATCGAAGGTGTAGACAAGCTCGTGCCCGTCGGGTGAGAGCTTGAGCTGCGGATCCGCGAGCTCGGAGGGCAGGGCGGCGAGCGGTCTCTTCAGATGCAGGGTGAGCTTCTTCTCGCCGAGCTTCGCCATCAACGCCGCCTTGTCCTCCACGAGAATGATCTCTCCCTTGCTGATCACTCCGATCCGGTCCGCCATTTCCTCGGCTTCCTCGATGTAATGCGTGGTGAGGATGATGGTGACTCCGCTCTCGCGCAACGTGCGCACCATATTCCACATCGCCCGCCGCAGCTCCACATCCACACCGGCGGTGGGCTCATCGAGAAACAGGATCTGCGGCTCGTGCGAGAGCGCCTTGGCGATCATCACGCGGCGCTTCATGCCGCCCGAGAGCGTGATGATCTTCGAGTCCCGCTTCTCCCACAGCGACAGCTCGCGCAGCACCTTCTCGAGATGGGCCGGGTTGGGCACCTTGCCGAACAGCCCGCGGCTGAAGCTCACCGTGTCCCATACCGTCTCGAACATGTCGGTGGTGAGCTCCTGCGGCACGAGACCGATCTTCGCGCGGGCCGCGCGGAAATCGCGGATGATGTCGTGTCCGCCGGCGAGGACGACTCCCGCGGTCGGATTGACGATGCCGCAGATGATGCTGATGAGTGTCGTCTTGCCGGCTCCGTTCGGGCCGAGGAGAGCGAAGATCTCGCCGCGCCGGATCTCCAGGTCCACCGCCTTGAGCGCCTGGAAGCCGGAAGCATAGGTCTTCGTGAGTCGCGCGACCGAGATAATCGGCTCCAATCCTCTCCCTCCCAATCCTGAGAACATAAGGAGCCGTATTCTGACGTGCCCCGCCCACTGTCCGCCACTCGGTCTGGAGAGATGTTGCCGCGCACCTCATCCGCGATTCAGTGCCCGGCAACCAGCGCGCTGTACCCGTTCCAGATGATCTCGATCCCGATGCACATGAGGATGAAGGCCGACAACCGCACCACCACCTCCAACCCGGTGGCGCCCAGGACTCGAGCGAAGTTCTCGGCGAACCGGTAAGCGATGTAGATCGTGACGGCGATCGCGACGACTCCGGTCAACGCGCCGATCGCATGCAACGCGAGCTCCGTCAGATGGATGTCGCTCTCCGGCTTGCGGCTGCCGATCGTGATCGCAACCGACATGGAGCCCGGGCCCACGGTGAGCGGCATGGTGAGAGGATAGAAGCTGCCGACCTTGCGCTGCGCACCCGGCTGCATGCCGGCTGAGCCGTGATCGGACCAACTCTCCTGCGAGAGCAGCTTCCAGCCGAGCGCGGTCACGACCAGCCCGCCGGCGATGCGCACCACCGGCAGCTCGATCCCGAAGAACTGCAGCAGCCACGGACCCAGCACCATGGATCCCAACAGCAGCGCGAAGCCGTTGATGGCGGCCTTGCGGGCGAGCATGGTGCGCTCCTGCGTCGACAGTCCGGCGGTGAGGCCCAGAAAGAACGGAGCGGCCTCGAAAGGATTGACGATCGGAAACAGTCCCGCGAACGTCAGCAGGAACGCACTCAGCACGCCATTCACTTGATCGACCTCATGGGCCCTCCCCGAGGCGCCTGTCGTTGAGCTAGAGTGAAGCTTACCGGGAAAGTACCGCCGAACCGAAGCTCGTGGTGTCCCCCGTCGTTTACGCAGGTCCCCAATGGAAATAGCACCCGTGAATCGCGACGCCATCGCCGCGACCTACGAGCTGATCCGCGCTCATGTGCGGCGCACGCCCGTGATGGAAATCGATGCCGCGGACTTCGGTCTCGAGATGCGCCCTTTGCTCTTCAAGCTCGAGCTGTTTCAGCACACCGGGTCGTTCAAGCCGCGCGGCGCCTTGTCGAGTCTGCTTTCGCGGCCCGTTCCAGAGGCGGGCGTGGTGGCCGCCTCCGGCGGCAACCATGGAGTTGCGGTCGCCTTCGCCGCGCGCAAGCTGGGAGTGCCGGCCAGGATTTTTGTGCCCAGCGTGGCGGCCGCCACGAAGCGAGAGCGGATTCGCGAAATGGGCGCGGAACTGGTGATTGCCGGCGAGCGGTATGCGGATGCGTTGGCGGCCAGCCGGGAGTTTGCAGCCGCCTGCGGCGCCCGCGAGATTCACGCCTTCGACCAGGCGGAGACCCTTCTGGGGCAGGGCTCTGTGGCTCTCGAAATAGAACAGCAGTGCGGCACGCGCTCGGACGGGCAGGCACGCGAGCACGGGGAGGAGCGCCAGCCGTATGAGGAGCACCCGCCGCGTGAGGGACTCGATACGGTCCTCGTTGCTGTGGGCGGCGGCGGCCTCATCGGAGGAATGGCGGCCTGGTTCGCCGGCCGCGTGCGGCTCGTGGCCGTCGAGCCGCGCACGGCTCCGACCCTTTATCGAGCTCTCGAGGCGGGAAGGCCTGTCGATGCGGAAGCCGGCGGTATTGCCGCCGACTCGCTGGCGCCCCGCCGGGTCGGAGAGCTCATGTTTCCGCTCGCGCAGAAGTTCGTGGAGCGCGCCGTGCTCGTGGAAGACGATGCGATCCGCGAGGCGCAGCGTGCCTTGTGGAAGGTCATGAGGGTGGCCTCCGAGCCCGGCGGAGCCGCCGCGTTTGCCGCGCTCGTCAGTGGAGCTTATCGTCCCGCCGCGCGAGAGCGTGTTGGCGTTGTGTTATGTGGAAGTAACACCGACGCCGTGAGTTTCTAACGAGCCTGCTTCGGGCTGCTGCGGGCCTTTCCTACGCGGAGGTGCTGGTCTCGGCCTTGCTCTCTTTCTGCAGCCGATCCAGGTGCAGCCGGATGTGAGCCGCCTCGGCTGCGGTGTTGGCGAGGGCGATGGCGCGATCGAAGGCGATGCGCGCTTCCTCGGCCCGGCCGAGTTGGGTGAGCAGCGCGCCCTTGAGGCCGAAGAAATAGAAATATCCGCCGAGTTTCGCTTCCAGCGGCTCGATCATCGCCAGCGCCTCCGCGGCGCCGCGCAGTTTCGACACCGCCACGGCGCGATTCAGCGTAACCACCGGCGAGGGCTGCAGCCGCTCCAGTATTTCATACAGCCGGTCGATCTCCGCCCAGTCCGTCCCGGCGCCGCTCGCCGCTTGCGCATGGACCGCCGCGATCGCGGCCTGGACCTGGTAGGGGCCGGGATGCTGGTGGCGCAATGCCTTTTCCACCATTGCCAGTCCTTCGGCGATCAGCTCGCGATCCCACAGGGCTCGGTCCTGATCCTCCAGCAACACGATGTTGTTTTGCCCGTCCAGGCGTGCGCGGGCGCGTGCGTGTTGCAGGAGGAGCAGGGCGGTGAGACCCATGATCTCGCTTTCGCTCGGGAACAGGCGCAGCAGCAGGCGGCTCAAGCGGATCGCTTCTTCACACAGCGGGATGCGCACGTGGGCGGTGCCGCCGCTGGCGGAATAACCTTCGTTGAAGAGCAGATAGATCATCGTCGATACGGCGGAGAGTCGGTCGGCCCGTTGCGCGGCCCCCGGCGTGTCGAAAGGGACCTCGGCGGCGCTTATGCGGCCTTTCGCTCTCGTGATCCTCTGTTCCATTGCGCTTTCGCTGACGAGGAAGGCGCGCGCGATCTCCTTGACGGTGAGTCCGGACACGATGCGCAGGGCGAGCGCGATCTGTTGGGCCGCCGGGAGGCCGGGATGACAGCAGACAAACAGCAGACGCAGGATGTCGTCGCGGTAATGAGAGGCGTCGAGCCGCTCGGCGAGCTCCTCCTGGGTGTCTTCGGGCGAGCTCATCTCTTCATCCGGGGGGAGCGCGGTCTGCTTGCCGCGCCGCCGCACCTCGTCGAGGGCGAAGTTCCGGCCGACGAAGATGAGCCAGGCGGCGGGATCGCGCGGCGGCCCTTTCACCGGCCACGTTTTCAGCGCGCGCAGGCACGCTTCCTGGAAGGCGTCCTCGGCGGTATCGAGAACACGGAAGTAGCGCAGCAGCGCGCCAAGGACCTGGGGACGCGCAGCCGTCAGCGCCGCATCGATCCAGGCCATGTCCGTCATTTCGACGGGCCCACCGCATTGAAAACCGCAATCGGGCGGATCTCGAGCGTGCCATGGGGTTTCTCACGCGCCAGGCGCTTGGCAGCGTCGATCGCCTCTTCCAGGCTCGGACAGTCGACGACGTAGAACCCGAGCAGCTGTTCCTTGGTCTCGGCAAAAGGGCCGTCGATGACCATGGGGTCCTTGCCGGCGCGGATGTGCGTCGCCGTGGTGGTCGGCATGAGGCGGGCGACAGGACCGAGCTTCCCCTCCGCTTTCAGGTTCTGCTGCACGTCCCGGAGTCGGACCATCATCGCGTCGTCTTCCTGCTTGGTCCGCCCGGCGGCCAGAGTCTCGGATTCGTAGCAGAGAATGGAATAGAGCATGTCCGGGACCTCCTTACCCCCCAAGGACGGACGAGTATGCCCCATCCCGACAGGCCACTCGAAAGTGTGCCGAAAGCATCCATGGCGCGGCGGATTGCGCCGGTCTGCGGCGCGCGCTGCGGCGAACGCATCCATAATGGCGCCGTATTCGAGGAGCCGACGAATTGCCGCGCTTTGCCGCGAACCAGGGACTTCTCTGGCCCGATCGGCCGCTCCTGCAGCGGATCGAGGCGGCCGCGAGGGCGGAATTCCGTTACGCTCGAGCCGTCCGCCGTGAACCGAAGATGATGCTAAGAGAAAATTATGGCTGGCAAAATTGCTGTGGTGACCGGTGCCGGATCCGGAATTGGCAAGTCAGTGGCGCTTGCTCTGGCGCGAGCTGACTATGCCGTGGTGTTGGCCGGCCGCAGGTTGCCGGCGCTCGAAGAAGTCGCACGCGAGGCCGGACCGGAAACTCTTCCGGTCGCCACCGACGTGACCGATGCCGACTCCGTCGCCGCCTTGTTCGCTCGCGCGGTGGAGCGGTTCGGTCGAGTCGACCTCCTTTTCAACAACGCCGGCGCCGCAGCCCCGCCAACGCCGCTCGAGGACCTTCCTTTCGACCAGTGGCGCCGCGTCATCGATACCAACCTGACCGGCGTTTTCCTGTGCACGCAGGCCGCCTTCCGCCAGATGAAGATCCAGCAGCCCCGCGGCGGCCGTATCATCAACAACGGCTCCGTGGCCGCGACCACGCCGCGGCCGCACATGATCGCCTACACGGCTTCCAAGCACGCCGTGTCGGGCCTGACGAAATCGACCTCGCTCGAGGGAAGACAATATGACATCGCGTGCGGACAGATCGATATCGGCAACGTAGCGACCTCGCTCGCCTACTCGTTCTCCACGGGCACCCTGCAGGCAGACCTGTCTCTGAAGCCGGAGCCGGTGTTCGATGTGAAGTACGTCGCCGACGCAGTTCTCTACATGGCCGGCCTGCCCCTCGAAGCGAACGTATTGTTCATGACCGTCATGGCCACGAAAATGCCCTACGTCGGCCGGGGCTGAACACGCGGCTTTGGTAGCACTCCGCGCCCGAAGCCTGTCTGACTGATGACCGCCTGCGGGGGCTTTCGTATAGCATACGCCGCCCCCATTTAGCGCCGAGGAGCCCTGAAAAAATGCGTCCGATCGTGCGCGATCCCCTGCGAGCCTCCATAGCCTTGCTGCGAGTAGCCATCGCCGTAACGGTTGGCCTCATCGCCTCCTGCACGACGCCCGCCGCCGATTCAACGGCCGCCGGCGCTTCAACCCCCGCCAGCGCTTCAACCCCCGCCAGTGATGCAACGCCCGCCGCCGATTCCCAAGCCGCCAACGCCTCTCCCCCCGCACGCCGCAACGTCATCATTTTCGTCGCCGACGGCCTGCGGCACGACTCGGTGAACGCCGTCGACGCCCCCACGCTGCTCGCGGTGCGCCAGCACGGCGTCCATTTTGTAAACAGTCATTCCCTGTTCCCCACGCTGACCACCCCGAACGCAGCCGCCATTGCAACCGGCCACTACCTCGGCGACACAGGCGACTTCAGCAACACGGAATACGTGGGATTCCCCGTCTTCAATCACGGCGACTTCGGCAAGCCCGCCGGTAGCCCGACCCCATTCCTCGAGAACGACCTCGTGCTGGGCGATCTCGACGAGCACAGCCCGGGCGGAAATTTCCTCAACGAGGATTCGCTGCTCGCTCTGGCCCGCCAGCATGGCTTCAACACGGCAGCCATCGGCAAGCTCGGCCCGGTCGCCATCCAGGACGTCACCCAGCTCGAGCCGGCGCACCGCCAGTTCCGCATCCCGCAAACGGTCATCCTCGATGACACCACGGGAAGCGCCGCGGGCGTCCCACTCGCCCCCGAGGTGAGCAGCGCGCTCAGCGCCGCGGGGCTCGGCACCACGCCCACACCTCGCAACCAGCCCACGGGAACCGCCTCGACTCCCGGTACGCTCGCCGCAAACGTCGCACAGCAGAAATGGTTCGCGGATGCCGCGACCAAAGCCATCCTGCCCGCGTTCGCCCGCAGCGGCCGCCCATTCGCGCTGCTCTTCTGGTCGCGCGACCCCGACGGAACCCAACACAACCAGGGTGACAGCCTGAACAAGCTGCAACCGGGCATCAACGGCCCGACGTCCAGGGCCGCCGTCGCCAACGCGGATGCCAACCTGAAGCAGCTCATGGACTATGTGGAGGCCGATCCGGCCCTGCGCGCCTCGACGGATGTGTTCGTCACGTCCGACCACGGTTTCGCCACGATCAGCAAGCATGAGATCGACGCCGCCGGACACGGCAGTCGCAGCCATTCGGCGACGTTCACTTATGTGGGCGTGGACGGTAAGCCCGAGGTGCCCACGGGCTGGCTGCCGCCGGGCTTTCTCGCGATCGATCTCGCGCACGCTCTGGCTCTCCCCCTGTTCGATCCCGACACGCAGATCGTGGTCGACGGCGTTCCGCGGTATGAGCCCGTCGATCCCGCGAAACCAGGCTCGCAGCTCTCACGGCAGCACCCCATAGCGGGCGATGGATTGCTCGGCGGCACGGGTACCGTGCAGGACCGCATCGACGCGAAAGTCCTGGTCACCGCCAGCGGTGGGGCGGATCTCGTCTATGTGGCCGGTCACGATCGAGCGATGGCGCACAGGGTGGTCGCCTTCCTCACCCGCCAGGACTACGTCGGCGCGCTCTTCGTCGATCCCGAATTCGGCAACATCGCCGGCACTTTGCCGCTGACGGCCGTGGCGTTGGAGGGATCGGCCCGCATGCCCCGACCCTCGATCGTGGTGAGCTTCAAGAGCTTCGAGCTCATCCCGGGCGACCTTCTCTCCGCCGTACAGGTGTCCGACACCGTCCTGCAGGAAGGCCAGGGCATGCACGGCGGCTTCGGCCGCGACAGCACATTCAACAACATGGCCGCCATCGGTCCAGATTTCAAACAGGGCTTCACCGACCCGCTGCCCGTGAGTAACGCGGACATCGCCCCCACGCTCGCCCGCGTGTTGGCTCTCGAGCTGCCGAACGCAGGCACGCTGCGCGGCAGGGTGCTGGTGGAGGCGCTAACGGGAGGTCCCGATTCGCTGCCCTCGCGTGACGATGTCAGGGTTTCGCGGCCGACCTCCGGCGGGCTCTCCACGGTGTTGAGATATCACGAGGCGCAAGGCCGGCCGTATTTCGATGCCGCCTGCTTCATCGATATTCGTGGCGAGCAGCACGATGTGGACGCTCAATTGTGCAGCTCACCTGATCCCACCGCGAGGTGAGCCGCAACAGGAACGCGGCTCGAACGCGATCCACCTGCGCGCCACTCGTCCCAAGGCAGCCGCCCTGCGAGCTGCTAATGTCCGCCCCCGGCGCTACACTGCCCCACTCGACTGGAGCGTTGCGAACATTCATGCGTGCCGCCGTTTACCACGGCCGCCAGGACCTGCGGCTCGAGGACGTACCGGAGCCCGCCGCCGGCCCCGGCGAAGTGAAGCTGAAAGTGCTGTACAACGGCATTTGCGGCAGCGACCTGCACGAATACTACGACGGCCCGATCACCACCCGCGCAACGACCCCTCATCCGCTCACCGGAGTGAAGAACCCCGTCATCCTCGGTCACGAGCTGTGCGGCGAGGTTGTGGATGTCGGACCGGGAGTAGAGGATCTCGAGCTTGGCGACCGTATAGCGGTCGAGCCGGTAGAAACCTGCGGGCACTGCCTGTACTGCAACTCCGGGCACTACAACCATTGCGGGCTGTTGGCTTTCCACGGCTACAACCGCAGCAGCGGCGGACTGGCGCAGTTCTCGGTGGTTCGCCGCCCGATGGCCCACAAGCTGCCGCGAGGCCTGACGGCCATGCAAGGCGCGCTCATCGAGCCGATGGCGATTGCCTGGCGCACGGCTGATCGCTGTGAGCTCGAAGGAGGGCAGACAGCCGTCGTTCACGGCGCCGGTCCCATCGGCATTGGCGTCTACTTCACGCTGCGGCGGCGTGGAGTTCGCGTGATCATGAGCGATCCGTCGCCCGCGCGGCGCGCCGTTCTCAAAAACCTCGGCGTGCAGATCGTCCTCGACCCCGCCGACGGTAAAGTGGTGTCCGCCATCAAGGACCTCACCGGCGGTCGTGGAGCGGACGCGTCGATCGATGCCGCCGGAGTCCCCAAAGCCTTTCAGGCTGCGCTACTCGGCACCGCCGTGGACGGCAACGTAGTAGTCGTGGCGATCCACACGCGCCCTCTCGAGGTCGCGCCCATGGATATCCTGATGTCAGAGACGTGGATCACCGGCGTCGCTCTCTCGTGCAACGCCTTCCCGAGCGTCATCGATGAAATGGCTGCTGGCGCCTACCCATCCGCAGGTTGGGTCGAAACCATTCCCTTCGACGGCATCATCCGCGACGGCTTCGAGCGCCTGCACCGCCAGGAGGGGACGAAGATCCTCGTCGACATCGCGAGCGCCGCATCTACGGCGTTATGATCGCCAAACGCATGCACATCAAAACGCCGGCGCGGCTGCCACCCGATAAACGGGATAAAGATTGAGCCGCTCATCCCACGACGGACTGCGGCGATAAAAGTATTCGAGCCGCGCACTCGGGCTCGCAGCAAACTGCGCATCCTCGGCCACCCGCTTCCTGAAGTCCGCCGCAACCTGCGGATCGCGCGCCAACATGTCGGCCGCCACCTGCTCCGCCACGTACGGCTCCATGTACTCCTTCGCTTCGAACGCCGTGTTGAAAAAGCCCCAGGCCGCAAGGGAATCCACCGCCTGCGGCTCCAGCAATGCCACGACCAGCCGCGAGCTCGGCTGCGCGATCGGCACGAACAGCGAGCCCGCCGGGATGGAGCGCCGCTCCGGCGCCCAGGCGCCCGCGAAAGTGAGCATGGTGTGCCCCTCGAAGGTTTCCTTCGAATAGGTCACTTGCGTCGCGCGGAATGTCTCCACCTCCGCCGCGTCCGCTGCCTTCTCCAGCCTCTGGAAGCGGATCCCGTGCAGGGAAAGCTTTTCCCCCATCCAGGCGGCGTTGGCCGCCGTAACGATGTACCCGCCGCGCGGCGCCTGCGCGGTCGTCTTCGCAACGATGACATCCCGCAGCGGGACGTGCCACACCTGCGGTTTGGTCGGATCGTAGCGCGTGACCCAGGCACCGGAGATATCGGAGTGCTCGCGCGTGTAGGCATAGCCGAGGAAATCGATCATCGTGACGTGCTGTCCGGTGTCGAAATCCAACGCGAGCGTCTGTCCGCCGAGCTGCTGCGCGCGGCTGTCGGCCATGAGTGTCTGCGCTCGCCACCGCGAGCCCTCTCTCGCCATCATGTCGGCGAGAGTGATGATGATGTTGTGGGTGACGCGCACCCGGGTGGCGTAGTCCTTCCAGGAGTGCGTTTCGACGAGCAGCGCGAAGCGGTTGTGCAGTCCCCAGTACCCGGTGGAGAAGCGGGGCGCGTACGCATTGAGCGCAAAGCCGGAAGCCGGATCATCCTCCTTCACGAGCTCGGGATAGAAGTCGAGCGGGTGCGATCCCATCGAGGCGATTCCGGAGTTGAGCTCGGTAACGATGGCCTTCGCGGTCGCATGCAGCGTGGGCTCCCCCGAATGGAGCGGGTCGATCGTGTTGGAAACGTCGTGCTGGAAATTCGAGCCGTCGGTCACGTGGAGGTCGACGTAGAGAGTTGGATCCCAGGCATTCAGGAGACGCAGCATGGCCTGCATCTCGGGCGCGTCCGCCTTCATGTAATCGCGGTTGAGATTCAGGTTTTGCGCCGTGGCGCGCCACCCCATCTCCTCGGGCCCGACCTGGTTGGGCCGATTCCAGCGCCCGAAACGCTCGTGACCGTCCACGTTGAAGACCGGCACGAATACGAGCACGAAACTCCGCAGCGCGCTCTTGTTCTCCAAGAGCTCGCGCAGAGCGATGAAGCCTGCATCCTTGCCGTCGATTTCGCCGGCGTGGATGCCGCCCTGCAGCAGCATCACCGGCAGACCCCGCTGGCGTGCTCTTTCGGGGCTCAGTGCGCCGGACCGCGAGGCGATGAGCGCAAGCAGGGTCCGGCCTTCCGGCGTGCGACCGAATTCCACGCAGCGGATACTGTCGGCCCACGCATGCGCGTATGCCTTGCAGAGCCGTTGGACCTCTTCGTAACGCCCGGTGCGCGCGAAATCCGAGCGCTCGGCGACCGTCCCGAGTGGGCTGGCAGGCGTGGCGCTGGCGGATTCAAAGCGGATCGAGGCTAAACAGAGCCCCATGCCGACGAAGGCCAGCAGAGGGGCCGCAGTGCGTTTTTGAGTTGGCATGAACTCATCTTACCGCGCTGCGGCAATCGGCTTTGTCGATGCGCGCGCATCACCTTGCGATGTCGGGACCGCGAGAGATCCCGACGCGGCCTGTGCGCGCTATGGACGGACCCTGATCAGCCTTCCTGCTGCACCCGCGGAACACCGTTCAACCGGGACAGCACCCGACTCACGATGTGGTCCCCGCGGCTGCTCGTCAGCTCGAAGAGCTCGCTGCGCTCGGCGGGAGCATGCTGGGACCAGTCGATGCGCAGTCTGCGTTGCGCCCGATAGAGCCGCGTCCGCACCGTCGTCTCGTTGATCCCGAGGCAGGCAGCGGTCTCGATCCCACTGATTCCCTCGACGGCACGCAGCACGAACACCGTACGGAACACTTCCGGTAGGCCGTCGACCGCCTGTTCGAGGAGTTGCCGTGCGGGCAGCGCCTCGTTTTGACCGTCGGCGGGCGAGTCGCCGTTCGATGCGGCCTCGGCAGGCGCCGTTTCCGCAGCGATCGCGGCCGACGACGGACGGACATTGCGGCGCAGGGCCAGCGCCTGGTTGAACGCGAGGCGCGCGAGCCAGGCTCCGAATTTCCCGTTGGGCTCATAGCGCTCGATGTCGCTGAACGCCACGAGATAGGCGTCCTGC
The DNA here is from genome assembly GCA_964508005.1 of uncultured Steroidobacteraceae bacterium. Classification (GTDB taxonomy): domain Bacteria; phylum Pseudomonadota; class Gammaproteobacteria; order Steroidobacterales; family Steroidobacteraceae; genus 13-2-20CM-66-19. The sequence continues at coordinate 26,042 of CAZDTG010000018.1, forward strand.
ACCACGGCTTCGGCGCTCTCCCCATCGGGGACTATGCTCCGGGCGATCCGGAACAGGCGCTGGTTATAGCGCCGCATGAGGGTCTCCAAGGCTCGGATCTCTTTGCCGCGCGCCCGCTCGACCAGCAGCAGATCGGGCAGCGGCGTCGCGCCGGGCACCGGTTCGATGCTGCGGTGATGTTGGGTCGTCTCAGGGTTCAAGGATTCAGTGACTGGCTCCAGCATGTGCGTCGACCTTTGGTTAGTTCATTGACAGCGCTGTCATCAGCATGTGATGCTGATCCGAATCCATGCCGCAAGATGGGTATGACATCCTTGTCAGCGCTTCCTCGTGGACATCGAAACAATCCGGCCCTGGCCCGACGGGCCCCTGGGCAGTAGACCCGTGGGGCGCACGAAATATTCCACCCGTGCAGTGAAAGTTTTCGCACTCCGCACGCTTGTCGTGGTGGCAACCGTCGTCGCCGCGCTCGGCATGGCCGCGAGCGCGGTGGTCATAGCGGTCGCGGGGCCGCCGGCTGCCGGCGCCCCGTCCGCGGAAAATGTCACGACCGTCCAAGTGGTGCATCCCGATCTCTGGCCCGCCGTGCGGCCCGCACTCGCCCCCGACTCTGCTCTCGAATCCAGGGTCACCGCATTGATTAGGGTCATGACGCTCGAGCAGAAGGTCGGCCAGCTCATACAGGCCGATATCGCCAGCATCACTCCGGAAGATCTGCGCCACTTTGCTCTCGGCTCCATCCTGAACGGCGGCAACTCTTCGCCGAATGGGAACGAGTTCGCTCGTCCCAGTGAGTGGCTCTCTCTTGCAGACCGGTTCTATGACGCTTCGCTGGATGCGACGAAGGGCTCGCATCCGATCCCCACGCTTTGGGGGACGGATGCTGTCCACGGGCACAACAATATCGTGGGTGCGACAATCTTCCCCCACAACATTGGATTAGGCGCCGCCCGCGATCCAAACCTCGTCCGCGAGATCGGCGAGATCACCGCCCGCGAGGTGCGCGTGACCGGTCTCGACTGGACCTTCGGGCCGACGCTGGCCGTCGTGCAGGACATCCGCTGGGGCCGGTCCTATGAAAGCTATTCCGAAGACCCCGCGATCGTTCGCCAGTACGCCTCCGCCGCGCTACTGGGCCTGCAGGGCGTTCCCGGCACGGCGCAATTCCTCGACGCCTCACACGTGATCGCCTCGCCGAAGCACTTCGTCGGAGACGGCGGCACGGCCGGCAAGGACCAGGGCGACAATCTGTGCAGCGAGGCGGAGCTCCGGGACGTCCATGCCGCCGGCTACCCGCCCGCAATTTCCGCCGGCGCGCAAACCGTGATGGCATCTTTCTCGAGCTGGCACGGGGCGAAGATGTCCGCCCACGGGGCGCTCCTCACGGACGTCCTGAAGGGCCGGATGGGCTTCGACGGGTTCGTGGTCGGCGATTGGAATGCTCACGGACACGTTCCCGGATGCACCCCGTTCAGCTGTGCCGCTGTGATCGATGCCGGGCTCGACATGTTCATGGCGCCCGATTCCTGGCGTGAGCTCTACGCGAACACCCTCACCCAGGCGCGGTCCGGGCAGATTCCAGAAGCTCGGCTGGACGATGCCGTCCGCAGGATCTTGCGCGTGAAGCTGCGCGCTCACCTCCTTGACGAAGGCCGTCCGTCCTCACGCCCGCTCGCAGGGCATTTCGAGCTGCTAGGCGCCCCCGAGCATCGCGCCGTCGCCCGCCGGGCGGTCCGCGAATCCCTCGTCCTGCTGAAGAACTCTCATCATCTCCTGCCGCTGTCACCCCATGCCCACGTGCTCGTGGCCGGGGACGGTGCCGACAACATCGGCAAGCAGAGCGGCGGATGGACGATCACCTGGCAGGGGACCGGGGTTTCCAACAAGGACTTCCCTCACGGCGAATCGATCTACGCCGGCATCCGGCAAGCCGTCGTCGCAGCCGGCGGGACCACGGAGCTGAGCGTCAACGGCGATTTCAAAACCCGCCCTGACGTCGCCGTCGTCGTGTTCGGTGAAAACCCCTACGCGGAATTCCAAGGCGACCTCGCTACCGTCGAATACAGTCCGGGTGAAAAGCCCGACCTGACCTTGTTGCGCAAGCTGCACGAACGTGGGGTGCCAGTGGTCGCGGTATTTCTCTCAGGGCGTCCGTTGTGGGTCAACCCCGAGATCAATACGTCCGACGCCTTCGTAGCCGCATGGCTCCCCGGCACCGAGGGCGGCGGCATCGCCGACGTCATCTTCAAGGCGCCGGACGGCTCGATACGCCATGACTTCCACGGCAAGTTATCTTTCTCATGGCCCCGCACACCGCTGCAGACAACCGCCAACATCGCGGATCGCTCAGGCCAACGGGACGACTCGCCGTTGTTTCCTTACGGCTACGGACTGCGCTATCGCGACAATGGCGACCTGAAGCCTCTTCCAGAGAACCCGGGTACCGAGCGAGCCGCAACGGTAGACACACGCGTCTTCTTCGCCGCCGCCCGACCCGGCCAGGGCTGGCGTTGGGTTGCGGGTGAGGGCGCCGTCCCCGGCGCGAGCGCGCTGCCGGCGAACGATACTCGCGACCTACCCGGAGGTGTTGGCGCGCTACAGGACAATCGCGTCACTCTCGCCGCCGCCGACAAATCAGCGCAGGAAGACGCCCGCCTCATACGCTGGACTGGCACCGGCCCCGCCTGGATTGGCCTGGCCGCCAACACGCCCATCGATTTGCGGCGCGCAGCGAACGGCCAGCTGTCACTCGCCCTTGACTACAAAGTCAATTCCGCAATCACGTATGACGTCGAGCTGAGAATCGACTGCGGCGGCGTGGGTTGTCACGGCGCTGTCCCGATCGCGCGCGACCTGGCCAGCTCCCCACCGGGCCAGTGGGGCCATCTGAAAATCCCGCTCGCATGTTTCGCCAGGGCCGGCGCGGACCTGAGCCAAGTCAGTACAGCGTTCGCGATTCAGACCTCGGGACAGCTGACGTTGACTGTTGCCAACATACGCTTGGAAAGCGGCACCGACGGCGTCCTGTCCTGCGCCGCCCCTTGAGTAAACCGAGTCGCGAACCTTCCTCACGACGCCGTGGTCGCCCCGCCAAGCTCGCTCCGCGCCCCCGCCCAATCCACATCGGTCTGATCCGGCCGCAATTTCAGCAAGCTCAGCACCCCCGCGGCAATCAGGGCCGCGAACGCCATGGTCGTCGCCACCGCCGGCAGGCTGTACCCCGCCTTGAACAGGAACCCGGCCACGATCGGCGCCAGCACCGAACCCCCGCGCCCGATGCCGACCGCGAATCCGGTGCCGAAGGCGCGCACATGAGTCGGAAACGCCTGCGCAAAAATCGCGTACATGCCAACGATGGCCGCGTTCGTGAAGAACCCCGAGCAGGCACAGATCAGCGAAAGGCGCTGGGGATCGGTTGTGCTCACTCGCAGCTCCACGAATTACTCGGAGCCGCCCGCACCGACCGCGACCCATGCGAGATCGGAATTCGACACGGACTCGAGCTTGAAAGTCTTCGCGGCGGCCGTCATGCGCGTGAGCGCCTGTGCGAGCGGCATCGGCGGCTGCGTGTCGCCTTTCTTCGCCTTGTGGAAGCGGACCGGATTGATGCGGGCGACGACGTAGTTGCGCAGGTACGGCGATTTGAATCCCTTCGCCTGCAGAGCCGCGATGATGCGCTTCACCTGCGCGTCGATCTCCAGCAGGCGGGACGCATGGTCCTGCCGCTCCCGCAGGCTGGCCGCCAGCGTCCGCTCACTGAAACGGTCCACTTTTTTCAGGAACGCACTGTATGCCCCGCCGGCGAAGCGCGATGACTTCTCGTACACGATGCCCAGCGTGAGCAGTTCCGCGGCTTCGAACTCCGCGCTGAATTGCGATTCGCGCGCCTGGCTCTGCCGTTCCGCGAGGCTGCGCGCCATCCGGATGACCTCGAGGCTGCGGTCGCGCAGATTGTGAGCCTTCTCCGTATTGAGCGCGAGGATGCGGTAGGCGAGCGACTCGTCGGGTGAGATGAGCGCCGTGATCTGCCGCAGGCCGAGCACCTTGGCCGCGGCGAGCCGGTGGCGGCCGTTGGGCGTCCACAGCCGCCCGTCATCGCCGCGCACGACGATGAGCGGGTCGAGGAATGCTGCCGTCTCGTCGATTTTCTGCGCCAGCCGTTTCGCATGCGTAGGCGACAGATCGCGCTGAAAGGGTGTTGGCTGCACCGCGTTGAGCGGAATGCTGGCCAGCATGAGCGCGCGCCCGCCGAGCGGCTCGTGATAGGCTCCGATGGGGGCCCCGCCCGCATCCCGCACGAGCGCGGCGAGCTCCGCGACGTCGGGGCTGTCCATGGCGATCGCAACCTGCGCCGCCTCGAGTCCGCGCGCCTTGGCGCCGGGAGCGAGCTTGCCCTGCCGCCGTTTGACCGCACGACCCTTGGTGGTTTTGCCCGCGCGCGGGCCAGCACTTTTCTTTCGCGTCGCCATGGGCAGCTAAGGTGCCGTGCCGGATCGCCTGCGTAAAGACCAATGTGCAAAAATAGCGGGCTCACCGAGCCTTTAGCCATGGATTTCATCGCCATCACACCATCCGCAAGCATCGTCGGGACTTTGCCGGCGCAGCGCATCGACGCCGCGGGACGCGCCCACGTCGATCAGCGAGCGGTGCTTGGACTCGCCTTGCCGCTCATGGCCAACAGCGCAGTGCAGATCGTCCTCAATCTGACCGACATGTGGTTCATCGGGCACATCTCCACGCAGGCGTTGGCGGCGGTCGGGACCGTACAGTGGCTCGTGCTCGCGGTGGTGTTGGTGCTGGGCGGAGTGGGAGCGGCCGTGCAGACCGTCGTGGCGCAAGCGCAGGGCGCGCGCCGTTATGGCCGCGCATCACAGGCGGCATGGACGGCAGTGTGGGGCACACTTTGCGCCGTGCCGCTGTTCATTGCAGTCGGAGCCGCGGGACACCTCATTCTGGCGCCGTTCGACTTCGATCCGCAGGTCGAGCGGCTCGCCACCGCGTTCTGGTGGCCGCGCGTTTCCGGCGCCGCGTTCGGCGCGGCGGTGTGGGGACTGCTCGGGTTCTTCAATGGCATCGGCCGGCCGCGCATGACGGTGTTGGTCACCTTCACCATGGCAATCGCGAATGCCATCTTCAATGATGTCTTCATTTTCCATCTCGGCCTCGGGATTGCCGGCTCGGGCTGGGCCACGACCGTCGCCCAGGCGGCCGGGCTGCTCCTCGGCGTTGCGATCCTGCTGAGCGCGCGCTATCGGCGCGTGTATCGATCCCACCTGACATGGAAGCCTCATGCGGGGCGATTGCTCGAGCAGCTGCGGCTCGGCCTGCCCATGGGGCTGCTGCCCGCCGCCGACCTGTTGGGATTCTCGATCTTCCAGATGATGCAGGTCCGGCTCGGCACGGTGGACGGGGCGGCCACGCAGATGGTCATGATCCTGACCTCCATCTCGTACATGCCCGGGTTCGGCATCGCCCAGGCGGGCACCACGCTCGTCGGGCAGTCGATCGGCGCCGGCGATCGCAAATGGGCCATGCGTGTTGGCTCCCGCACGATTTTATTGTGCGCCGTGTACATGGGCGCCATCGGACTCGTGCTCGCGCTCGCCGGTCCCTGGATCCTGCCTTTGTTCACAGCCGCGCAGGATGCCGAGGCCACCGCCGCGATCGCGCTGGGAATCCATCTGCTGTGGCTCGCGGCGGCGTATCAGTTCTTCGATGGCCTGAACCTCGGCAGCAGCCTGTGTTTGCGCGGCGCCGGGGATGCGACCGTGCCCGCGGCACTGGTTCTCCCGCTGTCGCTGCTGGTGTTCGTGCCCCTGGCACATTCGTTTACCTTCGCGCCGGGGGAGGGCTGGGTGGCTTTCCTGCCGCAGTTCGGCTGGGGGGCGTACGGGGGGTGGGTGGCCGTGGTGTTATATCTGATGGCGCTGGGGAGCGCGCTGTTCCTGCGCTGGCGCTCGGGCGTGTGGCAAAGGATCCGGATCTAGTCGCACAACTTCAGATCCCGGTGGCGCAACCTGCGCGCCCGCGCGCTTTGCGCAACAATGTCGCACCCAATGACGCCCGCTCGTGTGGAACGATGTTCATCTTTCTGAAATCCCTGGCTCGATCCCTCATCCTGCCGCCCGCTGGGCTCCTCATCCTGGGCCTCGCAGGCCTGCTGTTGAGCCGCCGGCGCCCCAGGCTCGGTGGCGCATTGGTCATCATCAGCCTGGGCTCCCTGTGGCTGTGTGCCACACCGGTGGTCGGGGATGCGCTGCAGCACCTCGCGGAAGGCTATCCGGCGCTCGATCTCTCCAGACCGGTGAATGCGCAGGCCATCGTCATTCTTGGCGGCGGCAGCGTACGCGTCGCACCGGAATACGGCGGCCCGGCAGCAGCGCTCGCAACACTCGAGCGCTTGAACTACGGCGCGTTCCTCGCGCACCGGACGTCGCTCCCAGTGCTGGTCTCCGGCTCCCCCGAGGAAGCGCGCGCCATGCAAGCCACGCTCTCACGCGACTTCGGAATCGGCACGCGCTGGCTCGAGAACCGATCCGGCGACACTTTCGAGAACGCGCGCTTTTCCGCGCAACTGCTGCACGCCGCTGGCATACATCGCATCATTCTCGTCACGAGCAGTACGCACGAGTGGCGCGCGGCGCACGAGTTCATGGGCGCAGGCCTGGAGGTCGTACCCGCCCCTGTCGGAGTAGTGCCAAGGCGCGACCTGCGCGTGGCGCGCTTCGTCCCGAGCGCCGAAGGTATGATGGTGTCTTACGCCGCCGTTTACGAGCTGATCGGCGAGCCCGTACGCAGCCTGTTCGCGGCGTTGCACTTGCGCAGGCAGCAGCCCGTCACTGGCGGCGCGCAGGCAAACGCAAATGCGCGGCCGGATGGATGACGGGCGACCCCCAAGATGGATGACGCGCCTGTTCTCGTCGAGGTGTATCGCTCGCTGCGTCGCCGCCCTTGCGAGGAGCGTGCGCTCGTGTTGACTGCTGTTGGAATGGAGAGCGCGGTCACCTTCGCCGGCACCGGCTTCATCCTCTGGGTGAGCGAGGCGGAGGCATCCCGGGCAAAGGCACACCTGCGCCAGTACGAACTGGAAAACCGTCCCGCGCCGCCGCCCCCGCCTCCGCCGCGTGTACACCCAAACGCCTGGATAGGCTGTGTCATGTATGTGTTCTGTCTCATGGCCGTGGCCTACGCCATTTCAGGCGGGCTCGTGCGTCTCGACGCCTTCGATGCCGGAGACCTTCACGCAGCGAGCGTGCAGAGCGGACAATTGTGGCGCGCGTGGACGGCGCTCACCCTGCACGTCGACGGTCCCCACCTCGCCGCGAACCTCGGCGCCGGTGTTTGGTTCGGCTATCTTGCCGCCCGTCAGCTCGGTGTGGGCACTGCCTGGTTCCTCATCGTCACCGGCGGCGCGCTTGCCAACCTGTTCGAAGGACTGACCGGGCCGCCGGACCATCGCTCCGTCGGTGCCTCCACCGCGGCGTTCACGGCGTTGGGTTTGATGGCCGCCTACTCCTGGCGTGAACGGTTCCAAATGCCGCAGCGCTGGGCGCGGCGCTGGGGCCCGCTCGTCGGTGGCGTGATTCTTCTCGGCTGGACCGGCTCCGGCGGCGGCTCGGAGGACGGTGCCGGCGCCGAACACATCGATCTCGTGGGCCACGTGGCGGGGTTCGTGGTCGGCATCCTGCTGGGTGTCACCGCAGCGCTCCCGTGGTTCCGGCGCACCCTGGATCGCGTGCCCCAGTGGCTTGCCGGCGCGGCCGCGTTGGCCTCCATCGCCATCGCGTGGACCTTCGCGCTGCTGAGTTGACCGCCCATCCTTTTCCGTCTTTAAAGCGCCGGCCGGATGGGCTTGTACTTTCTAACAATTGGCGCCGGACAGCGCCCGTCCGAGGTGCTATACGATCGTGCAGATTCGGCATTTGCCCTGGCGCCCCCGGAGCCTGATGGACTGGCGCGAGATCCTCTCCGGAGTGAGCTGGCTGCATGTTTCGGGAGTCACTCCTCGGAGGAGCGCGATATGGCCCTGATCCTGGGCCGTGACTTCACCGAAGTCCCGGCTCCCCAGCTTACCGCCAAGCTCATGACCCGCGACGGTCTGCGCACGGGCCGCACGTACTCGATCGGCCGGATCGTCGACCGCATCGGCAGCGGTGACGCCCTCGCCGCAGGCGTCCTCCACGGGCTCGAAACCGGTCTGGATGACCAGGCGACGCTCGACTTCGGGCTCGCCGCCGCCTGCCTCAAGCACTCGATTCCCGGAGATTTCAACCTCATCGGCGTCGCGGACGTGCACAATCTCCCCCAGGACACAGGGTTTACGGTAAGGGGCTGACGTCAATGACGCACTCTGGAGCTATCGAGCGGTTTCTCCGCTTGTCGCCGGTCATGCCGGTGGTCACCCTCAACGACGCGGCCGTGGCGGCGGATCTCGCGCGAGCGCTGGTGCGCGGTGGAATCCGCGTCATCGAGGTCACGCTGCGCACGCCTGTGGCTTTGCGCGCCATAGAGGTGATCGCACGCGAGGTGCCGGAAATCACCGTCGGCGCCGGGACCGTGCTCTCCGTTGCCGACCTCAAGACGGCCGCCGCGGCCGGCGCCGCATTCGCGATCTCCCCCGGAGCGACCGCGGCGTTGCTCGAGGCCGGCACCGACGGGCCGATTCCGTATCTGCCCGCCATAGCGAGCGCCTCCGAGCTGATGGCCGCAATGACGGCAGGTTACCGCTGTTTCAAATTCTTTCCGGCCGGGGCGGCGGGCGGAGTCGCCATGCTGAACGCACTCGGCGGCCCGTTTCCGGAGGCGCGCTTCTGTCCCACGGGAGGCATCACCCAGGCGTCGGTGAAATCGTACTTGGACCTGCCGAACGTATTGTGCGCCGGCGGCTCCTGGCTCACCCCGGCAGAAGCCCTGAACAGGAAGGACTGGCCGGCGATCGAGTCGCTGGCCGCCCGGGCCGCGGCCTCCCGCTCGTCTGCGGGCAGTTGACGGCGTAAGCAGCCGCGCTTGCCGCCGCTCACCATGCACACGCACGGGGAAAGCTCGGCACTACTGGAATTCGAGCGCCTGATTCCGGACTCCGTCGCCATCGCGATGCATGCGGCGAATGCCGGCGAGTTCCTGCGCTGGGTGCAACAATCCCTGTCCGACTACGCGACCGAACATTCACCCATCACCAGGGACAGGAGCCTCGCGCGCGCCCTCGCTCTCGCGTGGGCACGCGCGGTGTGGAACGGCCTGCCATTGGATGCCACGGGCCGCAAGCCGAAGCGAATGCCAGACCCGTCGGACCATGATGTCTGCCCGTGCGGGTCTGGCCGCACATTCGGCGAGTGTTGCCGGCACATGCCCCGGATTGCGCCTCTGACCGCCAGCGTGCTTTGGCCTTATGTCCTGGCCAACATCCAACCCGCCGAGCGGGACACACTGCTGGCCGGGAATCGGGTGCCGCGCACCGCCCTGATCGAGTTCTCGGCCCATCTTCTCGAGCGCGACCGGCGCGCCGAGGTGATCGCCGCTCTGGAGCCGCGGCTCGCCACACCCGAGCGCCATCACGACGAGGAAGCCGCGATCCTGCTCGACCTGCTCTGTGACGCATACGGCATGTCCGAAAAAGGAGCGCGCCGCAAAATCAAACTCCTGCGCATGACGACGGGGAGGGCGCCGCGTTCCCCTTTGCGCTCGGAGGCCTGGCAACGGCTCGCCACCATCCACATGGATCGGCGCGAGAGCGAGCGCGCCTGGCACGCATTCCGTCAGGCGCAACAGGACCATCCCCAGGCCGAGACGCTTTCCGTGCTCGAGGTCGAGCTCCTCGTGGCCGAGCGCCGTCTCGACGAAGCCCGACATCGGGCGACATTCTGGGCCGCGGCTCTCAAGAGAGACGGTATCCCGGCCAGCGACCCGCGCCTCGCATTCCTCCACCGTGTGGCCGCCGACCCACTCACCGCCCTCGGCGAGGTCGCCATAAATGTCGACGGCGCCGGACGGCAGCTCCGCGAATGGCTGCGGGCCGTCGCCGATCGCGCTACTCCGTCGTACGAGCTGTCACCCCGCGACGAATCCTTCTTACTGACGCCACCACCGGCCGTGACGGCGCTAGAGCGCGACTGGCACAAAGTATTCCCCCTCGACAAGCCCTTCTCGGTCCAGGAGCAGCCCTTTGACGCTCGCGAGGTCTGGGACCAGGACAGTGAGAGCGAGTGGTGCGGCTTCCTGCGCGCACACCCGGAGAGCTTCGACAGCCTCGACATATTGGATGATCTCGCGACCGCCATCGGGCGCCACCCCCAGGCGGATGCGCCGGGTCTCGACGACCTGCTGCTCGGTCCGGTGCTCGCCCGGAATGAAACCATTGTCGCCCGCGCGTGTCCGAGCACCGCGAAGGCCGCCTTGCCGTGGGTCATCAGAGGCAACCGTCCGGCGTTGCGGGGCTTGATGCGCGCATTCCAGTGGCGTCTCGCCCGAAACGAGCGGACGCCCGCGATCAACACCGCCGAGACGCTTCTGGCGCTCAATCGCGATGACAATCACGGCGTGCGCTTCATACTGGTGAACGAGTATCTGCGCGGCGGCAGTGACGAGAAGGCGCTCGCGCTCGCAGAACAGTATCCTGATGACATCGCGCCGGAGACGCGCTTCGGTGCCGTGTTGGCGCTGGTGCGCCTGCAGCGCATGGGGGAAGCGGAGCGCGCCCTGCGGACCGCCCGGTCGGATCTGCCAAAGACCGCGCAGTATCTTTTGCCGGCGCGTATACGGCGCCCCAGGATCCTGCAAGGCACAATAGAGCTCGGTGGTGACGACCAGGCGTGGCTCTACCGTGACGAGATGCGCGCAGTGTGGCAGCAGACGCCCGGTGCGCTGGAGTGGTTACGGGCGCATTCGTAATGATTGAGGAATAATCGACTATGCCGATGTTGCGTGCCCCAGTATCCCTCGTCTGCGCCGCCCTGCTCGGGGCCGCGGTATTGACCGGATGCCTCGGCGCCCGCCTTTCTCCCGAGACACCCACCGGCGTTCGCCTGCAGGGCGTGTGGAAGCTGAATCGCGCTGCGAGCGACGACCCCCAGAAGACCATCGACGCCCTGCGCGCCGAGGCGCTGAAGAAGATACGTCGAGCGATGAACGCTCCTCCTCCGACGACCGTGAGCGGCCCTGGCGGAGGCGGACAACGGGGTCGGGGCGGTCGCGGGGGCCGAGGTGGCCAGGGCAGTGAAGGCCCCGTCGAGCAGACCCCGGACGACCTCCAGGTGATGCAACAGCCGGGCCCGGGCATGGACCCGCTCCGCAACTCCCCGACGATGCACCTGCTGAGAGAGGTCCTCCAACGCAGCGATTATCTGACGATAAGACAGTCCGCCGACCAGATGGCGTTCGACTACGGGACGACCGTGCGAAGCTACACGCCGGGCGGGCATAGCGTCGTTTCTTCCGAAAACGGAGTCGCCGATCAGACTTCCGGCTGGAAAGGCAGGGAATACGCCGTCCACATCAAGCCCCAGCTCGGCCCGTTACTCGTCGAGGAGTACGGATTGTCGCCCGATGGCAAGCAGCTCATCGTGAAAACCCACATCGGCCCGTTCGAGCTGCAGAAGGTGAATCTCACACGTGTGTACGACGCCACCGGCGCGGTAGTGCCGAACTCCAGGCCATCGATTGACTGAGGTCCTGCACGGTGCCGCTCACTTCCCTCGCTGTTCGGGCTCTCCCGCTCGTTCTCGTTACCGCATTGCTCACCAGCGGGCCCACGGGAGCGCACGCTGACGAAAGCGCTGTGACGCAAAACAACCGCGCGCCACAGGCCGCCGGGCCAACAGCATCTCCTGCCGCGCAAGCACCGTCTACCGCCCCTCCCGCGCCCGCGGCAGCCCCCGCGGAAGCGCCGATGGAAGAGGTCGTCATCTCCGGCGCGCACGAAGGCCCCCGCCTGTGGAAAGTGCACAAGGGCGATCACGTGCTCTGGATACTGGGCACCGTGACGCCGCTGCCAAAAAAGATGATCTGGCAGTCCGACGCGGTCGAGGCGGTATTACAACAAAGCCAGGAAGTCGTGCCCGCGTGGCCGGCGTTCGGCATCGGCGCGAATCCCTTCACCGCACTGCGAGTCTGGATCCAGTGGCGCAGCATCCAGAAGATCCCCGATCGCATGAATCTGCAGGAGGTGCTGCCGCCGGCGCTGTACGCCCGGTTTTCCGCCCTCAAGGCGCGTTACGCACCCAAGGACACGCGGCTGGACGAGTTACGACCCGGATTCGCAGCCGAACGGCTGCTCGACGAGGCATTGGATGTGTCCGGCCTGACGCTGCACAACGAAGTGCAGCGAACCGTGCTCAAGCTGGCCCGCAAACAAGGCGTCAGAGTCCATCAGGACAAGTTGAGAGTGGATCACCCCGTCGACGTCCTGAAAGACGTCGGCAAAACTCCGCTCACGGGCGAGGTCGCCTGCCTGCAGGCTGTCATCGGGCGCCTCGAGACCGACATCGGCCCGATGCAGGCACGCGCCCGGGCCTGGGCCCTCGGCGACGTCGAGACATTACGCAAACTCAACCATCCCGACGACCGCACCGCCTGCATCGAGGCCGTCTCGACATCGGAGCGCGTGAGGGACCTCATCGCCCGTGCCCAGGAAGACTGGTTCGTCTCGGTCGAAGACGCCCTCACCCGCAATCGCTCCACACTCGCGGTGCAGTCGATGGACCGCCTGCTGGGCGAAAACGGCACACTCGCGATACTGCGGAAAGAGGGTTACCTGGTCGAGGGGCCGTGAGGCCGCAATTTACCGGTTCTGGTCGGCCAGTGACGGATGTCAGATACGAGGCGGCCGAGCGCCGTGAATCCAAGCTACGCTTTGGGCCTCAGCGCTGCCTTCGCGAGCGCGTCAATTTGCGCGACTGCGGTGCGCGTAACACCGAAGATCAGCCGGCGGCGCCGCCCCAAGGCGACCCAGGCTTCGAGTGTGGCGACGCCCTCAGCGCGGAGGCGCTCGAGCAGCGGATGCGGCAGGTCAGCGGGCAGTGCGTGTGACATGTACGCTAGTTTTCAAACTGCGCGGCATTTGCCAAGTCCAACTTGACAATATATCGCGCCAGTTTCTCATTCAGTGATGAGCTTCGCAGGAAAATCGCCTGTGTGATGTGGGTTTGAGAGAGCGGGGCGAGCAATGTCGGCCGCTGAGTCGACCTCGACGGTTTACCCCACCGCAGCGCCCCACGAGTAATTTGCAGCGCCTGGGGGCTGCGCACAGCCAGGGCTTAACAGCTCCAAACGCGCCGCTTGAACGCCCGAAGCGCAGCTCGACGGTACTATAAAAAACGAATTCGAACGGGCAAAGATCTTGTAATGCCGCATCGGCCGGGCACGATGCCCACGCTCGATGGGCCTAACCCGTAGAACCGCGAGGTTGTGATCATGCCCGAGATCCAGCACTACGAAATTCTCATCCTCGGCAGCGGTGAGGCGGGAAAATATCTCGCCTGGACATTCGCCAAAGCCGGGCGCCGCGTTGCGCTCGTCGAGCGCGGCCTGATAGGGGGCTCGTGTCCGAATATCGCCTGCCTGCCCAGCAAGAACATCATTCACAGTGCACGGGTTGCCGCACTATGCCGCCGCGGGCGGGAGTTCGGTATCGGCACCGGTGACACGCATGTGGACATGAAGGGCGTGCGCCAACGCAAGCGAGCGATGGTCGATGGCTTGATTGCCACGCACCGCGAGCGATACGAGGCAAGCGGGGCCGAGCTGATCCTCGGCGAGGGACGCTTCGTTGCGCCGAAGACCCTCGAGGTCACGTTGCGCGACGACGGTGTGAGAGTCTTGGCAGGCGAGCGGGTAGTCATCGACGTTGGGACGCGCGCGGCGATTCCGGACGTACCGGGTCTTGCCCAGTGCAGACCCCTTACTCACGTGGAAGCCCTGGAACTGGATCATGTTCCCGAACACCTGCTCGTGCTCGGCGGTGGCTATGTCGGGCTCGAGTTTGCGCAAGCCATTCGCCGGTTCGGCAGTCACGTTACCGTCGTCGAACAGGGGCCGCGACTTGTAGCGCGCGAGGACAGCGACGTGAGCCAGGCATTGCAACAACTGTTCGCGGACGAAGGTATCGAAGTAGTTGTCGACGCACAGGTCTCGCGCGTGGAGGGCCGCTCGGGCGAACGGATCCATCTGGACGTGCGCACCGCGGCTGGCGCGCGTGCCATCGATGCCAGCGATATTCTGGTAGCGACCGGCCGTGAGCCGAATACCCGTGGGATTGGACTCGACACAGCCGGCGTCGAACTGGATACGACCGGTTACGTTCGCGTAAACGAACGGCTCGAGACCACCGCGGATGGCGTCTGGGCGGTGGGCGATTGCGCCGGGAGCCCCCAGTTCACGCACGTCGGCTTCGACGATTTTCGAATCGTGCGGGACAACTGGAACGGCGGCAATCGAACCACCCGCGACCGTCTCGTCCCTTACTGTGTGTTCACTGACCCCGAGCTCGGGCGGGTTGGCCTGAATGAAACGCAGGCCCGGGCTGCCGGCATTGCCTATCGCATCGCAAGGATTCCCATGGCGTCGGTGTTGCGGACGCGGACGCTCTCCGAGCCGCGCGGCTTCCTCAAGGCATTGGTCGACGCGCACAGCGATCGCATCCTGGGTTTCACAGCATTCGGTGCGGAGGCGGGCGAGCTGATTGCCGTCGTGCAGACCGCAATGCTGACAGGTGCGCCCTACACCGTATTGCGTGATGCAATCCTGACTCATCCGACCATCGCAGAAGGACTTACCGTGCTGTTTTATGGAGAGCCGCAACCAGCCCCGAACACCTGAACGCCGGCACGAACGACGAAGTAACACAGGGACGTTTACGACCCACCAGAGAGTTGCGCAACGAAGTGAAGCACGAGCGCCCGTGAAAGGGGAATGACGCGCTCATGCCGCGCTCGTCCCGCGCGTGCAAGTTAAAGTCATCTCGGGGTTGCTGCGGGCAGTCAGATGCCGTGCTGCAGGCGGGTCTCGGTTGAGTCGCGCGCAAAGCGTTGCTGGTGCGCTCGATTCCACGGTGCCGGTGTAAAGAGGGTTTGGCAAGGGACCTCTGGCGGGGAAGGATCATCAGACGGTCAGGGCGGATGGCTGCGCTCGTTGCCGCACGGGGCGAAAGCGGCCACCGCTGCCGCCGAGTCTTTGAACGTGTGTCAGGACTTCATAGTCAGCGCCACAGTCCAGGCCCGGCGCGCCAGTCTCAAGCGCAAGGGCCGTGCACTGCGGTTCTGTGGCAAGACTTTCCGGGTATTTGAGCGTGAGCGTCTGGAGGGTATTCAATGGAAGCAGGGCTGTTTTGCGCAAGATGCCGTGGGGGATTGGTGGCTGTGTGTAGCGGTGGAAGTGAGCCTCGAGCACACGGCGGCGCCGAAGGAATCGGTCGGCATTGACCTGGGCATCAAAGACGCTGCGGTGACCAGTGATGGGGAGCGCCTGGAAGCCATTCGCTTCTACCGGGATGCGCAACCCAGACTGGCAGCTTTACAACGGCGCGGGCACCTGCGGCAGGCCAAGCGCCTGCATCGTACGATCCGGCGCCGTCGGCAGGATGCGTGCCATAAATTCAGCCGCAAGATGGTCGATACGTATCAGAATATCGTCGTCGGCGACGTGAGCAGCCTGAAGCTGGTGAAGACACGGATGGCCACGTCCGTGTTGGACACTGGCTGGGGCATGCTCAGGCGGATGCTGCAATACAAGTGCGAGTACGCGGGCAGATCTGTGCAAGTCGTCAGCGAGAGACACACCACGCGAGCATGTTCTACTTGTGGTTCCCTCACGGGACCCAAGGGTCTGAGGCATCTCGCTGTAAGGAGGTGGGAATGCGTGAACTGTGGTGAGGTGCACGATCGGGATGTGAACGCAGCCCGAAATATTCTCACAGCCGGGTCCAGGTGTTGGACCTCCGTGCGCGGGAACGAGCGGTCAACTGCTGAGCGTCCGCCGAGCCAGACACCCGGTCTGCGCGAGGCAGGACCAGACGCTCAACAGTGGGCCGCATGAGCACCGGAAAAACACGGCCGCCACTCGTTGGCGCGGCGAAACGATGGACTACGGGCTTGCGATCGAAGTCTTGCTCCAGCACGCCAGAAGGGGGCACCGCGTTTCCGCGGAAACGCCATATGAATGAATCCAGTCGCCTGGGACGTTGGCTGCCGTGAATGAAACTTCTTCCCGGAGCTTCTGCCGCCCCTGGTCAGCAAGTACTACTTCAACGAAGTCTCCGGGTATCCCTCGTTCCCTTACTGAGGAGGAGAAACGGGCATGAAGAAGAGCGGGTCGCAGAATAGCAAGTCTCCTTCCCAGCTGATCGACGCGAGAATCAAGGAGCTAGGCGACTGGCGGGGCAAGATGCTCAGCCGGCTCCGTACCTTGGTCAAGGAAGCCGATCCCGAAGTCGTCGAGGAGTGGAAGTGGAGAGGGGTTCCGGTGTGGTCGCACGACGGATTGATCTGCACAGGCGAGACTTACAAGAACGTCGTGAAGATGACCTTCGCCAAAGGGGCGGCTCTGAAGGATCCTTCGGGCCTCTTCAACTCCAGTCTTGACGGGAACACAAGGCGTGCCATCGACTTCCACGAGGGCGAGAAGATAGACGAGGAGGCGTTGAAGACTCTCGTTCGCGCCGCCGTGACCCTGAACAAGTCAAAAGCCCAAAGCTAATCCACGGAATGCGAAGGCATTGCGGAGCCGCAAGTCGTAACTTGATACCACTCGATCCGTAACGCACCCGATCTGAGCAGCACATAGACGGTGTCCCCAGGCCGCATCAGCTGGTACAGAGCCTTGGAAACACTCACCTCGTCAGCCTCAGCGACAGGGCCCCAAGGCTTCAGCGTGAGGTACCACGTCGTCCAATTCCTGTCCTCGTTGACGTGCTTTTCCAGCACCTCTGTCCGGAAGACACGCGGAACCGACTGGTCCGCGAGCGCGTTCAACTCCAGACCCGCGCCGTACCCATAGGAGCAGGTGAGCAAGCCCGCCAGAAGCACTTCCCAGCGCCGTTTACGGAACCATGGGTCAACCCGAGCCGCCGCGCCGCCCAGTGCCAATCCGCCGGCGCACGCCAGCATCACAGGCCCGCGCCAATCGAGAGTCTCCAATGTGGACAGTGCGCGCAGCATGACAATGAAACCCGACGTGATGAGTGCCATCGTCAGGTCAGGGTGCTCATCGCCGCCTCGTCCGCCAAAGCGATATAGGGGCTGGAAGACTGCCACCATCCCGACCGCGACCCAGGGCACGGCCACCAACCCTGCAAACACCAGGTGATAGGGATCCGACGGCAATATCAACGCGCCGACGGCAAGCGCTATTGCCGATGCGTTGACCCCTGTCGCCAGGCGTCGCAAGCGCTTGGTTCGCCGGTACTGCTCCTTGGGTGACAGATCGAGGTATCGCTGCGCAAGCTCCACCTCGGACTGCCGGAACTCCTGCCGGTCGACATTCGGCATCTCACAATACCAGCGGACAAATGCGTCGTCAGTTCTCAGGACCAGGGGGATTTTCAGCTTCTTCGTCTGCTCATTGATCGGCACGAACACCAGGATCGAAATTCCCTGTTGGGTGTAAATCAGCTGCAGGCCCCTGATTTCTTCGCGCCGCAACTGACGTCTGCGGAAGGGCTCGAGCACCTCGATCGCATCCGCCGTCAGGATTACTCGATATTCCACATTCAGGTGGCACCGCTCATATGACACCGGTCACCATGCCTCACCATGCCCCCATCGAGCCGAAACCTGCGTACAGGCTCTGACGCAGCACCGCTGAGGCGTTTGCGCCGATGGTCGCGTAGAATAGGGCGATGAAACGCAGAAAA
>CAZDTG010000019.1:0-43620 GCA_964508005.1 uncultured Steroidobacteraceae bacterium
CATTCCCCTCGACATCCATGACGCTCGCAATGAACTCGAGCATCGCCTCGAGCCGCGCCCAATAGCCTTTGCCGAAATCCCGCCCGTTCGCTCGTGCCAGCAGGCCCGCCACCAGCATCATGTCCGCGACCGCGTGGTGGTACCAGATTGCCTGCTCTTTATTGACCCCATCCGCAAACGTCTGCGCCAGGGCCTCCCGCTCCAACTCGGCCCGCGCCTGGCGCTCCCAGGCCGCGCTCTCCCGCCACAACGGCCAGGTCAGCGTACCCACGAACAACCCGGTGGCCTCTCCCAACAGATGATTGTTCGCCGAAGAATGTCGCGACCAGTGCCGCGGGATGAAATGGCAATGCTGGTAGATCGACTCGAGCCAGCGCTCCCGAAAGGCCCGCCCCTCGTGCCCGGCGAAAACGATGGACCCCTCGCCCCCGAGCAGAAACCAGGCGAACGACCAGTTGGCCAGCCGGATCGCATGCTCCAGACTCACACACCAGTTCACTCCCCGCGGGTAGGGACACTGCTCGAACCACGACTCGAGCAGCGTCCGGCAGCCGAGCGCATAACGCTCCGCGCCGCTCAAATGCCACGCCTGCGCGAGCGTAACCAACTCCAGATGCCGGTTCAGCTCCCACAGATATTTCACATCCCCGACCAGCGCCCGGTCGCGGTAATCGAGCTCCTTCCCAAACACCAGCGGCGCCTCGATCCCCGTGCGCGGGTCCACATTCCAGCGCGGCGGAAATCCGAGCTGTACGCCCCGCAGCGCGAATACATCGAACACCCCCTCCAGAATGCGATCGGCGGCGCGCGTATAGCGCCCGGCCGGGAACTCGCGGGGCAGTTGCTCAAGCCACGCTTTCCCGGTTTGCCCGCGCGGCGCGGCAGGCCGCGCGAGGCCGATCCCGGCCCGCTCGGCGGTGCCCTGGATTTTGCGCCCCAGGCGAAACCCCATCTCGGACGGGCTCATCGCCCTGAGCCGGCTCAAGGTCCAGTGCAAGCGCGAATGACGGCTGGAAGTCAACATACGGCGATCACGGGCGTGCACCCGCGGCTATGGCCGCGAGCGAACGTCACCACGCTCCTCCACCCCGAACGTCCACAAGCTATTGCCCACGAAATTCCACAAGAACACCACAACGGTGGCGCATACCTGCGCGAGGATGTAGTGCCACCCCGCTCCCACCAACACCTGCATGAGCACGGAGTTGATCGCCAGCCCCACCCCCGCCAGCGCGATGAATTTGGCCGCCGCCGCCCCATGACTGCGGCGACTGCGAAAGGTGAAGTAGTAATTCAGCAGATAGTTGCCGACCGCGCTGACCACGAAGCCGACGGCGGAAGCCGCCGGGGGCCAGATCCCCGCCGCGCGCACGAGCGCGATCAGAGTCAGGTACTGCACACCCGTCGCAACCCCGCCAACGAGCGCAAACCTCACCAGTTGGCCGAACCTGCCCTTCACACGTGCTTCTCGATGATGTACCGCGGTCGCGCCTTGGTCTCCTGATAAACCTTGCCAAGATATTCGCCGATCACCCCGATGCACAAAATCTGCAGCCCTCCCAGCAGATAGATCGGCAGCAGCGTGGAGGTCCACCCCGGCACCGCGCGGTCGGTAAACAGCCGCACCCACAACGTCCAGGCCCCCATCCCGGCGCTCCACAGGAACACGAGAAAGCCGAGTGCCGTGATGAAACGCAACGGCGCCACGGAGAACGACGTGACCGCATCCAGCGCCAGCGCGATCATCTTGCGCAGCGGATACTTGGACTCCCCCGCGAACCGCTCGCTGCGCGTGTAGTACACGATCGCGGACTTGAACCCGATCAACGGCACCATGCCGCGCAGGAACAGGTTGACCTCGCGGAAGCTCTTGAGCGCCTCCACGGCCTGCCGGCTCATGAGCCGGAAATCCGCATGGTTGTAGATCGACTCCACGCCCAGTGCCTTCATGAGCCGGTAAAAGCCCTGCGCGGTGGCCCGCTTGAAGAGCCCATCGCTGCTGCGGTCCTTGCGGACCCCATAGACGACCTGCGCGCCTCGCGCGTACGCCTGGATCATCTCCGGAATGACCTGAATATCGTCCTGCAGATCCGCGTCCACGCTGAGCACCACGTCCGCCTCGCAAGTGTACAAACCGGCCAGCAGGGCATTCTGGTGCCCGCGATTGCGCGACAGCTTGATTCCGCCCACGCGCGGATCCGTGCTCGCGAGCGCTTCGATCATCTCCCAGGTGTGGTCGCGGCTGCCGTCGTCGACGAACACAACCTGGCTCTCCGCGGCCACACAGCTACCGGCCACCATCCGCTGCAGCAGCTCGGTCAGACGCCGCGCCGTCTCGGGCAGCACCTCTTCCTCGTTGAAGCAGGGGACCACGATTCCAAGACGCGGCAGGACTCTGACATCGCTGCCCGATACGGACGCACCGTCGTTGCGAGTCTCAACCGGAAGCCGCGGCGGGGGCGCACCCTCCCGCCGCTCTTTCGATGCAATATCGTCTTTCGTCCGGGACACGGGTGCGATCGGAAGGATTGCGCCTCGACTCTTGGAAATAAATCGGCCACCCTGCGTCATATCCTGCCTCCAGAAACTCCCGCAGCGCGTCCCGATGCCAGGCCGCCGCCTTCTCGACGAAGTCGACCGAGCAGCGCGCGCCGCGCGCCTGAAACACCTTTGTATCCCCCGCCTCGACCGTCCTGAAGCGCATCGATCGATCCAGCTCGACGAGCGAGATCATCATGTAATGCGGCTCTTCGGCGAACGCGAGGACGTTGCCGGAACAACTGCGCGCGAACGCCCGTCCTTCGTTGCGCAGCATCATGAACAATTCCTGTTTTCCCTCGTGATCGAGGGGAAACATTCCCATGGGAACCGACTGCGTCGCCCGGCGTGCCGTCAGCAGGGGAAACGTCCACTGATAGTGCCGCTCCAGGGTGCCATGAGAAAGCTCGGCAATCGCCTGGTTGGCGATCGCCAGAAGCGCGGCGGCCGCGATGGGCCACTGCGGCCGCGCCCATCGCGGACGCGCGGACCGCGTCAACATCAACGCGATGGCGAGCGCCACGGCCAGCGTCACGAGTATCAGATGCCGCCCCGGTGTCGAGTTGGGCAGCCAGAACCCCAGGGACGGCAGTGCCAGCGCCAGGATCGCGAGGACATTGACGAGCGGCACGGTGCGCGCGGCCCGCAGGCAACCGAGCCACGCAAGAGCCAGGACGCTGGCTACGCCGGTGCATAGAACGACGACCATCAGGCCGCGCGGCACGGTATCGGTCTTGTAGAAGGTTGCAAAGAACGCGGCTACGAACCCCGCGTTGCCGCCCGGCTCACTGTACGCCCGAGTCTGAAGGACCAGAAAAAACGCGAAGGCGGGAATGAGCACCGCAAGGCGCTGCCCTGCCGCCCGCAGCCAGAGTTGCCGCGACGCGAGCTCGCGCTCGCCGGCGACCAGGGTGATGAAGGGAAAAGCCAGTACGAAATCACCCCGCATGGTCAGCGCCGCCGACAGGGCCACCCAGGCGGCCACGGCCGCGCCCACGCGGTACGAGCCGCGTGCACTGGTATCCGTCACGTAGGTGAGCAGCCACGCTCCCAGGAGCACCAGGGCGAGCCCCGGCACCTGCGGGTGACCGCTCGTGCCGAGATCGAGAAACACCGGACTGAAGGCGAACAGAATGCATGTCGTGACGGCCGTCGCGACGCCGAACAGCCGTGCGAGATACAGCGCCAACATTCCGATGGCGACGACGGCCGAAGCGTAGCCGATGAAGTTGATCGCGGCGATCAGCGCCGACGAGTCCAGCAGTACCCACTGCGGCAACAAATGATAGAGCGCCGCGTAGTAGCCGAAGCTGACTCCCAGGTTGTAGTGATAGCCCGCCGACTCGTACATCCCGGAGGAAGCGCCGTAAATGATCGCCATTACCATCCGCTCGAGGTCGGGCTCGCCCACCACGTCGTGGAATACGAACGGCAACACCAACGCCGCGTACACGGCGACGGGGACGGCGAGCAGCCACTTGCCGGGATCGAGCTGCGGCACGGCGACGCGCTGTTCCAGGACCGTATTCATTGCGTCGAAGCCCCGAGTTTCGAATCCGCCCCGCCCTCAGGCGACGTGCGGGCGCGTTGCACCAGCCTGCACCCGGGCCTCCTCCACGAGCGCCGGCGCCGCACGGCTCCCGGCAACGGCCGCTTCCGGGTAGCGGATGACCTCATCGATCTGGTAGTCCCTGATGTCCCGGGCGTGCGTGAAAATGATGAGCTCGCCGAGCAGGCCCAGCGCGAACAGCTGCATTCCCAGCACCACGAGCAACGAGGACAGCAACAGCGCCGGGCGGTCGGCGAGCGGGTGCTGGAACACGAGCCGGTCGATTGCCAGGTACGTGACCAGGAGCGCGCCGATCACGAACGTCGATGCGCCTACCATGCCGAAGAACCGCAGCGGCTTCTTCGTGAAGCGCACGAGGAAGAATACGGTGAAGATATCGAGTACCCGGTGAGCGTACTCCCGCGGCGGATAGCCCCGCTCGTTACGGTCGAGCGGCGATTGTGCTACGTCGACCTCGACGATCCGGAAGCCCTGCCGGTTCGCGAGCACCGGCAGGAAACGATGTTGATCGCCGTATAGGGAGATCTCCTCGAGCACGCGCCGTTTCATGGCACGGGCACCGCAGCCAAGATCGTTGAAGCGCTGTCCGCCGGTGGCGATCAGCCGATGAAACACGTCGCGGCGCACACCCTCGAAGCGGCCGCCGGTCCGCGGCCAGCGGCGCCCGATGGCGAGGTCCGCCTTGTCCAGCGCCCGCACGAGCTTGCCGATCTCGGCGCCCTGGATCTGATGATAGGCCGGCGCGGTGACGATCACGCGTCCGGAGGCGCGCTGGAATCCGGCCATGAGAGCGGTGGCCTCGCCAAAGCGCTTCGTGAGACCGATGACGATGAGATTCTCGCCCCGCGCGAGCAGGCGCTGCAGGCTGGCGGCGACCTCCGGCCGCGGGCCATCCAGCACCACGATGAGCTCGTAGGGCATGTCGAGGGCCGCGAGGCCGGCTTTGTATTCCGCATGGAGCGCGGCGATGTCCGCCGCATGGCGGTTGCCCACCGGCATGATCACCGACAGGGCGAGGGGAACGGTTTCGGCGATGGCATGCGTCATGAATGGAAGCTCATTGAATGATGAGTGAGCGGACCTGGATCTGCTGCGTGAGCCCGGAGAACTCGTGCTCGCGCATGTCACCGAGCTTGTAGACGAGCTCGCCGATCGCACCGCTGCCCATGAGGATGATGGCCGAGCTCAGGAAGATCACTCCGCAGCCGGCGATGGGCAGCGAGAGGGTCCCCTCCGAGACGAACATCATGATCGTGAACGCGAATGCAATGGCGGCCCCGATCAGCATCGGCAGCGACAGCATGCCGAACCACAGCATCGGCCGTGCCGTGAACGATGCGACCGTCTTGATGACCATGAGATCCAACAGAACCTTGTAGATCCGCGACAGGCCGTACTTGGACTGGCCGAAGCGGCGCGCATGGTGCCGGACCTTGATTTCCGCGATCTTCGGTCCCGCGATCGAGGCCATCGCGGGGATGAAGCGATGCATCTCGGAGTACAGCGGGATCTTCTTGATGAGGCTCGCCCGATAAGCCTTGAGCGAGCAGCCGTTATCCTTGATGGGCACGCCCGTCACCCTGGCGATGAGCGCGTTGGCAATGCGCGAGGGGATCTTGCGCGACACCAGCTTGTCCTGCCGGTCGAAGCGCCAGCCCACCACGATGTCGTACCCCTCGTCGATCTTGCGCAACAGCGCGCCGATATCGCCCGGGTCGTTCTGCAGATCGCCATCCATGGTCACGATCACATCGCCGCAGGCCTGTGCGATACCCGCCGCCATCGCCGGCGTCTGCCCGTAGTTGCGCCGGAACTTCACGAGGCAGACGCGCGGGTCGCAGCGCGCGATCTCGTCCGCGATGCGCACGGTTGCATCGCGGCTGCCGTCGTCGACGAATACGATCTCAAAGGAGATCCCCAGCGGCGTGACCGCTTTTGTGATCGCCGCATACAACGGGCGGAGGCTGTCCTCCTCGTTATAAAGCGGTACGACGACGGACAGCTCGGGCGCCATGGTCAGTAATACGGACTGTCGTTGCGCTCGGTGGAGCGGTTCAGAACCACCCCCATCAGATTCACTTCCGACAACACCTCCTTCGCGTTCGCGAGCGTGCGGCGTGCGGTCTGCCCCTGCGAGACGACCAGCAGGAACGTGTCCACGCGTGGAGCGAACGCCAGAACGTCGTCCGTAACCATGAGCGGCGGCATGTCGAACACGACGATCCGCCGCGGAATCTGCGCCTCGAGGGCCGTGATGAATTCACCCATGCGCGGCGAGCGCAACAGCTCCGAGGAGTTCTCGACCGAGGAGGCGTTGGGGACGACCGCGAGCCGCTTGACTCCGATGTCGTAGACGATCTGGTCGAGCTCCACCTGGCCCGTCAGATAGTCCGTCAGGCCGTGCTCGTAGCTCATCCCGAGATACGCCCCCAGCTGCGGGCGCTGCAGATCCAGATCGACGAGAAACACCGACGTGTTGACATCCTGCGCCAGAGCGAGCGCCAGGTTCACAGCCGTCAGGCTCTTGCCCTCGCCAGCCGCCGTGCCGGTGATGGCGAGCGTGTACCAGTTGTTCGCCGACAATCGGTGCAGCACCCGGGTGCGCAGGATCTTGTAGGCCCGCGAGATGCCCACATCGGGAACCCGCAGCAGCACGCGGTTGCGCTCCATCACCTGCGGGTCGACCGGCGCGGACCGATACTGCACGGGAACGAAGTTCTCCGGCAGCGGCGGCGCGGGCGCGAGCGGCGGCCGCGAGACACGGGAGGTGGACAACACGGCCCCCGGCATGGCGGCCGTGCGCTCGTGCGCCGAGCGGCGCATGACTTCCTCGATCAAGCTCATGGGAATGGTTACCTCATCGCACGGTCAATTGAGTTTTCGGAATGATCAATAAAAAGCGCGCGCCGTCATGACAATCGCCGTACTGGCCACCACGACACAGGCGGTCAGGGTCGCCATGCGCCACCTCTGGCGGCGCGATGCGACTGCATCCTGGATCTCGGGAATCACCCCCAGCGGCGACAGATCCAACACACGGCGGACGTCCCGGCTGCCCCGGACGGTCTGGTCGACGCTCTCGGCAACGACCACCGCCGTCAGGGAGAGCAGGATCGCAAGCATCAGACCTATGGCGGCGATGGCGATCCGTTTCGGCTTCGCCGGGTTGGCCGGCAGCGAGGGGGCCTGCACGAGCCTGAGCTCGTCGCTGCGGCCGCTGGCGATGGCTGCGCCCGTGATCTCCGAGTCCATCATGCTTTTGTTGATCTCGTCGTACTTCGTATGCGCCAGCTCCAGATCGCGCGTGAGCGTCTTGTATTCACGCTCCGTCTGCGGTGTCTGCTCGACGCGCCTCTGCATCTGGTCGAGCTTCACGCGCAGCTCGTTGCTGCGCCGGTCGAGACCCGCAAGCTGCATATCGAGGGCGTTGATCTGGGTCTTGAGCTGCACCACTTGGGGACTGCCCACCACGTTCGCCGCGTTGGTCTCCCCCGAGGCCATGCGCGTCTGCAGCGACTTGATCTGCCTTTCTATCCGTTTCACGTCCGGGTGATCCTCGCTGTAGCGCTGGCGGGCCTGCGCCAGGATCTGCTTCTGGGCCTGCAGCTGCGCCGCCAGCGACAGGCTGTCGACCGCGCCCCCGCCAGCCCTGAGGGCATCGATCTGCCGGCGCAGCCCGATCATGTCCGGATGGTTCTCGTCGTAAGTGGCGAGCTTCTTGTTGTACTCGGCCTGCAGCTGGGCCAGCATGCCCTCGTCCATGCCGGCGTTACGGGCCTGCTCGAGCTGCTGCTCGAGGAAGATCTTCTCCTGGCGCAAGGTTCGCTGCTGCTGGCCGACGTCATCGAGATCGCGCTGGGTGCGGTCCATGAGGTTCAGGTTGAGATCGGTGAGCTCGGGCAGGTTGCCGAAGTTCTGGGCCTTGAAGGCGGCGAGCTTGGCTTCGAGCGTCGCAATTTCCTTGCGATACTGCTCCGCCTGGGTGCCGTAGAACTGTGCCGCGGCCTTGGCACGGACCTGCAGATTCGCGCGGCTCGCCGCGAGAAACGCATCCGTCAGCCACGTGGACGCCTTGAGCGCGGTCTGCGGGTCGCGGCTGCCATACTGCACGGTGAAGGCCGAGATGATCTCGCGCTCGCGGCTGCTGTCGGGGTCGAGCACCGGCATCTTGACCGTCTCCACGCGCGTCCTGCGATTGATGTCCTTGAGAGCCTCTTCCGGAGTGGCCTGCAACGGCTTCACCTCCGGCACCTCCTTGATGAGCTTCACCAGGTTCGGCGGGCTCATCACCGACTCGGACAGGCTGCGCACGTACTGGTCCATGTAGGACTTCTCCCGGGTGGCCCGCTCCTTGTCGGTCGGCAGCTGACCCGATACGGTGGCATCGGAGAACGTGATGAGCCCGCTGGCGACATAGATGTCCGGGAGCCCTATGGCAAGCGCGAATGCGATCGCCACGATCGGCAGCGCGATCGATGCGAGCAACACATGCCGCCGCTTGACGGCGGCCACATAGTCCGAGAAATCCGGGGTCGTTGGTGCATCGCTCATTTGGATCTGTCCAGTGGGAGTCGGTTGTAGTCCGGAAGCGGGTTGAAACGGCTCAGCGGCTGCCAGATGATCGAGAGCGCGACGCCGTTGGACATCGCCTTCGGCTGGTTCTGGAAGTGCTGCCACGTGTACTCGTACTCGGCCGCGAGGCGGTAGTTTCGCGTGATCTGGTACTGCAGGGACGCCGTGGCCGCGACGTAGTCGCTGCCTACGATCCCGATGATGTTCTGACTGGCACCACGGACGCGGACGCCGCGAGCGGCCACTACCGTGTACAGCCTCGGCGTCAGCGCATGCAGCAGGCGAAAGCGCAATTCGTCGTGCTCCACGACGGCGCCGCTGGCGCTGGGCGAGAGATCGCGGATGGCGTCGACCGTGAACTGGGAGAGCTGATAGGTCCAGGTTGCTCCGGCTCCGCCGACGACCAGGGTCTTGTTGATGTTGCCGCCGAGCAGGGTGTTGGCATGCACCTCCTCGACCCCGACGCGCGCGTAGTACTGCAGGATACTTCCGGGCCTGCCCTCCCACACACCCTCGGCGCCATAGCGCTCCGTGGTGGTCGACGAGCCATCCGGCAGGAACTTCGCCCCGATGAGGCGCACGACCACGTCGTAGCGCTGCGTCACATCGTACTGCACGCCCGCGCTGCCGTAGTAATCCTTGAATCCCTCCTGCGCGAACACGCTGCTCGTGCCGTTCTGCAGCTGCAGGACGTTCTGGCTGAAGGAGGCATTCTCATATTCCGCATCAAACTTCAGGTGATAGCGGGGTGTCAGGTCATACGTCATGTTGGGCGTGACGCGCTCCAGCACGCGGCGGTTGTGAAAGCTGACGATGCCGGTCGCCTCGCCGATGACCTGCCCCAGAGTGACGCCCGGAAAATTCGCCGGCAGCAGCTCCGAGGCGATGACCGACTCGTTGTAATAACTGAGCGTGATGCCGAAGGTGGCCCTTTGGGTGCGGTAGCTGCCGCCGACGTCGAGATAGCCGTCCGTGGACTGGTCCGTGTGGTCATTCGGCAGGAACGTGTTGCGAATGCGCGGCGCGATATCGATCTCATAGCGCGGATCCAACAGGCGTGCCGTGACCGACGCATCGAGGAGGCTGCCGTATGCGGCTACCCGCGGTGAGCCGCTGGGTGCGAGGCGGTAGTTGTCGCTATATTCCCCGCCGGCCTCGATGCGGGGATTGAGATCCCAACTCGCGGCGCTGGCCTCGTCCGCGGCCATAACTGCGCAGCCCAGGCTCGCGCCCGCGAACGCCACGCGCACGGTCGACGCCCACGGGCTACGGGACGACGACGACATCGCCAGCCTGCAGCATGATGTTCTGCGCGAGATTCTTGCCACGCACGACTTCCGTGTAGCGGAATGGCAGCGCCTGCTGCTGGCCGGTGTCGTTGCGCCTGAGGATCATGATGTCCCCGAGTGCCGCGAACGGGGTCGTGCCTCCGGCCATACTCAGCGCCTGCATGACATCGACGCGCGGATTCACCACGAAGTCGCCCGGCTTCTGCACCTGCCCGATCACGTAGACCTTGTTACCCTTGATCTCCTGAATCGAGACGGTCACGACCGGATCGGAAATGAACTTCTTCAGCTTCGCGGTCAGCTCCTGCTGCAGCTCCGGGACCGTCTTGTTGCGGGCGTCCATCTGCCCGGCCAGCGGAAATGAGAACGCGCCGTCCGGCCTCACCAGCACGGGCCCCTGCAGGTCGGGCTCCTTCCAGACTGAGACCAGCAGGGTGTCGCCAGGGTGCACGGTATAGGCGGCATCCGCGGGAGGTGCTGCGCTCGCGGCCAGCGGCACGGTGTTCGCAATGATCAAAATCAGGAGAAACCCGCACGACCAACGGGGCTTTCGCAGCGGCATTCTAGGAACCTCCTCTTCTTGTTCCCTATCGGGGGTGTGTGGAAACTTCAGGCCAAGCTTTGGAGCAAGTACCGTACCCGCCATCCGATGCGCTCCGAAAAGACTTCATGCGCGCCGCAGTAGCAAGGAGCGCGACCCGATGTCGTCCGACTGGCAGGGAACGTTTCGCTTGCGCCCGCGTTTGTTGCGCAGCCCTTGCGGATAGTTATCATCCGGCGGGAACAGGCACGACTTTTCCTGCACCTCCATGACGGTCGATTCCAAAAGCGCTCCAACCATCTGTTTCGTGGGCCTCGCCAACCTCCCCGTGCTCGCTCGCGAATACGGCGGGCATGGCGTGGGCGGCGCCGAGCTGCAGCAGACTCTGCTGGCGAAGGCACTGGCCGCCCAGGGCTACAGCGTCTCGATGATCGTGGCCGACTACGGGCAGCCGGACGGCGCGGTGTGGGATGGAATCAAAACGTACAAGGCGTATCGCCCCGGTGCGGGGCTTCCCGGGCTGCGATTCATACATCCACGTTGGACGGGACTGTGGGCGGCCATGAAGCGCGCGCGCGCCGACATTTATTACACGAGTTGCGCCGGTGCCCTGCTCGGCCAGGTCGTGCTGTTCGCGCGCCTGCACGCAGCGCGTGTCATTTTTCGCATCGCGAGTAATTCCGACTGCGATCCGGCCGCACTGCTCATCCGGTACTGGCGCGACAAGCGTCTCTATCGTTATGGGCTGCGGCACGCCGACCTCGTGCTGGCGCAGACACCTGGCCAGCAGCAGGCGCTAATGAAGAATTTCCGACGCGACAGCCGTGTGGCCGCCTCTCTTACCGATACCGGCGCCCGGCGCCCCGGCTTCGCCGAGCGCGATATCTCCGTACTGTGGGTAGGCAACATCCGCGCGCTGAAGCGTCCCGCGCTGTTGCTCGAGGCGGCACGCGAGCTGCCCCAACTAGAATTTCACATAATCGGCGGACCGATGCCGGGCTCCGGGACTTTGTACGAGTCGGTACGCGCGGCAGCTCGCCAGCTGCCGAATGTGCGCTTCCACGGACCCGTTCCTTACCACGCGGTGGGTGAATTTTACGAGCGTGCGCGCGTATTCGTGAGCACGTCGGAAATAGAAGGTTTCCCGAATTCTTACCTGCAGGCGTGGGCGCGCGGCACGCCGGTCGTTGCATTCCTCGATCCGGAGCAGCTCATCGCCCGCAATGGCATGGGACGTGCAGTAGCCACAGTCGCCGAGCTGTGCGCGGGGATCGCCGCGTTGAACGGCGACTCGCGCTTGTGGGAAGCAGCCAGCCAGAGCAGCCGGGAGTACATGGACAACCGTTTCAACGTGACCCGCATGACCGCTCCCTACGCCGAGGCATTGTCAGACTTATTTAGCATGGGCAGACGACGTGCGTCCGCATGAACGGAGCACGTTCGCGCGAGTTGAACATGGTTGAGTCCGCCGTCCACTCCGCTTCTTATCGAGCCGCGCACCGGCCGGCGGCCCCCTGCCGCAGCGTACTCATGGTCGGCACCGACCTCGATGGCATGGGTGGAGTTCGCGCCGTGGTGCGGGGCTATCTCGATGGCGGCCTGTTCGAGCGTCATGACTGCGTCTATGTTGCTTCGCATCGCGCGGGCAGCACCTGGGTCAAGACCCTCACCGCGGTGAAAGCCTGGCTGCGCGTTGCCGTGCTGTTGCGCAAGCTCGACGCGCCGCTCGTGCATGTGCAGACCGCATCCCGCGGCTCCTTCTGGCGCAAGTCCGTGGTGTGCCTCATGGCGCGGGCGGCCGGGCGGCCCTATCTCATACACCTGCACGGCGGCGGCTTCACCCGATTTTACGAGGCGGAGTCGGGACCTCTGGCGAGACGCTTCATCCGCAGCACTCTGCGCCACGCAGCGCTCGTGATCGCGTTGTCCGAGCAGTGGCGGGAGCGCGTGCTGCAGATCTGTCCGGCTGCGAAAGTGGAGGTGCTGCACAACGCCGTTGCAATTCCGGACAAAGCCCGCCTGCAGCGGCGCGCGGAGCGGGAGCCGACTCTGTTGTTCCTCGGTCATCTTCTGCGCGACA
Source organism: uncultured Steroidobacteraceae bacterium (assembly GCA_964508005.1). Lineage (GTDB taxonomy): Bacteria > Pseudomonadota > Gammaproteobacteria > Steroidobacterales > Steroidobacteraceae > 13-2-20CM-66-19. Next base: position 12,591 of record CAZDTG010000019.1, read on the forward strand.
AGGGGGTCTATGATCTCGTACGTGCGTTCGCCGCGGCCGCCAGGCGCTTCCCGCAGTTGAGACTCGTGCTCGGCGGTGTTGGCGACGTCGGGGCGATACAGCAACTCGCCACGCAACTGGGAGTGCAGGAGCGCGTATCGTGTCCCGGCTGGCTGGGACCGGAGCACAAGAGCGCCGCGCTGCGCGACAGCACGATATTCGTGCTGCCGTCCTACGCCGAAGGCATGCCCATGGCGCTCCTCGAAGCGATGTCATGGGGAGTTCCGGTCGTCGCAACTCCGGTGGGCGGCATTCCGCAACTCATCGCGAGCGAGGCGAACGGCTTGCTGGTCGCCCCCGGCGACGTCGACGGGCTGGCCGATGCCCTGATACGCCTGCTGCAGGATCCCGCCCTGCGCGAGCGCCTGGGAAACGCTGCCCGGACGACGGTCGAACGCGGCTTCTCGCTGCAGGAGGCATTGGCAAAACTGAGCGGAATTTATGGCCGGTTTGGAATTGAGGCACGCGTCCCTGCGCGCACGCCCCCCGCAGACCGAACCGCCGGAGAAAGCGATTGAAGCAGATTGCCCAATATCAGGACGGCCGACTAGAGCTGCAGGACGTGCCGCTCCCCACCGCCCCGCCGGGCGGGATTCTCGTGCGGCTCACCCATTCGGTCATCAGCGTCGGCACCGAGAAAATGAAGGTGGAGCAGGCGCGGATGAACCTGCTGCAAAAGGCCCGCGCCCGCCCGGATCAGGTGCGCAAAGTCCTCGATTCCGCGCGCACGCTCGGCTGGCGCGCCGCACTCGAGAAGGTGCGTAACCGTCTGGAGATTCCCAGCCCGCTCGGTTATAGCGCCGCCGGAATCGTAGCGGCGGTAGACGTTGCGAACACACGCTTCCGGATCGGCGATCGGGTCGCGATCGGGGGCGCGGAGTGCGCTTTTCACGCCGAGTACGCGGCAGTACCGGATATGTTGGCGGCTCACGTGCCGGAAGGCGTGGAGAATTGGCAGGCGGCATACACCACCATCGCCTCCATATCGCTGCAGGCCGTGCGGCAGTTGCATCCCACGCTGGGCGAGCGAGTGCTGGTGGTGGGTCAGGGGCTCGTCGGTCTGCTGGTGACCGCTTTTCTGCGTGCGAGCGGCGCGCGCGTCATGGCACTCGATGTTGCTCCCGCGCGCCGCGCCCTGGCGCAGGCGATGGGAGCGGAGAAGGTCGTCATCGCCGGGCAACAGGACCTGCGGCAGGAAGTCCGCGCCTGGACCGAAGGGTACGGAATAGATGCCGCGGTGCTTGCGGCATCCGCATCGAGCAACGGGCCAACCGAGCAGGCGTTGGAAGTTCTGCGCGACCGCGGCCGCCTGGTCGTCGTCGGCAAGACGAAAGTCGATCTGCCCTGGGAATATGCGTTCGGCAAGGAAATCGAAGTGCGCTTCTCGCGCAGCTACGGACCCGGCCGCTACGATCCGGCCTACGAATGGGCCGGCGCCGATTACCCGATCGGTTATGTCCGGTGGACCGAGCAGCGCAACTTCGAGGCCTGTCTGCACCTCATGCGCGGCGGCGCCGTCAACATCGCCGCCCTGACGACGCGACGCGCGCCGTTCACTCAGGCACTGCAGGTCTACCAGCATCTCATGGGTGAGGGCGCGGCCACGGAGGCTGGCGTGATTCTCGAGTACGGCGAAGCCCCGCGCGATACCGAGCCCGCGAGGGCTGCCGCGCCTCCACGTCTGGCATTGGTGCAGACAGCGACGCGCGCACGACGGCTGGATGCCGCTGTCTCCCGGGTGGACGTCATCGGCGCAGGTAATTTCGCGCGGACCATGCTCCTTCCGCATCTGCAAGAGCGCGTCCCCCTCGGCACGGTCGTCAACAATACCGCGCTGAGCACGAACCACGTCAGGAACAAATTCGGCTTCGCACATGCCGCGACCAGCCATGAGCAGGTCTTCAGCGATCGAGCCGGCGCCGCGGTGCTGATCGCCACGCGCCACAACCTGCACGCGCCCCTCGTCCTTGCCGCTCTCGCCGCGGATAGACACGTGTTCGTGGAGAAGCCGCTGTGCCTCACGCGCGGCGAGCTCGAGCAGATCGAAGCCGCGCTGGCGGCCAGCCGTGGCAGCGTACAGGTTGGATTCAACAGGCGCTTCGCCCCGGCCGCGACGGAGTTACGCAAGCTGGTGCGCGCAGTCCCGGGACCGAAAACCGCCAGTTTCCGCGTCATGGCCGGCGCGCTCGAGCCGACGAGCTGGTTCGCGAATCACGCCGAGAGCGGCGGCCGCGTGCTGGGCGAGGCCTGTCATTTCTTCGACTTCCTCTGCTTCCTGTTCGACTCGCAGCCGCTGCGCGTGAGCGCACAGACGGTCTGGCCGCCAGCCGGCCGCCTGCCCTTTCCCGACAGCATCACGGCGCAGGTGGAATTCGCCGACGGCTCCTGCGGACAGCTCGTCTATTCCGCCGAAGGCGACAGCTCCTGGCCGAAGGAGACCTGCACCGTGTTTGGCGCCGGGCTCACCGCGGAGCTGCAGAACTTCAAGACGCTCTCGGTGCACCGCCAGCGCAAGCGCACCTCCAGGGACTTCAGCGGCAAGGGCCACGCCGAGCAGATGGCCGCCTGGACCGCCTTCCTGCGCGGGGAGGGCCCGCACCCGGTTGCCTTCGAAGAGACACGGCGGTCGATGCTGCTCACCTTCGCGGCCGTGGAAGCGATCCAGGTCGGGCGCAGCATCGAGATCGAGACCCGATGAGCGCATCGCGTCCCGGCCTGCTGTTCATCGTCAACTCGCTGGAGCTCGGCGGCGCCGAGAAGCAGGTGGTCACGCTGGTGAACCAGCTCGATACGAGCCGCTTTCGCCTGCATCTCGCGTATCTCAAGCGCGGCGAGCGCCTGTTGCCGCAGCTCGATGCCGCCAGACTGGACGAGCTCGTGTGTTGCGACGTCCTGCGCGGCGTGGAACGCCGGGGCCTGCGCCGGCTGCGCTCACTCATCCTCGAGCGGCGCATCGATGCCATCGTCTGCACCAACACCTACTCGATGCTATATGGCTGTCTGGCGCGGCGTGCCGCTGCTCGCGCGGGCCCGCCTGCCAGCCGCAGGCGGCCGAAGCTCGCCACGGTTTTCCACACCACCTTGCTGCGGACGTACAAGGAAAAGATGCAGATGATGCTGTACAGGCAGCTCTTCAGGCGCAGCGACCTGCTGCTTTACGTCTCCGAAAACCAGCGGGATCACTGGCGCGACCGCGGCTTGCGTGCGGCGGCGGACGGTGTCGTTCACAACGGCATCGACGTGGATTATTTCTCCGATCTGCAGGGGCCGGAGCAGAAGCAGGAGATGCGCGCTGCCCTCGGCTTCGCAGCGCAGGACTACGTGATCGGCCTCTGCTCATCATTGCGTCCTGAAAAGGCCCACGGCGATCTGCTGCAGGCCCTGGCCCGGCTGCGCGCGCAAGGCACGCCAGCGAAGGCGCTCTTCATCGGCGATGGGCCCGAACGGGCAGCCATCGAGAAGTCCGCGCGGGAGCTCGGGCTGAGCCAGCATGTCGTGATTACCGGCCTGCAGCAGGACGTGCGCCCCTACATCGGCTGCTGCGACGTCATGACACTCGTGTCGCACACCGAAACCTTCTCGCTCGCGGCGCTCGAATCGATGGCTCTCGGCAAGCCGCTCGTCATGAGCGACATCGGCGGCGCCTCGGAGCAGGTGCTGCATGGACAGACAGGCCTGCTGTTCGAGCCCGGAGACATCGGGACTCTGGCGCAGCATCTGAAGGCCCTGGGCTCGCAAGCTCTGCGAACGCGGATGGGGGCGGCTGCCCAGTGCCGGGTCCGCAAGCTGTTCACGCTCGAGACCATGACAACCGACTTCACCGAACAGATGGGCCGGCTGCTCGACGGCGACCGCGCGCGCCCGGCGCTCCAGGGTCGCGCCGTGCGCGAGAAGCATCCCGCCTAGGGAGCTCGGGCATGAGCGCGAGCGTCCCTACCGCATTTGACCTGTACTTTGCCGGCGCCAAAGCGCAGCTGGACGAGCGCCAGCTCGAGGAGCGCGAGAACCTCTTCTTCCACTCCATCAGGCTGCGCAATGGGACGTACAAATCGACCCAGCACCGGCGGCTCGACGATCTGAACGCCTTCGTACTGGGATTTCTTCCGCAGCAGCGCCCTCTCGAGATCATGGATGTGGCCGTGTCCTCGGGCGTGAGCACCGCCGAGTGGCTACTCGCGCTCGAACGTGCCGGAGTCGAGTGCCGGATGCTCGCCGGCGATGCGGTCGTCGACGCCTTCCTGATCTCACTCGGCCCGCATCTGCGGGCCCTTGCCGACAGAACCGGACACCTGTTGCAACTCGATGTGCGCGGCAAGGCCATCCGCCTGCCGCCGCCACGCCGCCGCGACCGGATTCGCTATGCGCCTTTCATCCTGCTGATGAAGGCCGCAACCCGCCTGTTCGAGCTCGGAGGGCCGGCCCGCTCGCGGGCAAGCGAGCCGAGGCAGCGCCGCCTGGGAGCGACGTGTCGTCCCCTGACACTCGTGAGCCCCTCACTCAGCCGCCTCCCGCGGCTGCGTGCCGTGGAAGACGACATTCTCGTCAACACCAGCTACACACGGCGTTTTCACGTTCTGCGCGCCGCCAACATCCTCAACCTCGCCTACTTCGACGCGGCGACGCTCCGGCGCATGCTCGTCAATCTGCGCGCCCGACTGCTTCCCGGCGGGCTCCTCATCGTGTGCCGGACGAATGCGGCGGGAGTGAACAACGCCACCGTGTTCACCCTCGGGAAGGACGGGCGGTTCCAGGCCACCGCCCGTCTGAACGAGGGCTCCGAGATCACGGACCTCGTGCTGGGTCTGTCGCCGCCCGAGGGTTAATGCTCGACACTGAAGCCGGTGGGTGTCGCCGGCCGGACCACCGGCTTGGTACGCAGCAGGATGATGCCATCGCGATCCTTGAGAGTCACCGTGGTCACGGTCTGCCCGTTGTTGGTGACAGGATCCTGCGCGCCCTTGATCTTGACGTACGAGGTATCAAGAGTGACGGTCTGCGGGCCGTTGCCTTTCGGGTTGACGAGCACGATGCCGTTGTCGAAGTCGCGGCGCCACACACCTTTCTGCCAGGCGGCGGTGGGTTTCGTCTGGCCGTTACCGAGGCTGTGATCGAGCTCGTCGAACCACACCACGCCGTAGTACTGCTGCGTCGTGTCGGTGAAGCTGTAGTAGCCGTCGTCGAGCAGGCACGTGCCCAGCCCGTAACGCATCGCCTGGTAATCGGTCGAAGAGCCCCACTGGTTGAAGACGACGAGCTTGGGAGCCGCGACGGCACTCATGACCTTGCGGTATTGCGCCAGGGTGGCCGCCCAGCCACCCCAGGTCTCCACCGACCAGGACTTGCCGATGTAGCCCTCCAGCACGCCGCCGTGCGCCAGCCCCTGATACTCGGTGATGGTGGATTGCGGCGCGCCCCAGTCGCCGATGTTGCCCAGCTGGTACTTGCCGGGCATGAGCGTCTTCAGCAGCGAGAAGTAGCGGGCGTAGCCCTGGCGGAACCAGGTCTGCACCGTCGGGTTGGTCTGCGAGTCGACCACGCCGTCGCGATTCCAGTCGCCGTCGATGTACGGCCGCCAGAACACGTTGTCCATGAAGAAGCCGTCGAGGGCGGGCGCCGGGCCGGCATAGGTGGTGACGTAGAAGCGCGTCATCCAGTCCATCCAGGTATTACCCTGGGAATCCTTGGGCGTGAACAGCGTGGTGTTGATCGCGTAGTTGTTCGCGTCACCGAACCCCGAGTTGACCAGCTGTGTCATCGATTTGTCGGAGTACAACCACCATTTGTTGTTGTTGACCTGGGCGCGATAGGTGCCCCAGGAGGCGGTGCCGAGCGCCTGGTCGGCGCGCAGCTGGTTGGCATTGACGTACACGAAAACCAGCGCGTTGGGATTTATCGCCTTGATCTTCGAGGCCACCGTCTGCATCGACATGCCGCCCGGCGCCAGTGTCGGATAGTCCGCCAGGATCGAGACGCTCTGCTTCGCGAGCTGCGCCTCGTAGGTCGGGTCGTTGTAATTGAACGGACTGCCGATCTGGATGCCGCCGACGCGCGGGAAGGCGGGCGGATTCCACGCGGAGGCCGCGGTGCTGGCGGCGAGCGCGGTGATGGCGGCCGCGACGAAAGTTCCTCTTCTCATCAAATTACGAAGCATGTTTCCCCCGGGGAAGTAACAAAGCGACGACAGTGTCGGATGTGCCCGTTGCAGCGGTCCGGCGGACGGCACGCGTCGTGCCATCGCGACGGCTCTCATGGCGGCGCGCGGAGGTGCGAGCTCCGCGACGTCGCGGCGGTTCGATGACCGCATGCACGTCTGCAACTTCGGGCCGAGCGATCGGCCTGGGCGCTATTGTTGTCACCGGTTACAAAACGTCAATAGAAACGCGTCATGTTTACAAGATAAATTCCTTTTTCCATGTCTGTTCTTACAGACAATCCGCCTGCGGAGCGCCCCGCGGGCCGGGAAAAGAACTTGCTAGGTTCCAACACCAAAGACGTGTCTACGAACGACGACAGGGATGCACGCCCCTGGTGAGTGGAGATCGCGTAATGACAGATATGGTCCGCCAAGGCGCCGACGAGCACATCGTGGGGGGCGTCCCGGTCAGCCCCTTCGCGTCGCTCGCGGCGTGCGCGCAACGCATTCTCGCCGACGCGCGCGCCGGCAGCGGCGGATTCGCGATCGCCATCAATGCCGAAAAGGTGATCACCTGCGGACTGGACCCCGACCTCGAAGCGACGGTCGAGCGGGCGACGCTGCGCTATCCGGACGGTGCGGGCGTCGTGGTCGCGATGCGCTTGAAGGGCGCACGCTCGACGCGCGTGCCCGGTGCCGATCTGTGGCTCGAAGTGCTGCGCCAGTCGCGCGACCGCCGCATCAGCGTCGCTCTCATTGGCGCCAGGCCCGAAGTGCTCGCGGCAACCCGCCGGCGCGTCGAGGCCGATTTCCCCAATGTCATCGTGTCGGTCGCCCGCAACGGCTACGAGGGCGCCCGCGAGGTCGACAGCCTGGCCCGGGAGCTGGCGGCGGCGCAACCTGAGCTGATATTCGTCGCGCTGGGCTCGCCGCGCCAGGAGTTGCTCATCGAGCGGCTGCGCGCCGTGCACCCGCGCGGCTTCTATCTGGGCCTGGGTGGGTCGTTCGACATCTACGCGGGGGTGAAGAAGCGCGCACCGCTGTGGATGCAGCGGCGCGGGCTGGAGTGGCTGTTCCGTTTCCTGTCGGAACCCTCGCGGGCGCCCCGCGAGACCAAGCGCCTGAAATTCCTCGCCCTCCTCGTGCTCGGGCGGCTTTAGAGCGACCCTCCACCGACACCGCACAGCCTAAGCTCTCCGGAGTGAGACTCCCACGCCCAGACGCGCCGCGGGAGCGGCTGCGGCGGGACTCGCCGCCGCAGCCTTGTCGAAGACGAACACCGCACCGCGCATCGTCAGGCCTATATACATCCAGACGTACGGCTTCGGGGTGTAGAGATTCGCGAAGAACATGGCGATGGCCAGCGGCACCATGCCGAACACGTATGCCATCATGTCCGACCGCAACGGAGGTACCGCCTCGCCCGCCGCCCGCCTCGCCGCGCTGATCGTCTGGTACAGGATGAGCACCAACACGGCGACTCCCGGCAGACCGAGATTGAACCACTGGTCGAGGTAGGTGTTATGTGTCGCGAACACCGTCGGCATGGTGGCATAGACGTTCCAGCCGAAACCGGTGACCAGCGAGACGGGGTTGGACATCATGGCATCGAGCGCCTGCGCCCAGATGTCGGTGCGGCCCGATGAGGCCTCGCTCATGCCCATCGTGCCGATGCCGAGAACGCGATCCGCTATGGCCGCGGCCGCGCGCGGATCCGCGATACTGGCCGCCCCGGCCGCGAATATCGCCACGGCGACGGCGATCAGCGCCCAGGTAACGATCCGCCCCGGAGGCATCAGGCGGCGCACCGCAAGGGCGGCCAACGGGTAACCGACGGCCGCGGCGAAGTACCCGCCGCGCGATACCGTCAGAACAAACACGAGCGCGCTTGCCGCGCCGCAGCCGATCCAGAACAGCCGCCAGGCCCCGCGGTTCGACAGTGCCGTCGCAATCAGACCCGGCAGCATGCACGCGAGCATGGCAGCGGTCTCGTTCGCGTGACCGAAGGCGCCGAAGACCCGATCGGCCTCGGCCCCGGACTCGCCCACTCTCGTGCCGAGGGCGGTCAGGCCCACCAGGTCGGTCAGCGTGAGGATGCTGGAAATGCCCACGATCGCCATGAGCGCATTCATGACCGTCCGGAAATCCTTCTCGTCCTGCACGCCGTAGAAGACCGCGAAGCAGTAGATGGCCATGTCGATGAGGTCGGACTTCAGGTAGATCGCCGATTGAATCGGGTCATAGCCGCGATAGTGAATGACCAGCGAGGCCGCAAGCCACGTCAGCAGGGCATAACCGATCCACACGCCCCACGCCATGTGCATGCCGGGCATGCGTATCCTGAAATTGCCCGTCAGGGCGATGCGGAACATCAACGCCATGGCGATGAGATAGAGCATCGCGTTCTTCGCGCTCAGGCCGGGCCCCAAACCCGGGTTGTGGCCGAGGAAATCGCTCACCATGAGCAACGTGATCAGCAGTACAAACATCCAACGCATGATCGGACCTCTGGCCTCTAGGATCGAGCCTGCGGAGCGCGACACAGCACGAGCCGCTTGCCCCACGCCTGCAGCACCATTGCTTCGGGAATACGCATCACCTGCAGCAGCAGGGCGAACGCCGCCAGGTAGGTGACGGCGGCGAGCACGATGCCGGCTCGCCCGAAAACCTCCGTCCACACGGAGTTGGCGATGAGCGCGCCGGCGATGGCGGCGGCCAACCCGGTCTTGGCGACACTGCGCCAGGGAAGCAGCTCGCTTGCGCGCACTCCGTACGCCTGCAACGTGCGCCAACCGAGCCACAGCAGATCGACATAGCTCGCGATGACGAACGCCGCCATCGCGCCCGCGAGACCGCCGGCCGGGATCAGCACCAGCATGGCGGCAGCGCATGTCAGCAGGCCGGCCACGTTACTCTCCACGAGGGGACGGGTCCGATTCACCGCGCGCAGCGCTGGCGCGAAATCGAAACATTCGCGCACGACCACGAGCATGTAGATCTGCATGATGAGCGCGGCATGCACGTAATTCGCGCCGAACACCAGTGTGACCAGCGGCTCTGCGTAGCGGACCGCCAGCGCGACGATCGGCAGCAGCATGATGGCGTTGACGACGGTTGCTTTCTGCCAGAGCGCCAGTGCCGTGCCGCCTGCCGCATTGCCGCGGTCCTTGCGCACCATCTCCGGCAGGATCACGGCCGAGACGGAATTGCGTACCGTGGCCACGACCGGCTCGCCGAAACGGCCGATGGCGTACTGCGCGAGCGCTACTGCCCCGAGCATTCGCGCGACAATGACATTGCTGATGTTCCTGTTGAGCATCGCCAGCAGGGAGGCGGTGCCGGATGGAATGCAGAAGCGCAGTTGGTCCCGCCAGGGCTCTTTGAGCGGCGGCTCCCGCCGGCTCCGATCGAACACGAGCATCGCGATCGCGGCGGCCAGCAGCCGCACCCCCTCGAGCACCACGAGCGCCCAGATGATGGCGTGGAAATCGTGGGTGAGCGCCGCCATCGTGACCACGACGATGACGCGCACGGTCAGCCGGCCCGCCGAATAGAAGAACACCGGCCGCGCGCGGCCGGTGGCCAGCCAGAAATACTCCCAGAAATCCAGATTGACCGAGAGCAGCGTATAAGCCGCGAGCGGCGCCACGTAGCCGTTCACCAGCTGTCCGCCGCTGGCGCCGTCGAGCCCGACCAGCGCGGCGACCACCAACACACTGCTGCACAGGGTGAGGAGCGCGGTCTGCCGCGCCAGGCGCCACGGGCTTTCGGGATTGGCGGGCACGCAATACAACAGGCTGTCATTGATCGAGAACTGGGCGAAAGCCTGCAGGATCGAGGCGTACAGCAGAAACTCACGATAGCGGCCGAAGTCCGCGACGCTGAGCAGCCGCACGAGGAAGATCGGACTTATCAACATGAGGCCGTAGCTCGCCAGACGCGAGAGCGTCAGAATCGCGGTACGGTTGCCGAGCCCGGCCATCGTCACCTGTCCTTGGCGAGGTCGGGTGGCGGCGCGTCCACTTTCCACACCCGTGTCACGCCGTCACGCCCGAGGTAGACCGGGCGGAAAGGCGGCGAATGCAAGGCCTGTGAGATGCCGAGGGCGCGCATCAGGCCGCGGCCGTCCTCCTGGTTCTCGCCGCTGCCGATCACGTAGATCGCGCCTCGGTTGGGCTTGTCGACGAGCTGCTCGAGCTCCACTCCCGTGCCGATGAGCGGCGTGTCGGTATAGAAGTCGAGCCATCGACCGTGCACGCGGTGCATGAAGGGTGCCGCGACCCGTTTGTTCACGAGCCAGTAGTCCACGTGGCCGAGGTAGTACGTCTGCTGCAGAACGTCTTCGGCCACGATGATGTCGCGCGGGCCTGGATGCAGGCGGGCGACGAACTCCGCAGCGCCCTTGTGATCGGGATGGCTCGCATAGCCGGAGTCCACTTCTGCGGCGACCTCCATGGGGTTGACCACCAGGATGCACGCGAGCAGCGCGGCAAAGGGAGCCCACTCCGGCAGCGCGCCGCCCCCGACAGAGAGCACACCGCCGGCAGAAACCCGCGGCGTATCGCCGGCAGAAGGCACCGACGGGCCAGCCGCGGCGGCCGCAGCTCGACGCATCGCCCACTCTGCGGCCCACTGCATTGCTGCGAAAGCTCCAACCAGCAACGGTATGACCTGCGCCGCGGCATAGCGTGGAGGGATGTTCCACTTCATCCAGCCGATCATGAGCAATGGCATCCACACCCCGAGTGCCACGAGCAACAGATGGTCCGGCACGGGTTTGCGATGGGCCAGCAGCCCCAGCCCGCACGCCACGGATCCCGCCACCGCCAGCATCGCAACCGGGGAATAATCCCCGATCTCCAGGAACGGCCATACACTGGGCCAGCCCAGCATGACACCGACGATCTGTTTCGGGGAGCCAGCGGCGTGTGTCGCGAGAAGCACAGCCTCGGCGGTGGCAACAGCAGCGCTTACGGCGAAGAACACCGCGAGCCGCGCCGTGGACAACACTCCCGCACGTCTCCCCAAGACGAGCGCAGTCGCTGTCAACATCGCCGCGAGGTGCCACGCCGGCGCAATCTCGGCGGCCAGAGCTGCGGCAAGGAGCAACGGCGCCAGGACGCCACGCCTGGCAAGCACCCAGAACGAAAACGCCAGCGCGGGAACAGCTGCGACGAGCAACCACACGTGCGCCAGATGCGGGACAACCGCCGCATGCGGCCCGTTGGGCACGGGACCGTCGTCGGACTCTACGTTCTGAGGATACTCGCTGCTGATCCAGGTGTTGATGAGCTCGAAGCCGACGACGATCGCGGCGAAAGCCGCGGCGCCCAACCAGAGCTTGCGCCGGTCACCTTGCAGAAGACCCGGCAGGAACACCAGAAAGGCCGCGAAGATCGCCAGCGTGTGAAACTGCAGGCCGATCAGCATCGTGGCCACCGCGCTCACGAGGTAGCCCGTGCGGCCGGTGCGCTCCCACGCGAACACCAGGGCCATGAAGCCCGCGACGCTCGCCACGAGGAACACGTACATGCGAGCGGTTTGCGCGTCCTCGATGAAGCTCGGCAGGAACGCCACCGCCGCGGCCAGCGAGAGGTTCCACAAGGGTGTGAGGAAGCGGTTGCCCACCTTCCAGCTCAAGACGATGAGCAGCACGCCACATAGCGCGGACGGCAGGCGCAGCGCCCACTCGGACTGACCGAACGCCATGACAGATCCGGCCATCAGGTAGAGCTGGCCGACCGCGCGCGGATAAAACATTCCGCTCGGCATGAGCGGCGATCCCTGGTTGACGAGACTCATCACCGGCAGCGCCATCGTCTTCTCGTCGCCGTGCAGGCCGACCGAGCCCAGGCCCCAGAAGCGCACGGCCGCGCCGGCCAGCACGATACCCGTGAGCAGCCACAGCGTGCGCTGCCGGGCGGGGCCATCCTCAGCCGCCCGGGCATCGGTCGCTACGAAGAGCGCCGCGAAATCTCGAAGGATGTGCGCGATCATGAGAAGGACGATGCCCCCGTGGAATGATGGGTCAGTAAGCTTTTTCGTCGCGCAGCAACCGGATGGCCGTCAGGAACAGGATCTTGAAATCGAGCAGCGGCGACCAGTGCCGCAGATACTCGAGGTCATAGTCGATGCGCGCCTGCATGTCCTCGACGCGGGCGGTCTCGCCGCGGCAGCCGTTTACCTGGGCGAGACCGGTGATCCCCGGCGGCACCTTGTGCCGGATCATGTATCCCTTGATGAGCTTGCGGTATTCCTCGTTGTGCGCGACCGCATGCGGCCGCGGGCCGACGAGGCTCATGTGGCCCTGCAGGACGTTGACCAGCTGCGGCAGCTCGTCGAGCGAGTAGCGGCGCATGAAGCGTCCCACCGCCGTGATGCGCGCGTCGGACCTGCTCGCCTGCACGATGTTGGGCCCATCCTCGATGACCGTCATGGTGCGGAATTTGTAGATGACGATCTCGCGGCCATCGAGCCCGTAACGGCGCTGCTTGAAGATCACCGGACCGGGAGAGGACAGGCGCACGAGCGCCGCGAGCACCAGCATGAGCGGCATCGCCACGACGAGCACCGTCACCGCGAGCGCGATGTCGATGATCCGCTTCACCACCCCGCGGTAGCCGTAGAAAGGCGTCTCGCAAAGCGCCACCACCGGAATGCCCAGCAACTCGCCGCTGCGCGCCTGGATGAGATCGATCGCAAAGATGTCCGGTACGTAGTACACGGACGCAGTCGTATCGCGCAGCTCATCTAGAAGCTGCACCACACGGCGGATGTGGCTCACCGGCAGCGCGACGAACACGACATCGATCTTGCTGCGCTTCACGAAGGACACGAGATCGGGCAGCGTGCCGAGCAGGCGTGCGGGCGTCGACAACCCGAGGCGGTGCGCACTGCGGTCATCGAAGAAGCCCTCCACGCGCATGCCGAGCGAGCCGCTCCCCCCGATGCGCTGGGCGAGCGACAGGCTGACTTCATTGCAGCCTGCAATGGCCACCCGGCGCACCATGGAGGGGTCATACAACAAGCGCCGCATGAGCTCGTGCAGGCACAGGGTGACCAGGATCAGCACCGCGGGCGTGGCCACCACCCAGGTCAACACGACGCGACGCGAGAAGTCCACGGAGTACTTGGTTACGAAGCCGATGGCCAGCAGGATCGCGATGATCACCAGCCAGCGCATCACGACGCCCACGGTGAGAGGCAGCGTCGACTTTACCAACTGTGCAGGGCCCGCCGGCTGTCCTCGCGGCAGCAGCACTGACAGCATGGCCGACAGGATCGCAAGAACGACATAGAAGCCTTTGAATTCGATGCCGTACACTGCGCATAGTCCGTAGAGAAGTCCTACTGCGACGATGGCCGGCAGAACGGCGTCCAGGAATGCCATCAAGGCTATTGATAAGCCTCGCGTGAAAGTCGTTGGCTCTGTCATCTCCGGGCTGTCTTGAGGCGGCCCTTGGGCCCCGATACCCACCGAATAGCAATGAACGGTCCTGGACTACTTTGCGCAAAGTCCGCTGCGGCGCTTGCCGCCAGCGTTCGAGGAGGCACGTTTTGTGCTAATGCTTCCGGTTACGATTGCGCTACGCCCAGGACACCCATGTTGCAAAACTGCGCAGTTCACGCTGGGCATGCGGCGCCGCGCTTCGTTTTTCCGAAGAGCGGCGTGGACATTTATACGTGCCCCACGTGCGGCTGCATCATGGCGGACCTCGAGTTCACGCATGAGCAGTACGAGGCCGCGAATTACTACACGATGGCCTTCAGGACGCGGGCCGAGATCGAAGGTGAATGGGGCTTCCGCTGGCGCTACATATTGCGGACGCTGCAGCGCTATACGGCTGCGCCGAAACTCCTCGACGTTGGCGCCGGTAACGGCTATTTCGTGTATCTCGCGCGCACCGAGTTCGGGATGCGCGCCTCAGGGCTCGAGATATCGGCGGCTGAGGCGGACTATGCGCGCGCTACGTTCGGGATCGAGCTGCTGCGGGGCGATCTCTCGAGCATCGCAGAGTCCTACGATGTAGTAACGGCGTTCAACGTGCTCGAGCACGTGAAACAGCCCGTCGCTCTGCTGACGCAGATGAGTGAGCGACTCTACCCGGGCGGCCTCCTCGTCGTGACGACTCCCAACCCATCGTGCATCCACCGGCGGCTGCGCGGCCTCAACAGGTGGAACATGGTGTGTCCGCCCCATCACATCAACCTGTTCACCCGGGGGGCGCTGCGGGAAATGCTGAGCCGGGCGGGTTTCCAGGTCCTCGAGTACAGCACCCTGAGCACCTACATCAACTCGGTTCGCAAAATCGATACGCAGAGCCTGGTATTGCGCAGGGCTGCCTTCCAGGCGCTCAAGACGGCCCATCTGGGCGCCGATCACTTCATGATCTGCCGCGCCCCCCTGGCTGCACCGTAGCCTGCAGCGGACACCGCGGCGCGCCGCGCTCATTACACGAGAATTCCAGCCTCGAGCTGCGGGTACGAGGCATCCAGGCCGACGCATCCAGGCCCGCCTGTCTCCCCTGAGAGACGGTCTGTTTGCTGTTAAAAATCAGCGGCTTGGCCCAATGACTGCAGTGGCTCGAGCAGGCCGTTGTCGGGTGGCACAGACAAGTTTCGTGCCCGAGCGCACCCCACGAGCTCCCGCCCCAGCTGGGAAGTTTAACAATATCAGTCATTTGATAAAGCTGGCACGCGGCCTGCATTACTGTGGGCGCGGCGCCAGGTCAAGACCCGGCGGCCGCTAAGGGCAAACCCGTCGAAAGACGGGGGCGCAAAACTTCCGGTCTAACGGCGCGAAGCCTATGACAGCGGGGTTGCCGGGGCGAATCGCACCGCCTCGTGAGAACGGCACACTCGAGCTGTGCCCCACGCTCGCGCAACCTCCCGCAATGACTTCGCACCTGCCCGACCGGGCACTGAAGCCATTTTGCGGGAGTTCTAATGAGAAAAGCCGAACGGGGGGTTGGGTCGGGTCGTTTTGCCTGGATCGGGTTGCTCGGTAGCTTGGGCGTCGCACTCTCCGGCTGCGGCGCAAGCGGGTCGAGCTCGGCTGCTGCCGCGACGCCGTCGAGCTCGGCTGCAGCCTCTACGCCATCGAGCGCCGGCACGGTGACTAGCACGGCTCCAAGCGCGAGCCCAGGCAGCAGCTCCACCAGCACCAGCGGTACCACCACCACGCCGACCACCACGCCGACCACGGTCGCGGCCTCGAGCGTTACGCTTGGCTGGGTTCCGCCCACGGAGAACAGCAACGGCACACCGATCACGGATCTGGCGGGCTACAAGATCCATTACGGCACGGCCTCAGCGAATTACAGCCAGACCGTCTCGATCTCCAATGCGGGCCTGACGCGGTATGTGGTCGACAACCTGGCGACCGGCACCTACTACTTCGCGATCACGGCCTACAACGTACAGGGAATGGAGAGCGCGTTATCGGGCGAGGTCACGACGACCGTCAACTGAGGCCAGCGACAAGCCGCCGGCGGTGCCTCGACGGGCCGAGCGCCGCGGCGGTAGCTGGGGACTGGGGCGCACGTGCAGGGCAGCCGGCGGCGTAAGTCGGCGAATCCCAGGTACCCGGGGGGCAGGGGGCACAGTGCCTGGATAAATCCCCACTGCGCCTCGTGAAGAACACTCGCAGTTCCACTACACTGGCCTGCGTGCCGACCTTGTCGTCCCATATCACCGCGAGCTCACGGCACGCAGCCTCCCCGTCACAGCCGGTGCCTCCGCTGCGCGCCGCGGAAAATCGGGACGCGACTGTCCGGTCATGAGCTCCGACCTTGAAGCCCGCACCCGCCAGTTTCGCGCAGCCCTCGGGACGTTCGCCACGGGTGTGACCATCGTCACCACGCGCAACCGCGCGGGCGAGGACATAGGCCTCACGGCGAACAGCTTCAACTCCGTATCGCTGGATCCGCCGATGGTGCTGTGGAGCCTGGCGCGCAAATCGCTCAGCCTGCCGGCCTTCCTCGAGAGCGGTTATTTCGCCGTCCACGTATTGGCCGCCAACCAGGAAGACCTGTCGGTGACCTTCGCCACGCGCGGCGCCGATAAGTTCGCGGGCCTGGCGGTGACCCGGGGCGCCGGCGGCATTCCGCTGCTGCCCGGCTGCTCGGCCGTGTTCCAGTGCCGGACCGCTTTCAACTATGAAGGCGGCGACCATGTCATCTTCGTGGGCGAGGTGCAGGAGTTCGATCGCTTCGATCGCGCGCCACTGGTGTTTCACAGCGGCCGCTACGCCGTCGCCGTCGAGAAAACGCCGTCATTCGTGCCGCCGAGCCGCGACGACGCCGAGCCCGACAGCAGCTTCAGCCAGGACTTTCTGATCTACCTGTTGCAACGCGCGCACTTCCAGCTGTTCCTCGGACTGCGGCGCGATCTGGAGCGCCACGGCCTGAGCGAGGACCAATGGTTCGTGCTCAGTATTCTCGGCATCTCCGATAACCGCAGTGTCGCCGAGCTCGATCGGCTGCTGTGGTACACCGGAAGAAGAGTGACTTACGATCTGCTGGCCAGTCTGGCGGCCGGCGGATTTGCATGTCTGCACGGGACCTACGACCCGCACGCGCACGTCACCCTGACTGAGCTTGGGAAGCGCGTGGTGCTGGAGCTCGTGGCGGTGGCCAAAGCCACCGAGTCGGACGCCGAGAGCAATCTGGGCTACGGTGAGACCCAGCAGCTGAAGAAAGCCTTGCGCGACATCATCCGCGAGACGGACCCGGGATCGCCTCCACTGCTGCCGCCCTCCCACCCTGCCGAATGACATCCCGATGGCCGCGCTCGCGGGAGAGTTGCAGACCTTCGATCCCGAGGCCCTGGCCGCGATGCCCCACCCGCTCGTGCTCGAGCCCGATACCGTACACGTGTGGTGCTTCGCCCTGGAAGGCTCGCCGGAGTTCGTCGACGTCTGCCGCGGCTCGCTGTCGCCCGCGGAGCGCCAGCGAGCCGACCGTTTCGTGTTTGCCCCCGACCGCGTGCATCACACCATCGCACATGCAGTGCTGCGGAAGCTGCTGAGCCGCTACTGCGGTCTCGCGCCCGGGTCGCTGGATTTCGCCGTGAGCGGGGCCGGTAAGCCCGAGTTGCAAGTGCCCGGCAACCCCCCGCCTTTGCGTTTCAACCTCTCTCACTCGGGCGGGCGCGCCCTGCTCGGCGTCAGCGGCCGCGAGCTCGGCGTGGATCTGGAGAGAGTACGCTCCAACATCGAGGCGCTCGATATCAGCCGCCGCTATTTCTTCGGGTCCGAGCGCGAGGCCATCGAGCAGGCTGCGCCGCTCGCGCGCGACAGCGTTTTTTTCCGCTACTGGGTTGCGAAAGAAGCGGTGCTCAAGGCGCAGGGCATCGGGCTCGGCTTCCCGCTGGAGCGATTCCGGGTCGATTTTCTTCCCGGGGGCGATACTGCCCGCATCGAAACGCTCGATCCCGTCCTGCTGGAACGGGACTGGACGGTCAGGATGTTGCGGTGTGAAGCCGGCTGGGCGGCGGCGGTCGCGGCCCGGGGAGAGGACTGGAACGTGCGGCTCGAGCGCCCTGGCTGATCGCGGGTTCGGATGCGGGCTCTCGTCTGCGATCAGCCCGTGGCGCACAGCAGTCTACATGCAGATGTAAAGATGTTCGCGTAAACGGTTGGCGGGCGCCCCGATCTCGTTGACGGGGGCATTCTGTGGCTTAATGACTCGACCGCGCGCAGGAAGATCTAAGAGAGCCGGCGCGTCGAGGGACAAGGGCGGGTCAGCAATAATGCGTCGAATCTCGCGCGTCGCGCCGTATCTTCTGGTGCTCGCCTTCGCCGGGTGGTGTGCTGCCGCCCTACGTGGAGATCTCCTGCAACTCTCGCCCGATCCGCTGCTGCGCTCGTGGAGTGTGGTGCTCCTGGCTGCTCTCCTGTCGCTGCTGAACTACGCGCTCCGCATCGTGCGCTGGCGGTCGTATCTCGCGCGCCTGGGGCATTCCGTGACGCTCGGCTTTGCCGCTCTCACATTCGCCGCTGGTTTTGCCTACACCCTCTCTCCCGGCAAGCTCGGAGAAATGGCGCGCACCCGCTATTACGTCCCCCTCGGAGTGCCCGTGGCAGACGTGGCGGCAGCGTTCTTCGCCGAGCGCCTCCTGGATCTTCTCGTGATGGTGGTGCTGTCTGCGCTGTTGCTCACCGCCTCTCAGGGCTATGAGGGCACGATATCGAGTGCAGCGGCGCTCGTGGTGATCGCACTTGCCGCACTGGCCCTGGTGCCATGGGCCACGCTTGCCGCACGACTGGAGGTCTCGAGCAATGCTCCCGGAGCCCTGCGCCGCACGCTCAAAGGCCTGGCTTCCGCGCTCGCCTCGACACGCAACCTGCTGCGCCCAGGGGCGCTCGCTTCCGGCTTCGCGCTCGGCCTCGTAGCCTGGGGGCTCGAGGGGATCGGCCTGGGTCTGTTGAGCTCGATATTCCCGCCGCTGCAGCTCGCTCCGATTACGGCTGTCGGCATCTACGGTGTGGCGGTCCTCATCGGGGGACTCTCCTTCCTTCCGGGCGGCCTCGGCAGCACCGAGGCCGTGATGACCGCGTTGCTGGCGCAGCAGGGCTATCCCCTCAGTGAGGCCCTGCTGATAACGCTCACCTGCCGCGTGGTCACTTTGTGGTTTGCCGTCGTCCTGGGATGGCTGGCGGTTCTCGCATTGCGTCAGAGGGCGCCGGCCACGGTGCTGCCGTGACAGCGCTGAGTCTGACGTGACGATGCAGGTCATGACCTCGTGGGGAAATGTCATCCACGCCGAACATGATGTCTTGCGCCTGCAAAGTCGCCTGGACTCGTTTCCTGAGGCGCCGCCGCAGCAGAGCGTGCTGCCGTACGGCAACGGGCGCAGTTATGGCGACAGCTGCCTCAACATCGGCGGAGCTTTGCTGCAGACCCGCTCTTTGGATCGTTTCATCAGCTTCGATACGGACACGGGAGTTCTCGCGTGCGAGGCCGGCACCCTGCTTGCCGACATCCTGCGCGTTGCGGTACCCGCGGGTTGGTTCCTGCCCGTGACGCCGGGTACGCGCTTCGTGACGGTCGGCGGCGCAATCGCCAACGATGTCCATGGAAAGAATCATCATCGCGCGGGTACCTTCGCGCAGTGCCTGCGCCGCATGGAGCTCGTCCGCTCCGACGGCCAGCGGCTCTCCTGCTCGAGCGGCGACAATCCGCAATGGTTTGCGGCAACCGCCGGCGGGCTCGGCCTGACCGGACTCATCACGCACGCGGAAATCCAACTGCGGCGCATTCCCGGCCCGCTCATGGAAGTGGAGACGATCCGATTCGAGAATCTCGATGAGTTCCTGGCGTTGTGCGCCGAATCGGACCGCGATTTCGAATACACCGTGGCGTGGATAGACTGTCTGAGCCGCGGCAGACACCTGGGCCGCGGCCTGCTGCAACGAGCGAACCACGCGGCGACTCCGCCCGGGATGAAACGGGTGCGCTTGCCACGCCGGCTGAACGTGCCGTTCGCGCCGCCGTTCTCTCTCGTCAACAGCGTTACGCTGCGCCCCTTCAACACACTTTATTACTATCGGCAGCGGCGCAAGCGCAGCCGCGGCATGCAACACTACGAATCGTTCTTCTATCCGCTCGACGGCATCCTGCATTGGAACCTCCTGTACGGCCCGCGCGGCCTGTACCAGTACCAGTGCGTGGTTCCCCAAGCCGGCGGCCGTGATGCGGTAGCCGCGCTGCTCGACACGATTGCGCGCAGCGGCCAGGGTTCCTTCCTCGCCGTCTTGAAGGTCTTCGGGAGCCTGGGCTCACCGGGCCTGTTGTCGTTCCCCCGCGAGGGCATCACACTGGCCCTCGACTTCCCGAACCGGGGCGAGCGCCTGGAGAAGCTCTTCCGCCAACTCGACGCGATCGTGCAAAGTGCCGGGGGCCGCTTGTATCCCGCCAAGGACGGGCGCATGCCCGGCGGCATGTTTCGCGGCGGGTATCCGCGCTGGACGGAATTCACACGGTTCATGGATCCACGCGCCTCCTCGAGCTTCTGGCGTCGTGTCACAGAGGGCGCATGAGAAAAGTGCTGATAGTGGGTGCGGCCTCGGCGATTGCCGAGGCGACAGCGCGGATTTTTGCGGGACGCGGTGATGCTCTCTTTCTGGTTGGCCGCAACGCCACGGTGCTCACCTCCATTGCAATGGATCTGCGCGTGCGGGGCGCCGGCGAAGTTGGCGTGGCGACGATGGACGCGAACGATCTGGCCGCCCACGAGCCGATGTTGGACCGGGCCGAGAAACTCCTGGGCGGCCTGGATACCGTGCTGATCGCGTATGGAACTTTGAGCGATCAGAAAGCTTGCGAGCGCTCTGCCGCGCTCACCGCGCAGGAGCTCGGCAACAACGCAGTGTCCGTCGCGGCACTGCTGACGCATATCGCGGCCCGGTTGGAGCAGCGGCGGTCAGGTGCTATCGCGGTGATTTCCTCGGTTGCCGGCGATCGCGGCCGGCAAAGCAACTATGTCTACGGCAGCGCCAAGGCGCTCGTGACCGCTTTCCTGTCCGGTCTGCGGCAGCGGCTCTATAAATCCGGAGTCGCGGTGATTACCGTCAAGCCCGGATTCGTCGACACTCCCATGACCGCCGCGTTCCGCAAAGGGTTTCTCTGGGCGACACCGCAGCAGGTCGCGGCCGGTATCGTCCGGGCCATCGATCGCTCGACCCCGGTGGCGTATCTGCCGGCGTTCTGGCGGCCGATCATGTTCCTCATCCGGCTGATTCCGGAAGGGCTGTTCCGGCGGCTCGCGCTGTAGGCAGATGCGAACGGCTGGTTGTGATAGCGTCCGCAGTTTGAGGAAATTCCGCGCGCCACCCCGTTCCTCGCGTATCGCCGCGCGACACAATACGCGATATGACTAGCAACTCCCCCGAATTCAGCGCCCATCTGGCCGCGCTCGAGGCGATCGCGACCGGCGTCGCGGCGGCCAATGCGGCCGACGTCGACGCCAGAGCCCGGTTTCCGCGCGAGACGATCGAGGCGCTGCGGAAGGCCAAACTGCTGTCCGCGCCCATCCCGCGCGAGTTGGGCGGCGCGGGATACGGCATGCGCGAGCTCGCGGCGCTGTGCTCGACTCTGGCGAAGGCGTGCGGATCGAGCGCGATGGTGTTGGCCATGCATTACATCCAGGTGGCTTGCATCGTCCGTCACGCACGGTCCACGGCGTTCTTTCGCCACTATCTGCAGGAGCTCATCGAGCACCAGTACTTGCTGGCGTCGATGACCTCCGAAAACGGCACATTCGGCGAAACCCGCACCAGCATCTGCGCGCTCGAGCGCGACGGAGGGCGGTTCAAGCTCGCCAAGGACGCTACTACGGCCTCCTATTGCGAGCACGCTGATGGGATCCTCGTGACCTGCCGGCGGGCGCCGCAGGCTGCCGGCAGCGACCAGGTACTGGTGCTCGTTCGCAAAGGCGACTACACGCTAACGCAGACGACCTCATGGGACACAATGGGAATGCGCGGCACCTGCAGTCCGGGGTTCAAGCTCGAGTCCTCGGGAGGCGAGGAGCAGATCATCCCCGGCTCGTTTGCCGACTCGTCGGCGCAGACGATGGTGCCCTACTCGCACATTCTCTGGGCGTCTCTCTGGTGGGGAATCGCGGCGGATGCAGTGGCGCGCGCGGCGGAATTCGTGCGCGCCGCCGCACGCAAGAATCTCGGCACCGTGCCGCCGACGGCAACCCGCCTGGCCGAGGTGTCCACCGAGCTCCAGGCAGCGCGGCACAACTGGCTGGCGCTCGCGATGGAATTCGACGCGCTGGATTCGAAACCCTCCGGTCTGCAGGAGCTGCTGTCCATCGGGTGGGCGCTGAAGTTGAACAACCTCAAGATCAACGCCTCCGAGACGGCCCCGCAAATCGTGCACCAGGCGCTGCAGATCACAGGCATTCTCGGCTACAAGAACGACTCCGAATTCAGCCTGGGGCGCCACTACCGCGATGCGCTGTCCGCCGCTCTGATGATCTCCAACGCCCGCATCGCTGCCAAGAACGCTTCGATGCTGCTGGTATTCAAGGACAGTTAGAACTTCAGTAGGTCGTTGCGTGAGGCAGCGGCGGCGCGGCCACCCCTGCCGGAAGTTCCGCGGGCCGGCCGTACCCGATCGACAAGCCGACACGATTCTCGGTGAAATTCGCGCTCGAGATCTCGCTGTGCCATTTCGCGAGCGAATAGCCGAAGGACACGAAGATGCGCCGTGCCGCCCGCCAGGTCAGTCTCGCTTCCGTCGTGGTCTGGGTCGAATTGCCGGCCGCCGTGGTCTGGAAACTCTGGCGAACATACCGTTCCAGGAGGAGGAAGCGCACGGCCGGCGTCAGCTGCCGCGACACATTCGCATCGAGCTCCGTACGGGTATCGTTGAGCGCGGGGCTCTGCCGATAATCGTCCTTGAAATGGGAAACGTCGAGGCCGAAAGCCGTCCGGTTGCGCGCGAAGTTCCAACCGGCAGTCTCGTACACGGTCGTGAGAGGCCCACCGGTCTGCACCGTCTGTTGAGTGTTGAGATTCGCGCCGCCGAGAACCTGCGCGACCTGGAAGGCCGAAACCGCGTCGGAATACTCATGTCCGAAACCCAAGGAGACCGTCGATGATGCCGATAGCCTGCGCGACAGCCCCAGACGCGCGATCACAGTGCCCGGTGAGGAGCCCGCCTCGACGGCCCTCCCATAGCCCAGATCGGCGCCGAAAGTGGTGCGGCCGCCCTTCGCATCCAAGTGCACGAACGCCTCCTGAATGGCGTAATCGCGATTCAGGACGGTATTGGAATAATCTACGCGCTGGTCCCGGACGTTCAGGGATGCTTCAACCGCCTCGGAGAGCTTGTGAATGAAGGCCAGTGCACCGCCAAAGCGGTTGTTGTCGAACGGACTCTTCTGATAGCTGACCTTGCCGTAGGTCAGCTTCACGTCGAGCAGATTTTCACCGCCCAGGGGCAGCAGGGCCTCCGGACCCGTGGTGAAATAATTGATGTTCTCGCGAGTGAGCGGCGTGACCGCCGCCAGCGGATCCGTGTTGCCCTGGCCGAAATTGTCGGAAAAATTCCAGAACAGCAGTTGCGGCACGGCCGCGACGCGCACCTGTCCGATGAAGTTGCCGATCACCTGGTCGGAAAAGGCATGCGGCACGTAGGTGAGGTGACTCAGATCGGCGTCGATGTCGGCGTTCAGCCGCGGGCGCTGGTCGTGCCACGTGAAATTCAGCTCCTGCTCGAAGATGGTGTCGCGCGTACCCCCGCTGCGCACGCGCTCGATGTTGTCCGACTCGATGGCGCCGACACTGATCTCGTAGCCCGGCGCGGCTGCCCGGCTGTTGGCAGCCGCCACCAGCAGGATGAGGATCGCCGGCATGACGACCGATCCGCGCCGACACGGCGCCCCTAGCCCTCCCCGACTCCCCATCGTGATACCCCGCAGTCTTTAAAAGACCCTATTTTTATTGCCGCCCGGTATCGGCAGCGGCTGTCTGGCCGTACTCGCCATAACCGTAATAGAGATTGCCGCCCGTCGTCTCGCAGTGATTGAGCACCAGCCCGACGGACTTTCCCTCGCCCACGCAGGCGAGCGCATCGAGCACGGCCCTATGCGTCGTCTCCTCGGCGCGCACGACGACGAGCACCTGCCCCGCCACACTAGTCAACGCGCGTGACTCGGTCGTCAGCAGCAGAGGTGGGGAGTCGAACAGCACGATCCGGGTCGGATCCCTGCCGAGCAGCTCGGCAACCACTTTTTCCATATGGCTGCTGGCCAGCAATTCCGTGGCATTCGCGGCTTCGCGGCCCGCAGGCAGGAGACTCAGGCCACGCATGTCGGTCGGGACGATGACCGAGGCGGTGTCCCGCGACTCATCGAGCAGCAGGTCCATCAGTCCTGGTTCGCCCTGCAGCTCGAAAGCGCGACTCACCTGCGATCTGGCCATATCGCCGTCGACCAGCAGCACGGAGGTGTCTTTTTCGAGGGCCATGCTGAGCGCCAGATTGATGCTGGTGAAGGTCTTGCCTTCACCCGGCATCGCGCTCGCGACCATGACGACCCTCGCGCTCTGCGACGGGGGAACACCCCGGTCCTTGCCCTTGGCAATGGCCATGATTGGGCGCTTGATCTGGCGATACTCCCCCGCGAGCCGGCGCTCGTCCTCCGGGCGCGGCAGAAATCCACGGGCGCGCAGCGCGCCTGGGTTTACGTGGACGACCTTGTCGCTGCGACATCCTGACTGCAGCGACGACACGGTCAGTGGAATAGCCGGCGCCGCCCTGGCGACCTCGGGCACCCCGTCGGAGGCACGCTGCGTGCCGGGGTTGACCCGCTCGGGGACCGCCGCCTCGCCCTGCATCTTTTTCAGCGCCTTTTCGACCAGGCTCAACGTTCTCTCCCTTACCGTCCTGATTAGTGCGGCCCGAAGCCCAGCGGGCTGAAAGCTTTTCCGACGATCACCACCACGATCAGCGCTACGCACAATGCACCGCACGCGACAGAGTAGCGGATGTATTGCTCACGAACTGCCAGGGTTCGACTCGCGTCCCGGGTCGCGCTTACGACGCCATAGATCGCCGCTCCAGTGATCTCGCCCAGCTGCCGCGCGGTATGGAATACCGGCCGCATCGTCGTGAGCAGATAAGCGAGCCCGCCGCCGCCCGCCAGCGCCGCGACAAAAGCCCCGAACAGCAACAGGGTGCGCCTGGGCGATACAGGGCGGAACGCGGCGGTGGGCGGGTCGATGACCTCGAAGCGCACCGAGCCCTTCTCCTCCGCCTCCTCTCCGAGCTTGGCCTGCTGCAACCGCTCGACCAGCGCGGTGTACTGCGCCTTGTTGACATTGTAGTCACGGTTGAGGCGCGCGAACTCCGCTTCCACCTGCGGCATGGTGTCCACCAGCCGCCGCAGCTCGATCACCTTTGCCTGGTGATCGCTCAGCTCGCCCCGCAGGCCCGCGATCTCGACATCCGCCTGGTTGAGCGCGAGCTGAATGCTCTGGTAGACGGGATTGGCGCTCGCACCCGTGACGACCGCGGCCCCCGCGTCCCCGCGCTTGAGGGCTTCGAGCTCAGCCTTACGACGTTGCCTCAAGTCCTGGAGCGTCTGACGCAACGCGATGACATCAGGATGCTTTTCCGTGAAGCGCAACAGCAGGTCATCGACCTTGGCCTGGGTTTCCTGGATGCGGGAAAGCGTATCGCCGCCGGGCTGCAACGCCCCATTAGGCCCGATGGAGACCCCTTGCATGGGTCCAGCAGCCAGCGGTCCTTCGCCGCGCAACTGCTGTTGCAGGGCGGTGCGCCGTGTCTCGGCGATACCGAGGGCCGTCTGCGTCTTCTTCACGGCATCGATCTCGGTCTGCAGCCGGGTGAAATAATCGGACTGGTCCCCCGGAACCAGCCCGACGTTCTGCTTCTTGAATGCCGCCAGGCTCTGCTCGGCCTGGGCGAGCCGCTGCTCATAGTCCTTGATCTGGGCCTCGACGAAGGCCTGCGCCTGCAGGGAGCCGTTGCGCTTGCCCCCGATCGTGCCCTCCATGAAGGAGTCCAGCAGTATCTGCACGACCCGGATGGCGCGGTCACGGTCCGTGTCGGCGTAGCTGATGGTGTAGAGCTTGCTGGATGCCATCTCAGTCCCGGCCGGCGCGGCCGACACGATGTCGATGCGCTCGCCCAAGGCGTCGATGGCTCTCGACCTTGCCTCGGAGGTCTTCACCGCCGGCGCCAGTCCGGTCTCGTCGAGGATCTTCTGCAGATGAGGGCGGCTCATCAAGGACTGCCGGACCAGGTTGAGCTCGGCATTGACATCCTGCTCGATCGCGAGCCCCTGAATCACGGGTTTGAGTGCCGTGCTCGGATCGACGAACACACGCGCGCGAGCCTCGTATTTATTCGGGAGTACGAGGATCACAGCCCAGGACACCACACAGATGCCCCACGCCGCCCCGAGGGCGATCCAGCGATAACGCCAGATTTCGCGCAGGATCGCGAGACTTTGTTCGAGCAGCTCTCTCATGTGACCTTTCTAGAACAGCGATTCCGGCACGACCAGCACGTCCCCGGGCCGCAGATCGAGATTCTGGCTCATGTCGCCTTTGTTCACGAGCGCGTCCAGCTTCACGTGCAATTGCTGCTCATGCCCGTCCACCGTGCGCACCACCTTCGCACGATTCCCCGAGGCGAACTGTGTCAGACCCCCGACCGCGAGCACCGCATCGAGCACTTTCATGCCCGCGCGATAGGGAAGCGATCCCGGCTTCGTCACCTGGCCGATGACCTGGATCTGACTATAAGCGCTCACAGGCTGGGTCACGATGACATTCACGGTGGGCGCGCGGACGTACTCCGAGAGCACCTTCTCAATGTCGCGCGCGAGCTGGGACGGTGTTTTTCCCACTGCGACCATGTCTTCGTCGAGGGGCGTGGAGATCCTGCCATCCGGCCTCACCGGAACCGTGGCCGTGAGCTCGGGATTGCGCCAGACAAAAACCTGCAGCATGTCGCCGGGTCCGATCACGTATTGGTTCGGATCCACCTTCTGCTCCCTCGGAGTCTGCGGTGCCGGCGAGCTCACGGGAGCGTGGACGGCTTGCGCGAACACGAGAGCGGGGAGCAGCAGCGCCGCCCCGAGTGCAACAATCTGCAGGCGGCGCACAAGAGCGAATGAACGATTGAAGGTCATAGCAGCCTCGACGTCGGGGATTTGCCGGTGTGAAACCCTTCCGCGCCCGATCGTCTACCAGTAGACATTGTTACCTGTAGGGCCCCCCTCTGCGAAGTGGTCACCTACGAATTCAGGCCGCCATCTCCATCGCCTCGGCGCGCTCACGGCCGGGGCACCGAGTCTCGAAGGGCGCAGCCATTTTTCCTGTTCTTGTGGATCGAACGCCCGGGGCAGTGTGTTCCGGGAGGGATGGCCCCGGCGTTGCTCGATTTTAATCCCATCCAAGCAGGACGTCGCGATCGCACGTGTGACGCAAGTCACGCTACGCGGCCAGGAGCTCGTCGAGGGCCTTTGCACCGCAACGGTGCTAAGGCGACATAAAACTCGCAGCCTACGGGATCGTTTTGCTGACGACGGTGGATAAGGAGCTCGTGGTGCCGTCGCTTTCGGCGGCACTCACGGCGAAATACCACGTGCCTGACCCCAGGTTTTGAACCGTGTAGCTCGTCGTGGCCGGGTTCGCAATGCTCACGGTCTGCGATAGCAGGGTACCACTCATGCCGTACGAGATTACGTAGCCGGAGAGATTCGTAATCGGCGTGCCGTCGGTATTCTGGGTTGGCGCGGCCCAAGACAGGCTCGCCGTACCCATCGTCTGTACCGGCGGTGCGGCAGCCACCGTGATTGTGAAGGCTCCGAGCGCCGCGCTGATCGTACCGTCACTCACGGTGATCACGATATTGGCATCCGTACCGGCATCAGCCGTCCCCGGAGTGCCGCTCAACTGCCCCGTCGCGATGCTGAAAGTGGCCCAACTGGGCTTGTTCTGGATGCTGAAGCTGAGGGTCTTCCCGCTCGAATCGCTCGCGGTCGGCGTGAATGAATAAGCCGTGCCCACCTGCGCCTGCGTCGGGGGATTGCCGCCGATCGTTGGCGGGATGGCCGGCGGGGCGGCGACCTGGACGCTGAATGCAGGCAGCGAGACGATCGCCGTGCCATCGCTCACGCTTATGGTGATGTTGGAGTACGTACCCACGTTCATTGTCGCGGGTATGCCACTGAGCTGTCCGGTGGTCGTACTGAAGGTCGCCCAGGAGGGTTTGTTGGCAATCGCGAATGTCAGCGTGTTGCCGTCGGCATCGGATGCGGCCGGCTGAAACGAGTAGTTCGCTCCGGCTTGCACGGAGGTGGCCGGGGTCCCCGTTATCGTGGGCGGTGTGTCGGTGGGGAGGCCCGGCGGAAGGCCCGTCACCGTGATTGTGAACGCGGCGAGCGAGACACTGCTGTGGCCGTCACTCACACTGATGACGATGTTCGGATAGGTGCCGGCATTGGCGCTCGCGGGAGTGCCGCTGAGCAGTCCCGTCGAAGCGCTGAAGGAGGCCCACGAAGGCTGACCTGTTATCGAGAATACGAGCAGGTCGCCGTCGGGATCGGACACGGCCGGCTGAAACGCATAATGCGATCCAGCCAGCACCGAGCCAACCGGCGTTCCCGTGATCGTGGGCGGCAGGTTCGGCGGCGGCGCCGAGCCGGCCGGCGCGGTCACCTGAATCGTAAAAGGCGCAAGCTGGGCAATAGCCTTTCCGTTCGAGACGCTGATCGTGATCGACTGATAACTGCCAACATTGTTCGCCGAGGGCGTGCCCGTGAGCGCTCCGGATGTTGTATCGAACGCCGCCCATGAGGGCATATTTTCGATGGAGAACGTCAGCGCATCCCCTTTGGTGTCCGAGGCGCTCGGCTGAAACGAGTACCTGGAGCCCGCGACAACCGTCCTGGCGGGAATGCCGCTTATGGAGGGCGGGCTGACGGATTGAGGACCGGCAGCAGTCTGGCTGGAGGATATCGACAGTGACGTCGAAGAGTAGGACTCTCCGCTCCCACCACAAGCCGCCAGAGCGGCGGTGACCGCAGTGCACAAGAAATAGCGCGCGAAAGGCGCCGCATAACAGCGTTGATATCGTTCCATCTGTCCCTACCCTGATTCTATTGGGCCTGGCCCGAACACGCCGACAATCAAGCTCGGGAGCGAACAGACAGCGGATGACGACAAATCGCTCGTAACGGCGAGCGCTCGCCGGCAACCCCGCTATCTCGTTTGCTTCCCGAGACCGGAGGCTTTGCGTCCCCGCCTCGCGGCGGGTTTGCCTCATGCATGCAATGCCTACAACTACTTCGCGCTGTTAGAAATACGTGGATACCTCACACAATGCAACTCGTCGCGATCGGGAGACGTCGCGAGGCGCAAGCATGTCGTGCACCGCCGACATGAATCGCACTCGGCGCGCATAATGTTGAATCGAGCTTGACGCGAGCTCACGGAATCGCTTGGAGAATTCTCCCCGTGGCAACACGCGAGACGCCGACCAGTCATTGCGACTGTCAGATCAATGTCGGATCGACATCGCAACCGGATGTCAGACTGGCCGGAACTGTTTGGATTGGAGAGGGGCGTCCGCCGCTGGCGGCCGCCTCGTCAGGTGGATCGGTCAGATGGATCGATCGGTCAGGTGATCGTCTTGCTCGAAACGGCGGAATAGGCGCTTTCCGCACCATCAGTCGCGACGGAGCTGACCGCAAAATACCAGGTGCCGGTGCTCAGGCCGGTTACGACATAGTTGGTGGTGCCGGGGCCCTGGACCTGAATCTTCTGCGTCAGGGAGGAGGAGCTGATGCCGTAGTAGATGTTGAATCCCGCCAGGTCGGTAAGCGCCGTTCCATCGGTGTTTTGCGTGGGCGCGACCCAGGACACGGTGGCTGTACCGGTCGTGGGCGTCGGCGTGCCAGGTGTGGAGGTGACCGTAATGGTGAACGCCGGCAACGATGCTCTGGCCGAGCCGTCGGCAGCGGCGATGACAATATTCAGGGTGCTCCCGGTGTCCGTGGCCTTCGGACTGCCCGAGAGCTGACCGGTCGCTGTGTTGAAGGTGGCCCAGGCCGGAGCATTCTGTATCGAGAACGTCAGCTGGCCACCGTCCGAATCGCTGGCGGTCGGAGTGAAGCTGTAGTTCGTGCCCACCGTCGCGCCCGTCGTGGGCGTACCGGATATCGTGACGGTGGCGGCAGCAGCGGCTTTGGCTGTGGACGCCGCAGTCGAGTTGACGGTAACGGGGTCGCCTCCACCGCAACCGGCGAGGGCGAGCGAAACGAGCGCAGTCGCGCAAACGGCTTTGATAAGCCTCAAATCAGTCCTCCTGGGGCTCCCGACAGGCCGGAGCGCGAAAGTGCCGATGGAGACAAGCAGGCCAACATCCGCACCTGAGCCTATGACGTTGCAAAGGCTGCACGGAGGCTTGCAATGCCCATGCCATTATTACATTGCCTTTAGAATCAACGTATTGCAGAGTTTTGGGAAGGATACGGAACCTGAGAGCGGCACCGGATGTCGCCTGTGCCCGACAATTTCGTGCACCAGCTGGCGACATAGCTGACAAGTCATTGAATTTACGTGACTTTCGAATGTCGCTGATCGTCGACAAACTGCCTGGCGACCCGCCTTTTTGCGGCAGTTTGGGATTGCCGGGCCATGCTGTCGGCTGCACCGCGAAATCCCGAATGATCGACCTGGCTCGCGAAAGAAGCGTTGCTCAAACCCAGGGCATCGGCCGGGCTTAAGGCTCTTGTGGCGTAACAGCCGTAACTGACTAACCGGACTTGTAACCGAACGGTGCCGCTTTGAAGAAGTGCAAAGAACGGTAAACCCGGTCAACTTTCGCAGCTTTCCGGGGTCTCATTGTACGTGCCTGTAGAAGGCTACTTGTCCCGGTGTGGTGATCGCGCTCCAGTTTTCCTCCCTCCCTGAGACTTGAATGCTGTCGCCAGTCCCCGTCTTCGAGCCCAGCTCAGGAGCCGGGCACCGTAGGAAACCGCCCTTCCCGGGCGGTTTTTTTTATCGTCCGGAGCCGCCGAGAGGCGCTGCGGCGCCGCTCTGCGCTACCGACTCCTGAGGTTTATCCGGGTCCGTCGAGGTGGATGGCAGTTCAGCGGCAGTCTCGATCGCCGCGGCGGTGGCGCTGCGCCCGAACTGCGCTGCGTCGATGCGATGCTTCTCCAACAGATCATACAAGGTGGGCCGTGTAACACCGAGAAACTCGGCCGCCCGGGACAGATTCCCCCTGGCGACCGCCAGCGCCTGGCGCGTCGCCTGTGCCTCGGCCCGCTGGCGCGCGACTCGCAGGTTCAGGTGATCGGGATTCT